>DEPQ01000051.1 GCA_002358855.1 Bacteroidales bacterium UBA3388
CTATCAAAAGGGCATAAAAAAAAGCAGTCTCTTTACTTGGGACTGCTATTTTTCTAACTAACCGAAACTTTTCTAATTATTCAGCAACAACTGTTTCAGCTGCAGTTTCAGTTGCAGTTTCAGCAACAACTTCTGTTTCAGCTGCAGGAGTTTCAGTTGCAGTTTCAGTTGCAGTTTCAGTTGCTCCACCGCAAGCAGCGAAGAAACCAGCTACTGCTAATACAAACAATACTTTTTTCATCTTCGTTTTTTTTAAATTATTAATAATTCTTTGTGTTTTAACTCTGCAAAATTACAACTTAATTTCAAATGAAAGCTTTTTTTGTTTAACAAATTGTTAGCAATTTTCTTAACTTACTGATTTATAACAAGAAAAAATCAACACAATTTATTCATTTTTCATTAGTTTTTCTTGTAATTTTCTCATTTTACTGTTGTTCGGCATATATTCTCTTGCTTTTGAAACGGTTTCTAAGGCTTCTGCTCTTTTTTCTTGGCGTAAGAGAATATTAACCTTGTCTTCCCAAGCAAGAGGATCTAATTTATATCGCTCTAAATAAGAATTTATCAAATTAAGTTGTTGTTCGCTATCGTTTTTCTTGCCTGCTATGTTCACCAAAATACGAACAGGAGAATAACAAAGGGGTTTCATCTCAATACATCTTTGAGCCCAATAAGTAGCACTATCACTTTTCCCCTCCAACCTATTATAATAGTTTGCCAATCGGTATTCCCTTAAAGAATAATAAGGATTGGAATTATCTTCTAAAAGAATGTCTATTGCTTTTCTGTGATTTCCTGCTGTTGCAAAGCGTTCTGCTGTGTTTACTGCAATAGGTTTTGTGCTTTCGTCAATGTTTGGAATCGCCGGAAACTTATCTAACCAATCTTCTGGTGTGTATTTTATTGATGTATCGCCGTTGTGTTGCAATATTCTTTTCTTTTGCAGAATTGAAGATTGACAATGCAGTGTTTCGAGCCCGAATGCCAAAAGCGTAACAAGGCTTAGGAAAATGATAACGGCTTTTGAGAGTGGTTTTCTTTCGTTTTTGCTATTGCGAATATGGTTTGAAACTAAAATTGCGACTGATAGAACCAAATATATCTGACAATCGGCTCGCTCTAACGGGAAGTTAAACAAGGCATCGTTTGCGTATGTCAAGATAAGACAAAGAGCGACTAAGGCTAAAAGGCGATGTTGAACTTTTTTATAGCGAAACATTTGTTTCAATGCCATAATTCCAAACACTAAATAAGTGGAAACATAGATTAAAAGCCCAAAAATGCCGAGTTCAGAGAACATTTCTAAGAAATCATTGTGTGCATGATCCGACACAATATAGTCATGCTTTTTTGCACACTCCACTTTCATAATCGCTAACTTATGATTGCCGACTCCATAGCCTAAAAGCGGAGATTGTTTTATGATTTCGCAAGTGTTTTTCCAAATTAAAAGTCTGCCTTTGCTGTTTCCTTCGGCAATAGAGGTTACTCTTGCTCCTATGGAATAGTTATTTGTTTCAATTTTTGAGTAATGTGCGAAATTGTATTTAATGAAAGCATCGCCTAAAACAAATCCCGAAACTGCCACAAGGCAAATCAATAAATAGAGTCTTGAATGTTTAAAGACAAGAGATAGTTTTCGGCTTTTGATTTGATAAAAGACTCCATAGAAACACAAGACTGCTAACTGCAAAAACAAGCCTATGAAACTTGAACGTGTGCTTAGGATTATCAAACAAAAGCTTATCGCAAATATTAGAAACAAAGAATAGTAGCGAATAAACTTTTTGAAGCGTAAAACAGCATAGTACAAAAATGGAAGTTTGAATAAGAGGGCTACGGCAAAGATATTTTTGTTTCCGTAAAAGCCATTTAGTTTTAAGTTATTGCGTTGCGATATATGAACATCAAAAACATAATAGCAAATAATGCAAGAAAGTACGTTTATAGTAGCAATGACGATTGTACAAATGATTAAATTCTTTATTGCGTGATTATCTTTGAGCATAAAGCCAATTGAGAGAATCATTGCAATGAAAATCAAAATCCAACGGTTCCAAATTGAAAATCCTTCTACGCAATTGATTGCCCAAACAATAGAAACACCCATATAAACAATGAGTAAGAGCCACAGGGGTATGAGAGGATTTTTCGTAAATATGGAAGAGGATAATATATCTTTCTTTCTCCAAAACGAGTAATAGATTACAACCCCTATTGCAACAATATCAAACAATGCAATCAAGAAATGTCGCAAGGAAGTGATGTCTAAAACCAACATTGGAGGAAACATCTGCAAGCAAATAAAGAAACACAAAAGTATTCTTATCCATTTTTTCATATTCATCTTTGCTTTAAAAATACAAAGATACAAATATTTATTTTTTTTCTTTGTTTTAGAAAAATATTTCTTTGTTTTATTTTTTTATTTCTTTGCTTTATTTTCTTTTTTCTTAGTATTTTTGTGCTGTTAAATTAAAGCAAATGAAAAACGTATTAGTTACAGGGGCAGAAGGACAACTTGGCTCGTCTTTAAAAAAGATTGCAGGAAATTTTCCTCAGTATAATTTTATCTATACCGACAAAGACAACTTGGATATTTGCAATGAGCAAGAGTTAAAGGCGTTTTTTGAAAACAATTCTATATATTGTGTTTTGCACTTTGCGGCTTACACTGCTGTTGATAAGGCTGAGGACGAAGAGTCTTTGGCAGAAAAAATCAACTCTGAGGCTTCTTTGAATATTGCAAAGATTTGTGCCAAACATAAGGCAAGATTAGTTTATATCTCTACGGATTATGTTTTTGAGGGAAAGGATTGCAAGCCTCACTCTCCGCAAGAAAGCACTAATCCCCTATCTGTGTATGGGAAAACTAAACTTAAAGGAGAAGAAAACTGCTTAAAAAATAATCCTTTGACCTTTGTAATTAGAACAAGTTGGCTTTATAGTGAATTTAAGTCAAACTTTGTAAAGACAATGATTAACCTTTCTCAAACAAAAGAAGAGTTAAATGTTATATATGACCAAATTGGAAGCCCAACTTACGCAAGGGATTTGGCAGAGTTTTCAATTAGAGCGATAGAACACATAAACACAAATCGTATTCTTCATTTTAGCAATCAAGGAGTTTGCTCTTGGTATGATTTTGCAAGAAAGGCAATAGAATTATGGGGAGAAAAACAAATAAGAATTAACCCTATTCTTACAAGCCAATATCACACAAAAGCAACTCGCCCAAAATTCAGTGTATTTGACAAAAGCGAATCAGAAAAACTCTTAGACATTAAAATACCTCATTGGGAAGAGAGTTTAAAAGAATGTATTAAAGAACTAAAAGCACAAATAAAATGAAAAAAATCTTAATATTATTATTAGTAGTTGCAGGATTTACCTCTTGTAAAGTAGCAAAACAAGACATTGTCATTGAAACAGAAAAACCTGTTAAAGAAAAGCCACGAGGAACTCATAAAGTGAGCGATTTAAGAGCCTATTGCTTAGATTGGTTAGGCACTCCGCATCGTATGGGTGGCACAACAAAACAAGGAGTTGATTGTTCAGGATTTGTTTGCAATGTTTACAAAGAAATTTATGGCATTTCACTTCCAAGAAGAAGTCAAGACATGGCAAAAGTCTGCAAAATAATCAACAATAAGAATGATTTGAAAGAAGGAGACTTAGTTTTCTTTAACAATAAGAAAGGTGGCACAATCAATCACGTAGGAATATTCTTAGATAAAGACAAATTCATTCACACCTCTTCTTCAAAAGGTGTAACAATCGGAAGATTTGCCGAAACATATTGGGCAGAACGTTTTCGCTGTGGAGGACGCCACCCAGAAAAGAAGTAGTTTAGTCTCTATTTTCTAACTCTTTGATTTTTTCTTTTAACACCTCTGCAATTTCTTGTTCGCCTTCTTTTTCGACTTCTTTCAAAAGAGTTTCCAACTCTTCTATTGTCCATTCTGCTTCGCTTTCTGATTGATTGCAAAGCAAATTTGGAGAAACTATCTCAAAGCCTACATTATCTAAAACCTTTTCTTCCACAAAGATTGGTAAAGATAATCGTACCGAAAGATTGAAAGCATCGGAACAACGAGAATCAAAGAATATTTTTTCTCCATTTTGCTCACAACAAATACTGACATAGAAAATTCCATCTATGAATTTTTCTAATATCACATACTCTGGCTTTATGTCAGAATGTGAAAGAATATCACAAAGCAAATCAAAAGTCAAAGGTCTGTTTGCTTCTATTTTGTCAATACTTAATGCGAGATACTGTCCCTCATATTCGCTGATAGGAATTGACAAAGCACGTTTGCCATTCTTCTCTATAAGCAAGACATCGTAATAATTATCGATTGCAGATGTTGTTATAGACATCAATTCTACTAAAATCGCCATATTATTCTCTATATTCTTTTTCTATTAAACGAATTTTTATAAAAAATGTTTAAAAATTTAATATTTTTCTCTTAGTTTTATTGTTATTTTGTTTTTATTTGTATTTTTGCCAACTCTAAAAGCACAAAAATTTAACACAAAAAATAATATGAAAAAAAGAATCGCTTTAAGTTTAGTCGCCTTCCTGCCTACACTGTTAAGGGCAAGCGAAGCAGATTTAAAAGTCCCCATGGAAATTCACAACTTTGGAATATTACATTGGGGATTTTTTGTTTCTATACTCGGGATTATTTTCGGGATTTACCAATTCTTGAAAATTAAGAAACTTCCTGCTCACAAAAGTATGCTTGATATAGCACACGTTATTTACAAAACTTGTTCAACTTACCTAAAACAACAAGCAAAGTTCCTTGCTATTTTATTTGTTTTCGTAGGTTTGGCAGTAAGTCTTTATTTCGGTTTTCTTGCAAAAGGAGAAAGTGGAGAAAGTTTTGGACTTGGAGCAGTGCTTCTAATACTTCTTTGGACAGTACTTGGAATATTAGGCTCGTATATTGTTGCTAAATACGGAATACGTATAAATACTTTTGCAAATTCACGAATGGCTTTTGCATCTTTGAAACGTAATCCTTTAAGTCTTTTAAACATTCCTTTAAGTGCAGGTATGAGCATTGGCGTTGTGTTAATCTGCGTTGAACTTCTGCTAATGCTTGTAATTTTACTTTTAATGCCTGCTCATCTTGCAGGAGCTTGCTTTATAGGTTTTGCTATTGGTGAAAGTTTAGGTGCATCGGCTCTTAGAATTGCAGGAGGTATATTTACAAAGATTGCAGATATCGCATCGGATCTTATGAAGGTTGTTTTCAAAATAGGAGAAGACGATCCAAGAAACCCTGGTGTTATTGCCGATTGTACAGGTGATAATGCAGGAGATTCAGTTGGACCGACTGCTGACGGTTTTGAAACATACGGAGTAACAGGTGTTGCTTTGGTTTCTTTTATTCTTCTTGCTATTGGCGATGTTAGTATTCAAAAAGATTTACTTGTTTGGATATTTACAATGAGAATACTTGGAGTTGTCACCTCTATTATTGCTTACTACTTAAATATGGGATTGAGTCAAAAACTTTATGGGAAAAAAGATGATTTGGACTTTGAAGCACCGCTAACTAATTTGGTATGGATTAGTTCTATTCTTTCTATTATTGGAACTTTTGTTACATCTTACCTTCTTATTGGAAATATTGGAGGAAATAGTGATTTATGGTGGATACTTTCTATTATTATTTCTTGTGGTACATTGGGTGCTGCTTTGATTCCAGAAATTACAAAGATATTTACTTCTCCTAAATCTACTCATGTGAAAGAAGTTGTAAAGGCTTCTCAACAAGGAGGTGCATCTTTGAATATTTTATCAGGATTTGTATCTGGTAACTTTTCAGGATTTTGGACTGGATTAGTCTTTGTGATTCTTATGTTTATCGCTTATATATTCTCTGGCAACTTAGAAGCAATCGGAATGGTGTATCCTTCAATTTTTGCTTTTGGTTTGGTGGCGTTTGGTATGCTTGGCATGGGTCCTGTAACGATTGCGGTTGATAGTTATGGACCTGTAACAGACAATGCTCAATCTGTGTATGAACTTTCTTTGATTGAGGAACAAGAAAACATTGATTCGGAAATAGAAAAGGATTTCGGATTTAAGCCTGATTGGGAGAAATCAAAATATTATCTTGAAGCAAATGACGGAGCAGGTAATACATTTAAGGCAACTGCGAAACCTGTTTTGATTGGTACTGCTGTTGTTGGTGCAACTACTATGATATTCTCTTTAATCCTTGTTATTCAAAAAGCACTTGGCGTTGAGCCTGCAAGTTTACTTAATTTATTGAATCCTTACTCTATTTTAGGATTTATTCTTGGAGGTGCAGTGATTTATTGGTTTACAGGAGCAAGCACACAAGCCGTTACAACAGGTGCTTATCGTGCTGTGGAATACATAAAGCGTAATATAAAACTTGATGCAAACGCTCCGAAGAAAGCAGACGAAGCCTCTTCGGTTGAAGTGGTTAAAATCTGTACTGTTTATGCTCAAAAAGGTATGTATAATATCTTTATTGCAATCTTCTGCTTTGCCTTAGGAATTGCATGTCTTTCTTCGCCTGCTTCAATTGGCGGAAACAATGCAGTTTCTTTATTTGTTAGTTATTTACTTTCTATTGCGTTATTCGGATTGTTTCAAGCAGTCTTTATGGCTAACGCAGGAGGAAGTTGGGACAATGCAAAAAAAATTGTAGAGGTAGATATGAAAGAAAAAGGCTCTGCTTTACACGATGCTTCCGTTGTTGGAGACACAGTAGGCGACCCTTTCAAAGACACTTCTTCTGTTGCTCTTAACCCAATTATTAAGTTCACAACTTTATTTGGACTTTTGGCAATGGAAATAGCAATTAGCGAATCATTTAAAGGTATTGCACCATACGTAGGTATTGCTTTCTTTGTGATAGCATGCTATTTTGTGTATCGTTCGTTCTATAAAATGACAATAGATAAATAAAAATAAAATATGAGAGGCTTAATAGATACTCTTTTTGAAGGAAATAATTTAACAAATGAGGAATTAAAAACTCTAATTGAATGTGAAGATAATTCTATTCAAGAAGAGTATCTATTTAAACAAGCCGATAAAAAACGCAGACAAACATACGGAAACGAAATCTACATACGTGGATTGATAGAAATAAGTAATTATTGCAAAAACAATTGTTTGTATTGTGGAATTAGGTGTGGAAATCTTAATGTTGAAAGATACCGCCTTAGCGAAAAGAATATTTTGGATTGTGTTTCTTACGGATATTCTTTGGGATTTCGCACTTTTGTGATGCAAGGAGGAGAAGACTTGCATTTTTCAGACAAAGATGTTTGTCAAATAGTTTCTAAAATCAAAAAATCTTATCCTGATTGTGCTGTAACTTTATCAATAGGTGAAAAAGACAAACAAACTTATCAGGATTTTTTCAATGCGGGAGCAGATCGTTATCTTCTAAGACATGAAACCGCAATTGAGGAGCATTATAAACTGCTTCACCCTTCGGCAATGAAGATTGAAAAAAGAAAACAATGCTTATTTGACTTAAAAGAAATAGGTTTTCAAGTAGGCTCTGGCTTTATGGTAGGCTCACCTTTTCAAACAAGCGAAAATATCATTGCTGATTTAAGATTTTTACAAGAATTGCAACCCGATATGATTGGAATAGGTCCTTTTATTCCTCATATTGACACTCCTTTCCGCGACAAAGCACAAGGAGATTTACATAAAACTCTTAGATTAATGGCAATTCTTCGTTTAATGTTCCCTTATTCTCTTATTCCTTCTACAACTGCTTTGGGTTCTATTGCAGAAAACGGCAGAGAATTAGGACTTCAAGTCGGTGCAAATGTGGTTATGCCAAATCTTTCTCCAACAGACGTTAGAAAACTCTATAATTTATATAACAATAAAGCCTTTGTGGGAAAAGAAGCCGTTGAAGGACTTGAAGAATTAAAAGCACAAGTCGATTCCTTAGGTTATAAAATTGTTGTAAGTAGAGGAGACGCTAAACGAAACGATAAGTAATCGTTCCTTTTTGAACCTCTGGAGCATTCGAATCTGCAGCAAATTTACATTTTCTTGCGGCTTGTTCGCATTTTCTAAAAAGATTAGAGTCTGTAATCGTAGTTCCTTTCAATATTGCTTTTGCTTTAACTACATTTCCTTCTCTATCAACAAATATTTCTACTACAATTTTTCCTACCTTTGTGGTTGAAGAAGTCGGAGGTACAAGTTCTTTTGCTCCTCTACCACCTAAATTAAATGAAACACCCTTTCCTTCACCATTTCCTCCTGCTCCACTTCCTTCTCCATTAGAAATTCCTTGTTGTCCACCATTTCCTGTTTTTACTTTCCCTTTTGCGAACAACGCATTTTGGTTAATCGCAGGCTCAGTCGGTTTTTCTTCTTCTTTTTTTGGATTTTCAACCTTCGTATTCTTGCTTGAAACAGGTGTTTCTTCTATATCTTGGGTTACAACCTTTTCTTCACTATTGTTAGAAGCAACATTATTTGATACATCTTCTCCTCCCTCTGAGGCATTGTCAAAATCATTTCCAATATCAGAGAGTTCCTCCATATTCATCTCTACTCCATATTCAGGAGGTGGCGGATCGGGATAAGGTAAGGCAATAACAAACAACACACCCACTCCCATCATGGATAGAAGTAATGTAATTACAGCACTTATCAGTCTTCTTTTATTTTCTTCGTTCATTATTTGGTAGCCTCTGTTGCTAAAATAACTTTATGTTTTTTGCCTTGTTGAGCATTTACTTTATTTACTGCATCAATTACAGTAACAACATATTGCACAGGAACGGTTTTGTCCGAGTGAAGTTTAACTGTACCGTCAGAAACTTCACTTAAAAATCCTGCTAATACATTTGACAACTCTTCTTCGCTTGTTTCTATATTTTCAACATAGAATTTGTAGTTTGAATCTATGGCCACAACTACGTTTTGTTTTGCTAATGTTTGTCCACTTGTACTTTGTGGCAACAAAAGTTTGATTGCGTTCGGACTAATAAGGGTTGATGTTAGCATAAAGAAGATTAGCAACAAAAACACCAAATCCGACATTGATGAAGAGTTGAAATTAGGATCTATTTTATTTCTTGTTTGAATCATAACAAAGAAAGGATTTTTTATTTTGCAGGTTCATGCAAAAGGTCCATAAATTCCATAGTTCTTGCTTCTAACATAAAAATTACTTTATTTATTTGTCCAACAAGAATACTATAAAGGAAGTTTGCAATAATACCAACAATCAAACCTCCAACAGTGGTTACCATCGCTTCATAAATACCTCCAGAAAGTAATTGAATGTCTATGTTGTTTCCAGCAGTACTCATGTCAAAAAATGCCTTAACCATACCTGTTACAGTACCAAGAAATCCTAACGAAGGACCTATTGCTGCGATTGTTCCAACCATTGATACACCGCTTTCCAACTGTGCAACTTCTAACTTACCGACATTTTCTATTGCTTGATTGATATCGTTTAATGGTCTACCTAATCGCGAAAGTCCTTTATCAACCATTCGTCCTATTGGTGTAGGATTATTTCTTGTAAGGTTCTTTGCACCTTCTAAATCTCCACTATGAATGCAATTTTTAACATTTTCCATAAAGAAAGTATCTTCTTTTAATGCTTTTCTAAGAGCTAAAAATCTTTCAACAAAGAGATAAATGGCTACTATCAACAAAATAGCCAATACTATCATAATCCAACCACCTTTTGTGGCTAATTCAAAAACATTTAATTCGGCTTGTGTTGATGCTGCTTCAGAAACGACTTCTGTTGCAGTTTGTGATATTTGTAAAAATATACTTGATAACATTGAATTTTATTTTTTTTATTATTTAACTACTATTTTTCTTGTTTGAATACCTTTTTCGGTGTAAATATTAACGAAAAAAATTCCTTTTTTATTTTCAAAATCAAATTCTTCAGGCAATTTATTTGCAAAATACACTACTTCACCTAAAACATTTAGAATTTCTATTTTTTCAACATTCAGATTATTTGCTTTAAATGATATTTTTCCTTCTGTTGGATTTGGGAAAATATCTACATTTGTTAAAATTTCTGCTTCTTCTATGCCTTGTTGTATTGTATTAAATACAAACTCATCGCTCCATGAACTCACTTCTTCATCTGAACAAACGGCTCTAACTTTCATTTTATACTCTGTTTGAGGGGTAAGACCAATTGGAGTAAATGTTGGATTGTCATAAATTATTACTCCTGAGTTTGGAAGAGTTTGATTGCTTTGTGCAAAAATCACCTCCCACATATTTTGACTCATACTTCCTGGATTCCAAGTAATTTTTACAGAAGAGTGTTGAACTTCTGTTGTACGCACTCCACTAACGTTTGCACACAAAGGTGGTTGTGTAACAAATGTTCTCATTTCTGTCCATTCGCTATAAATACTTCCACAAATTGCTCTCACATACACCGCATAAGAACGTCCACCCTCTAATCCTGTCATTTGATAAACTGTATCGTTAGTTACATATAATGCAGCATTTTCATCAGATTGTCCAATAATTCCACATTTTATTTGCCACTGGCTTTGACCCGGTGCAGGCTGAAAATTAACCTGTGCCTCAGTTATTCCTATTTCAGAAATAGTTATATTTGTTGGTAAAGACTGACAAGCATGAGCTGTTGTAAAAGAAGTTTCTGCCGAATAAATTGTATCATTTATTGAACCATATTTAACAATCGCAAACGCTTTTACATAATACGTTGCACCAGAAACTAAATCTGTTGCTTGTGCACTCATAGGAAAAGGTATTGAACTTGCATTCACTGTACCTGAAACAGCAAGTTGTGTTCCTGTTTGACAATTCGTATTAGGAGTTGTTGAATACACAAAACCTTTTTTGACAAATGAAGTTGCATCTCCTTTTGTCAAAATTGTACTACCCAAAGTTGCAGTAAACAAAGTAATATCCGAAACCGTAACTCCATCTATCGTAGGAGGAGTAGCCGGAGGTGTTGTAAAAGACAATATATTGCTTGAATACGCAGTGTCAGCAGGTCCTGTCTTTGTAGCATACGTTCTTACATAATAAGTAGTATTTGGAGCAAGTCCTGTAATCGTTTGAGTAAAAGGAGCAACGGTTGTTCCGCTTTTTGGTTTCAAAGTTGCACCATTTGCTTTTGTTGGAACAGGGTTTGTACCATAGATAAAACCTTTTTTAGACACTGTCCAACCACCTGTTGATGTATAATCCGCTGCTAAATCCGCTGCATTGTAAGCAGTAGCCGTTGCACTTGTCATTGTCATTACAGGTTGAGCATTAATTTGTTGAGAACCAACAAATACAAGCAATAATCCTATCAATAAATATTGTAATTTCTTCATAACGTTACTTAAAATTATACAAATTATCGGCAAATTTACAAAAAAAACGTAGAGATACAATATTTTTTATCTCTTTTTTAACAATATATGTGTTTTATTTATTTTTCGTACATTTGCAAAAAATTAAAAAAATCAGAAATATGCAAAAAATTATCAAAACCTTCGTCTTTGTCTTTGCAATGATTTCTCTTTCATTTGCATACTCACAAAGCAAACCAATAGAAATAACAAAAGCAGACTTTTTAACAAAAGTTGCAGATTATGAAAAATCCCCAGAAAAAGGGGTTTCATTAGCAGAAAAACCAATCATAGTGGATTTTTACGCAAATTGGTGCAAACCTTGCAAGATGATTTCCCCAATTTTAGACAAAATGGCAGAGAAATATGCAGACAAAATCATTGTTTACAAAGTAAACGTAGATAAAGAAAAAGTTTTAGCAAACGAAATTGGCATAAAAAGCATTCCAACCTTGATTTTTGTTCCAAAAGATGGTGAACCACAAATAATGATTGGTGCAAAAAGCGAAGAAGAACTTGATAAATTTATTCAAGAAGTGCTATTGAAATAAAAAACTCTTTGTTTCAAAAAAATAAGTCTTTGAATTAGAAAATTATTTCAAAGACTTATTTTTTTATTCCTTTGTTTTAGAAAAATATTTCTGCAAGTTTTTATTTGCCTTTTTGGAATTGAGTTTTTGAGGGAGAAAAAAAAGAGAGAAACCTTTTTGATTTCTCTCTTTTACCTTTGAGCGCCCCCTCTAGGACTTGAACCTAGGACCCCATGATTAACAGTCATGTGCTCTAACC
>DEPQ01000050.1 GCA_002358855.1 Bacteroidales bacterium UBA3388
GTGCAAAGATACTACCTTTTTTTTAATCTGCAAATTTTATTCTTGATTTTATTCAAAAATTGTGGTAATTCTCTGCAAGGCATCAAGCAAAGTAGAGAGCGGACAACCTAAATTTATTCTAAAACAGCAGTCATAATCAGAACTTTGTTCTTTTGGAGCAAATGTTGTGCCGTCATTGAGAACTACACCTGCTTTTTCTATCAACAATTTGCTTAATTCATTATGAGTTTTGCCGTATTGACTAAAATCTAACCAAGCCAAAAACGAACTTTCTGGTAATACCATCTTTACTTTTGGCAGATTTTTTTCAATAAATTCTTTTAAGAAATTTATATTTCCTTGCAAATAATCAAGCATTTGACTAAGCCACTCTTCTCCTTGTGAGAAAGCCGCTTCGGCAGCAGTGTATGCAAAAATATTTCCATAGGCAACACCCATTGCATCAAGCCAACCAAAATATTTTTTACGAATATCCTCGTTTGCAATGTAACAAACCGAACTGCTTAAACCTGCAATGTTAAAAGTTTTGCTCGGTGCCATAAAAGTAATGCTATGACTTGCAGCCTCTTTTGATACAGTGCTATAACTAATATGCTTGTTTGGGGTAAGGGTTAGGTCAGCGTGAATTTCATCACTAATAACCATAACTCCCTTTCTTTGACAAATCTCTGCAATTCTTTGTAAGACTTCTTTTCCCCACACAGTCCCCGCAGGATTGTGAGGATTACTCATAATAAATAGTTTACAACCCTCAATTTTTTCTTCAAAATCATCAAAGTCAATTTCAAAACGTCCGTCTTTTATTTGCAATTTGCTACAAACAAGCCTACGTCCGCAAGACAAAGGCAGGTTTACAAAAGGCGGATACACAGGAGTCGTTATCAAAACCTTGTCTCCTTCTTTTGTAAGGCTGAGTAGTGCGTAGGAAATCCCTGCTACAATTCCGGGAATGAAGTGTAAATCCTTTTTTTCGCTGTTTATATTGTATCTTTTGCTGAGCCAATTCATTACTGCTTTCCAATAATCATCGTAAGCAATGCCATAGCCAAAAACTTCGTGATTGCAACGATTCTTTATTGCCTCAACAACAAAGTCAGGCGAACGAAAATCCATATCAGCCACCCATAAAGGAAGCAAATCCTCTTTTCCGTAGGTTTCAGGCAAAGAATCATATTTCACACAGTTAGATTTTCTTCTATCAATAGGCTCATCAAAGTTGTATCTCTTCATATTTTTAAATTTTCTCACTGCAAAAATAGAAAAAAATGCCGTAATAATCATATTTTTGTATCTTTGCATCTCTTGAAACACTGATATGAATTGGGTAATCTTGATTTTAGCAGGCTTGTGTGAAACATTTTTCACTTTTTGTCTTGGAAAAGGTAATCTCGCTTCGGGAAATAAAGCAACTTTATGGTATGCAGCATTTGTGATGTTTTATATTCTGAGTATGATTCTTCTAACTAAGGCAACAAAAACAATACCTATCGGAACGGCTTACCCTGTTTGGACAGGAATAGGAGCAGTTGGAGCAGTGTTAATAGGGATTTTTATCTTCAAAGAGCCAACTTCTTTTCTTAGACTTTTATTTACCTTTACACTTATTGCGTCAATTATTGGCTTAAAAATGGTTCATTAAAATAAGTTTTTTGATTCAAAATTTGGTTGATTCGTTTTTTTTTTACATTTGCAGCCTGAAAATCAATATAAAAAAATAAATAGATTATGAAAAGAACATTGTTATTATTGGTCGCACTATTTATGTGCGGAGTTGCGGTTTCGCAAGAGAAAGAAAAGAAGTTTACACTTAGCATTCAAGAGAATGTTGTTTCGTTTACTGATATAATGCTCTTAACTAACAAGAGTTACGTATCATCAGATGATATCAACAATACTATTTTACTAAACTATATCCCGTCTTTTGAATTGGATTATGATAATAAGTATTCTGCACGTCTTAGATTTAATTATTTAAGAACAGATAAGAGTATTATTGAAGAGAATGGCGGTTGTTTTAAATCATTTCCACATAATGCTCTAAAAACTACCTATAAATATGACCACAAGTTTTATTCTTCTTCTGCCGTTTTAGGATATAATTTTCTAAATGAGTCAAAAGCCCATAGATTAAAGGCAGGTGTGATTTTGGGAGGGGTTTATGCTGATACCAAAGGCGAAAATTATGAAATTCGATTTGAAACATACTCTTGGCATTTTCAAGTTGGAGGAGAGTTATCTTATCAATACTTTTTACCAAATACTAATTACCGTTTAGGACTTGGTGCAAGTTGTGAGTATTCTTATGTAAATAATTTGTGGTATCCACATTTTTTCAACTTTAACCTTAACGTAAGCTGGAAACTCTTTAATTTCTAAAAATAAAACAAAGAAAAAATAAAATATCTCTTAGGAAGGATTTACCAAACCTAAGAGATATTTTTTTAGTACAATAAGCCTCAAAAAAAAGTCTTTACTTTTTCAAAATATTTCAAAGAAAAAATTAAAAAAATCAAAGAAAAAAAATAAAAAA
>DEPQ01000056.1 GCA_002358855.1 Bacteroidales bacterium UBA3388
CCTCTTGATTCGTAGAAAGCAAGATTTGGTTTGTAGGCTACGGTGTAAGGAAGTGTAGCATCTATTATTGCTTTGTTGAATTCAAAAACAGGATCTTCTTTTGTTAGAAGGTGTTTTGGTATTTTGTTTATGTCACTATCTAATCCCACACATAAGAAACTTTTTTTTCTTCTTATGAGGGCTACTAATTCTTGTCTGTTCATAAGGCTATTATTTTAAATTAATTTGACAAAATGATGGAATAATTTTTTTTGTATTTCTTCTACGTCTAACAGTGTAGGTGAAGAAAGTTCTTTTTGTAAGGAGGTTACTCCCTTATCGGTAAATCCACATGGATTTATGTAATTAAAATATTGTAAATCGGTGTTTATATTCAGTGCAAAGCCGTGCATAGTGATTCCTCGTGAGGCTTTTACTCCTATTGCACATATTTTTCTTGCTTTTTGTGTGTTTGCGTCAATCCAAACGCCTGTTGCACCTTTTAGTCTTTCACATTTAATGGAGTATTCCTTCATTAAATCTATCACACTTTGCTCTATTGTTTCAATATATGTGCGAAGTGTTAATCCTAATGCGTCAATGTCTAAACTCGGATAGCCAACTATTTGTCCCGGTCCGTGATAGGTTATATCGCCTCCTCTATTTATTTTATGGAAAGTTGCATTTATCTTTTCTAAATACTGAGGGTTGGCTAAAAGATTTGAAATTTTTCCATGCTTTCCAAGAGTATAGACGTGGGGATGCTGACATACAATAAAGTCTTGCGAAATATTAGATGTTGATTGAAGTTTTTGTTTGACTTTTTTGTCAAATATTTCTTCTTGTTCCGCTAAGGCTTCGCTGTATGCCTTTATCCCCCAGTCAATATAGTTTAATTGCATTATGTTTATGCTTTTTTGATGTTGATTGCTAAGTCTTTGCCTTCTATTACATCTATTGTTTGAAGCGGAGAAGCGATTTGTTCAACAAAAGTAAGTTGTTTTGTAAGCGTTTCGCTACAAATATATTCTCTAAATGCTTCTACTGCTTGGCAAAGTTCTTCGCATTTTTCTATTTCTACCAATATATTATCGGTAACATCAAAATTTTGTTCTTTTCTTATGTTTTGGATTCTGTTTACCAACTCTCTTGAAATTCCTTCTTGGCGTAGGGCTTCTGTAATAGTTGTATCCAAAGCGACAGTTAAGTCTGCATCGTTTGTAACTACCCAACCTGGAATATCTTGTGTTATAATTTCTACGTCAGATAGTGCAATTTCTATTTCAGTGTTGTCTATATTTAAAGCATACTTGCCTTCTGATTCTATTTTTGCTATATCGTCTTGCGAGAATGAAGTAATAGCAGCAGCAATTGCTTTCATCTTTGGTCCAAATTTTGGTCCTAAGGTCTTGAAGTTAGCTTTTATGCTTTTTACTAATACATTATTTTCTTTTGTTAAGAAATCTATGTTTTTGATATTAACTTCTGAAAGTATTAAATCTTTAACTGCTTCTATTTGTTGTTGCTGATGTTCATCTTTTGCAGGAATCATTATCTTAGAAAGAGGCTGACGTACTTTTAGGTTATTGCGTTTTCTAAGTGAAAGAACTAATGAACAGATTTTTTGTGCCATTTGCATTCTTTCTTCAAGCGCTTTGTCTATCAAAGCAGGATTACTTTGAGGGAAATCAGTTGCATGAACTGAGAATGTGTTGTGACGTTTGCTTACATTGTTTAAATCTGTGAATAATCTTTCAGCAAAGAATGGTGCAATTGGTGCAATAAGTTTTGAAAGTGTTTCTAAGCAAGTATAAAGTGTTTGATATGCTGATATTTTATCTTGAGTGTATTCACCTTTCCAGAATCTTCTTCTGCAAAGTCTTACATACCAATTACTCAAATATTCATCTACAAAGTTTGCTATTGCTCTTCCTGCTTTTGTTGGTTCGTAATCTGCGTATGTTTTATCGCAATATTCTATTAAGGAATTAAGCTCTGAAAGTATCCAACGGTCTATTTCTGGTCTTTGGCTGTTTTCAATGTCTTTTTCAGCGTATGAGAAATTGTCTATATTAGCATAAAGTGCGAAGAAAGAATATGTATTGTATAATGTACCGAAGAATTTTCTTCTAACCTCATCTATTCCGCTTGGATCGAACTTCAAATTTTCCCAAGGTTGTGTATTTGTAATCATATACCACCTTGTTGCATCTGGTCCGTATTGAGAAAGTATATCAAAAGGATTGACTGCGTTGCCTAATCTCTTTGACATTTTGTTTCCATTCTTGTCTAATACTAATCCATTTGATACTACATTTTTGAAAGATATTGTATCAAAGCACAAAGTTGCTATTGCGTGAAGAGTAAAGAACCAACCTCTTGTTTGATCCACTCCTTCTGCAATGAAATCAGCAGGGAAATTATTTGCTAATTGTTCATCGTCGCAATCAAATGGATAATGAACTTGTGCATACGGCATTGCACCAGAATCAAACCATACATCTATCAAGTCAGATTCACGAGTCATTTTTTCACCATTTGGTGCTACTAAAATAACTGAATCGATATACGGACGATGTAAATCAAAACTATCGTAGTTTTTATAATCTTTGTATGGATTTTCTTTCATATAGCCAGCAGCAATACTCTTTTCTATTTCGTTTGAAAGCATTTCTACTGAACTTATACAGATTTCGTATTTTCCGTCTTCTGTTCTCCAAATTGGAAGAGGAGTTCCCCAATATCTTGAACGACTTAGGTTCCAATCTACAAGATTTTCAAGCCAATTTCCAAAACGTCCGCTTCCTGTTGCCTCAGGTTTCCAGTTTATTGTTTTGTTTAATTCTATCATTCTATCCTTTATAGCAGTTGTTCTTATAAACCAACTATCTAATGGATAGTAAAGAATAGGTTTATCTGTTCTCCAACAATGCGGATAGTTGTGTGTATGTTTTTCTATCTTGAATACTTTATTTGCTTGCTTCAAATAAACGCATATATCAACGTCAAGTGTTGGGTCTTTTTCTGTAAGAGAAGAATCAAACGCATTTTTAACATATCTACCTGCAAATTCTTTATAAGATTCGTTTACATATTTATTTACAAAGTCTTGATCTAAATCTTCTATCTTAAAGAATTTACCTGTCTTATCTACCATTGGTTGATTCTTTCCGTCTTTGTCTACAACAAACATTGGAACTATTCCTGCTTGTTTTGCAACGCGGTCGTCATCTGCCCCAAATGTTGGTGCAATATGTACAATACCTGTTCCGTCAGCAGTAGAAACATAATCTCCTTCTATAACTTTGAAGGCATTTCCCATTAGAGAAACAAAATCTGTCAATGGTTCATATTCTGTTCCCTTTAAGTCCTTTCCTTTACACTCTGCTAAAATTTTAAATGGTATTGCTTTGTCCCCTGGTTTATAGTCTTCAAAAGACAATTCTGCATTTTTTTCAGGGAAGAATGAGCCTAATAATGCTTTTGCTAAAACAACTATCACAGGAATATTAGAGTATGGATTAAATGTTTTAACGAAAACATAATCTATACCTGGACCCACAGCCAAAGCAGTGTTTGAAGGAAGAGTCCAAGGTGTTGTTGTCCACGCTATGAAATAAACATCTTCTGAATAGTTTTGACCAGAAAGATATTTTGATTTTATCTCTTCTTGATTTTTTGCTCTGAATTGTGCGACCGCTGTTGTGTCTTTTACATCTCTATAACAGCCTGGCATATTCAATTCGTGAGAACTTAAACCTGTTCCTGCTGCAGGAGAAAATGGTTGAATTGTATATCCTTTATATAAATATCCTTTTTCATGAAGTATTCCTAATAAATACCAAAGAGTTTCTATGTATTCATTTTTGAAAGTGATATATGGATCGTTCAAATCTACCCAATAACCCATTTGAACAGTGAGTTTATCCCACATATCTTTATATTTCATCACCTCATTACGACAAGCCGCATTATATTCATCAACAGATATTTTCTTTCCTATATCTTCTTTGGTTATACCTAATTGTTTTTCAACGCCAAGTTCAACAGGAAGTCCGTGAGTATCCCATCCCGCTTTTCTTGCAACGAAATATCCTTTTTGTGTTTTGTATCTGCAAAATATATCTTTGATTGCACGTGCCATTACGTGATGAATGCCCGGTTGCCCATTTGCTGAAGGAGGACCTTCAAAGAATATAAATGGTTTAGCACCTTCTCTTAATTTTAAACATTGCTCAAAAGTATTTTCACTTTGCCATTTGCTTAAAATTTCGTCCGAAATTTGAGTTAAATTAAGCTGTTTATACTCTGCGTATTTTGTATTCATCTCTATTATTATTTATAAATTGAGTGCAAAATTACTAAAAACAATAAAAATTCTTTGCTTTTTCAATGAAATTCTATTGTTTTTTTATATTTTTGCAAAGTTTTATATTTAATAAAATAAGGTTAGTATGTCTGTTTTGCACAAAGATGACGAGATATTATGGTATGCAATGAGAGTCCCTTATAGGAATGAAATCAAAGTGCAAAACAAACTAAAAGAAAAGGGAATAGAGACATTTATTCCTAAGAAAAGGAAATTAGTAAAGAGGAGAGGTAGAAGTTATTATGAGCTTTTACCTGCTGTAAATAACCTTATTTTTGTTCATAGTAAACTTGATATAATTAAAGACGTAAAAAAAGAAATTTTAAATTTACAATACTTAGTCAATAAAGTAAATAGACAAAGTCTACCAATAATTGTCAGAGACAGTGAAATGCAACAATTTATTAGGGTTGTGGAAAATTATGAGGAAGAGGTTAATTATTTTAGTCCAGAAGAAATAAACATTAGTAAAGGTACAAGGGTTAGAATTATTGGAGGTAGTTTTGATGGTGTTGAAGGTGTGTTTATGAAAGTTAAAGGAAAGAGAAGTAAAAGAGTTGTTGTGATGTTAGATAAATTGTTGGCAGTTGTAATGGCAGAGGTTGAGAGTGATTTAATTGAAGTAATAAAAAATTAAAATGATATGAAAAAATCTTATCTTAGATTAAGTTTTTTATGTATTGTGATGCTGTTTTTACATTCTTGTGCTTCAACAGAATCAATTGTTTATTATCAAGATGTAGATTCAATAGCAGAATTGGACGTCCCTCCTGCACAAGAGATAATTCTAATGCCGGGAGACAAAATTTCAGTAATTGTTAATTGTAAGGATCCGAAACTTACTGAGTTATTTAACTTACCTTACGTATCCCAAAGATTAGGATATTCAGCTGCATTAGGACGTACCTCAGGTAATGGACAAGTTTCTGGCTATACAATAGACGCAGACGGATTTATTGATGTACCTGCAATCGGTCAAGTTCACGTTGCGGGAATAACTCGTAAAGAAGCAGAGCAAAGAGTTAAACAAACAATAATCGCACAAGAACAAGCGACAGAGGCCGTTGTTACAATAGAGTTTATGAATCTAAACGTTGAAATCATTGGAGAAGTAACAAGACCTGGTAGATACGCGATTGACAAAGATGTTTTCACTCTAACAGAAGCGCTAAGTGCTGCAGGAGATTTAACAATCTATGGAAGAAGAGACAACGTTTTGGTTATGAGAAAAGAAAACGGAGTTCAAAAAACATACAGAGTTAATTTGTGTTCTGCACAAGATGTTTTCAATTCCCCTGTTTTTTATTTAAAACAAAATGACATTGTTTACGTAGAACCAAACGACACAAAGATGAGACAATCTACTGTAAATGGTAATAATGTGCGTTCAACATCATTCTGGATTTCAGTAGCATCTCTTTTAACCTCTGTTTTATTAGTATTTATTAGATAATAAAAAACAAATAATCGTGGAACAAAAAGATAATTTCAAACAAGAGCAGTATGAACAAATTCTTGACATTAGAAGTATAATATATTTTTGTATTTCAAAATGGTATTGGTTTGCTATTTCAATTGTTTTATCAGTTGCTATAGCTTTTCTATATACCAAAACAGTTGAACCATCATATTCAACAAGTGCAGAATTACAAATAAAGTCGGATTCAAAAGGCAATTCAATGACAGGAGAAGATGCTTTCGCAAGCATCGGTCTTTTCAAAAGCAATACAAATGTATGGAATGAAATAATCGCATTTAGTTCTCCTGACTTAATGGTAGAGGTCGTAGATAGATTAAATCTACACACTGATTATCGCAAACCAGGATTCTTTTATAACAAACTCCTTTACGGAACAAGTCTTCCTATTACAGTCTCTATGCCAGATCTTGCAGACAATGCTGCTGCTTCATTTACCATAAAGTTATTAGGGAAAGAGAAATATGTCATAACAGATATGACTTTCAATGGAGAAGAGTTTGAAAACAAAAAAATAGAAGGACGTTTACACGATACTATTACCTCTCCTTACGGAAGTTTGATAGTATCTCCTACTATTCATTATAATATTCAACTTGCAACAGAAACAAATGAAATTCTTGTTACAAGAACAAGAAAATCTTATGCAGTAGAAAAATATTCAAATAGATTGGGAGTAGAACAAAATAACAAAGAAGCAGATGTTATAACTCTTTTTGTAAATGATGTATCTCCTCAAAGAGCAGAAGATTTCTTAAACACACTAATAGTTGTTTACAATGAACACTGGATTAAAGACAAAAACCAAATAGCAAACTCAACCTCTATCTTCATTAACGATCGTTTGTTAGTAATTGAAAATGAATTAGCAAGTGTAGATAGCGACATTTCTTCTTTCAAATCTGCAAATTTATTACCAGACGTTAATGCTGTTGCAGATATGTACTTGAAACAAAGTACTGAACTCAATGAAGATATACGTGAACTAAGCAATCAAATATGGATGGCAAGATATATCAAAGACTATCTTTCAAAAAATGCAATTACTTCAGAGCTTTTACCTGTAAACTCAGGAATACAGAATGCTAACATTGAAAGAATGATTGCTGAGCACAACGCAAAATTATTGGAAAGAAACAATTTGGTTGCAAACAGTAGTGAAAAGAACGTTCTTGTAAAGGATATGGACAAAGCCTTAATGGAAATGCGTAGAATTATTGGCGTTTCTGTTGATAATCAAATCAACGTTCTTCAAAACCAAATGAGTCAATTGCAACGAAGCGAAAGACAAACATCAGCAAAACTTGCCTCAAATCCAAATCAAGCAAAAGTACTTCTTTCAGTTGAAAGACAACAAGCCGTTAAGCAATCTTTGTACTTGTATTTGTTACAAAAGCGTGAAGAAAATGAACTTTCGCAAGCATTTACTGCTTACAACACACGTCTAATCCAACAGCCAAGAACAGGAATCTTTCCTGTAGCACCAATAGGTACTATGATATTGTTAGTAGGCTTTATAATAGGTTTTTCGATTCCATTAGCAATAATTGTTCTTAGAGAATACTTCACAACAACCGTTAGAGGACGACAAGACTTAAAAAATATAACTCTTCCATTCTTAGGAGAAATACCTAATTGTTTCCCTAAACGTACAGGATTTGCTCGATTAAAAAAGAAAACAGACGTAGAAAACAAAAAAGTTGTTGTTAAAGCAGGAAGTAGAAACGTTATAAATGAAGCATTCCGTAGTTTGAGAACTAATCTTGACTTTATGATGAAAGATAATAGTTCAAACGCAATTGCATTAACCTCTTACAATCCAGGAAGTGGTAAATCATTTATCTCAATCAACTTAGCAATAGCCTTAGCAATTCAAAACAAAAAAGTTTTAGTTATTGACGGAGACTTACGCCACGCTTCTGTTTCACAATTCGCAGGAGCACCAAAATTAGGAGTTTCTGATTTCTTAGCAGGTAGAATTTCTGATGTTAATGACGTTGTTGTAAGAGACAAAACCTACGCTTCATTGCACGTATTGCCTGTTGGAACAATTCCTCCTAACCCTGCCGAATTATTAGCACAAGACTTATTTAAGACAATGATTGAAAATTTCAAAAAAGAATACGATTACGTCATTGTAGACTGTCCTCCGATTGAAATTGTTACAGATACACACATCATAGAACACAGTGTAGACAGAACAATCTTTGTAATCAGAGCAGGATTGTTAGAAAGAAGTATGTTGGGCGACTTACAAAATCTTTATGTCAATGGAACATTCAAAAATATGTCTTGCATACTAAACGGAACAGAAAAAGACAGCGGTAAATATGGCAAGTATGGCTACAAATACGGCTATAAATATGGTTATCGCTACGGAAGTTATTACTCAAATAACGAAAATTAAAACTAAGACTACACTTGGCAAATATTTTCAGTAAATTATTCAGCAAAGAAAGTAAGATAAAAAAGAGTGGATTGTTAGATAAAAAATCTGACGTCCACTCTCATATTCTTTATGGAGTAGATGACGGTGTACAAACATTGGAAGAAAGCCTTAAAATATTAGAAAAATTAGAAGACTTAGGCTTTGAAACTCTTTGGTGCACGCCTCACATTATGGAAGACATTCCTAACGAAACAAACTTCCTACAAGAAAGATTTTCTCAACTAAAACAAGCCTACAAAGGAAGCATTCAACTTAATTTAGCCGCTGAATATATGATTGATACAGTCTTTGACAAAAGGCTATCTAAGAAAGATCTCTTACCACATGGCGAATTAAAAAATCATTTGCTTGTAGAAACCTCTTATTTCAATCCTCCTCTAAATTTAGATCAGACTTTAAAAGATATTTATTCTGCGGGCTATTATCCGTTGCTTGCTCACCCTGAACGATATGCTTATATGACAGAAGAAGACTACTCTAAATTAAAGGCAGAGGGTATAAGATTTCAATTAAATTTGCTTTCTCTCAAAGGAATGTATGGAAAAATGGCACAAAAGAAAGCAGAATGGATTTTATCCAAAGGTTTCTATGATCAAGTAGGAAGCGACATTCACTCAATCAGTCAAATCCACGCATTAAACGACTTATTAAAATAATTAGATGACTGATTCAAAACAGCATTATCAAGTTCTCGATGCACTAAGAGGTATTGCAGCAATCATTGTTGTTTGTTATCATATCTTTGAGGGTTTTTCCTTTGCACAAATCACCAATCAAGCGGGCGATGGTTTAATAAGAATTTTCAATCACGGCTATTTGGCAGTTGATTTCTTCTTTTTGCTTTCAGGATTCGTAATAAACTACGCCTATAACGACAGATGGGACAAATTAACGACAAGAAAATTTTTCTCTCGCAGGCTAATCCGTCTTCACCCTATGCTAATAATGGGAGCATTCATAGGATTAGTATGCTTTTTAATAGGAGGTTCACAACAATGGAACGGAACACAAATACCTCTCTACCTTTCAATCATCACATTCCTTCTTACCTGTTTTATGATTCCTGCTTTGCCAAATTCTTTCAACGAAATAAGAGGCAATGGCGAGCTTTTTCCACTCAATGGTCCTATGTGGTCACTATTTTTTGAGTACATAGGAAACATTCTCTACGCTCTACTCATCAGACGCTTAAATACGAAACAATTAACCATAGTAGTAATTTTTCTTTTCATTGCCCACAGCATATTTACAATAGGAAATCTATCAGGATACGGCACAATAGGAGTCGGTTGGACTTTCGATAGCGTCAATTTCTTTGGAGGAATGATACGAATGCTTTTCCCATTTAGTTTAGGCATGCTTATCTCTCGCCGATTCAAAGCAATAAAAATCTCTTACCCATTTTTGCTGTCTTCAATTCTTCTAATAGTAATCTTTTGCGTTCCTTATCTCGCTCCTATCAAAGACATAAACTTCAATGGCATTTATGAAGAAATTTGTATCACAATAATCTTTCCTATCATCCTTATCATAGGAGCATCAAGCAAAGAAAAGCCAAAAATAAGTACCATATTAGGTGATTTATCCTATCCTTTATACATCATTCACTATCCAATAATGTACTTATTCTATCAATGGTTAATAAAAAACGAACACTACTCTCTTGCAACTACCTATCCCGTTGCCCTATTCGTAGTAATCTTGTCAATAGTCCTTGCTTTGCTACTATCAAAGTTCTATGACAAACCTATAAAACAAAAATTGAAGAAATTATAAGACTAATTACATACTTTTCTTAAAGAAACGTTCTTTTATTTCTGCAATTTTTAATAATTTTGCACCTTGTTTAAATCATAATTCTATGAAAGAACAATTAGAATCTTTAAACTCCGTTACAATAAACTTCGGAGAAAGCGGAATAACTATTGTAAATATTCTTCTTGCTTTTGTAATGTTCGGAGTTGCACTCGGTATTAAACTACAAACCTTTAAAGATGTTTTCAAAAAACCTAAGAGCGTTGTTATAGGTCTTATTCTTCAATGGGTATGTCTTCCATTAGTAACTTTTCTTCTTGCTTTGGCGTTGAATCCTCTTATAACTCCTATGATTGCTCTTGGAATGATTCTCGTAGCATCGTGTCCGGGCGGAAATATTTCTAATTTTATTTCTTCTCTTTCAAAAGGGAATATTGAACTTTCGGTTTCTTTGACAGCTATTTCAACGGCTGCCGCTCCTATAATCACGCCTTTGAATTTCTTTTTATGGAGTAATCTTTATACTTCTGTCATTGGCTTGAAAAGCGATATTCCTTATTTAGAGATACCCTTCCTTCCTGTCTTGGAACAAATACTTCTATTACTTGGTTTGCCTATTGTGCTTGGTATTCTCTTTGCTCATTATTTCCCAAATGCAACAAAAAAAATCACAAAGCCTGCACAAGTTCTTTCTATCTTGCTTTTTATGGGTATGATAATTGTTTCATTTGCTCAAAACTTCCAAATCTTTATCGATAACATCTTTTTCGTTTTCTTTATCGTCTTATTACACAACGCAGCGGCCTTATCAATAGGTTATTTCGGTGCAAGACTTTCAAAACTCACAAGAAAAGATGTAAAAACCTTAACAATAGAAACTGGAATACAAAATTCGGGTTTAGGACTCATTCTTTTGTTCAACACTACTATCTTTCCACCTGAAATTTGGCATGGAAACTACGGCGGAATGCTCTTTATAACTGCTTGGTGGGGCATTTGGCATATCGTTTCTGGACTTACAATGGCGTATTTCTTCCGAAGAAAAGCTTAGTTTATGAAAAAAAATAAAGAAAAGAAGATACAAGATTTTAATTTCTTCTATTGGTTTCTGCGTTATTACGTAGATTTTTCCTTAAAACTCTCATATAGAAAAATAAAATACGTAGGCAAAGACAAAATACCGCAAGATGGTGCTGTGATTTTCGCACCTAATCACACAAATGCACTAATGGACGCCTTAATTATCCTCGCAATCGATACTAAACCAAAGGTATTTGTTGCACGAGCCGATATTTTCAAAAATCCAACGCTTGCAAAAATCTTTACTTTCCTTAAAATAATGCCAATAATGCGTCAAAGAGACGGCTTCACCGAAGTAAAGAAAAACCAAGAAATCATAAATAAATCCGTTGATGTATTGAGAGACAAAATTCCTTTCTGTATTTTTCCCGAAGGAACACACAATACTAAATATTCTTCACTGCCAATCTCAAAGGGAATATTCAGAATAGCCTTTCAAGCACAAGAATTGATGCCCGATATGCCGCTTTACATCATTCCAACAGGATTATTATTTGGAGATTTTTTCAGATTTCGCTCCACAGTGCGAGTAGAAATCGGCAAGCCTATCAATGTAGGAGAATTCATAGCACAACACCCCGAACTTTCTCAACAAGAACAAATCAATTCAATGAAAGAATTGCTCTCAGAACGCATTCACTCTTCTATTCTCTACATTCCTGATGATCAAGACTACGAACCAACATACGAAATTTGCAAAATCACACAAGAGCGTGCCTCAAATCTTGACCTACAACTTGAAAAGAATAAAGAGACTCTAAGAAAATTAAATAAAATAAAAGAAAACGAACCCGAAAAGGCAAAGAAACTGCTTGAACTTGGGCAGAAAGCAAGCACACTACGTCAAGAAAAACACATTTCTATTGAGTCAATCACAATCAGACGACCTCTTTTCCTTCGCCTACTCTACGCCCTACTCATCATTTTCACTCTTCCCTACACTCTTTCGCTTTCAATCCTAACTTTACCTATGGTTTTGACTTGTAAATATATCTTTACACTACTCAAAGACCCTGCTTTCAAAAACTCAGTTCGCTTTTTAATCTATCTATTACTATGGCCTTTGTTAATGATTGTTTATTCCATCGTAATATACAACCTACTTCCTTGGCAAATAGCCCTATTCACAACGCTGATTCTATTACCAGCACCAATCATTGCCCATGAAATCAGCAGAATCCTACGCATAATCATCTCCGACATCAAACTCCGAAAAGCAAAACACCTAAGAAAACTCCACGAACAAATAAGGGAGATGATGAAAGGCTAATCCCTAAAAATATTTCTTTGATTCGTAAAAATAAAACAAAGAGATAATAAATTATTTCAAAAACTTTTTTTTGTATCTTTGCGTTTATTAACAATAAAAATATACAATTATGTACGACGAAGAGAAAAACTACGGATTCACGCAAATAAATTGGAATGATGTTATTAGATTGCAAAAAGTTGTGAAGAAATCAGCCGAAATAAATCAAGTAAACAAACTCTCTTACGCCGATTTGCTTATAATCTCCATTATAAAAGGTTACGGAAGAAAAGGATTCTTTGGAACATACAAGAAAATAGAAGAATTGATTGATATGAGCGAAAACCAAGTTTGCAAACACCTTAACAAAATAAAAAAGATAAAAAGTATCTATAACGAAACAACTATTTTCATAGAAGAAAACGACACACTAATCTTTAACCTTAAATTTTTGGTAGAACAATACGAGTATAAAGACGAATACGCAGACCTCGCATTTTAGTTAAAAAAACTCATTCCAAAAAGGCATATAAAAAATTGTAAAAAGGAAGAAAATATATGCTAAAAAAGCACATAAAACATACCATTTTGGTAAACATATATATAATATATAGATAAATTATATCTTTGGAATTATTATAAAAAAGAAGAATCGCTAAAAAAAAGCATAAATTTTGAGTATTTATTGGCTGAAATATTTCAACAAATCAAAAAAATAATTGTCAAAAACTTTCAAAAAAAACGGCGCAATTTTTTGAATTGTTTTTGGATTTAAAAAAAAATATTTTAATTTTGCAAGCGATAGGCAAAAGTCTATCGCGTTTTTATTTTTAGAAAGATTTAAGGAAGCGTTGTGCTTTTCTTGTAAATGGGAACCTAGGAAATTCGCCAATAACACAAGAGAAATACGCAATTAGATTCCTACGCCTCAGGCGTAGAGTGGCTGCTTGTATTTTTGTGTTAGGGCTTTCCTAGGGCCTCCATTACAAATGAAACAGGGATTCTACGTCTTCTTTTTTATATTTACTTAACCGTCTTTTCAAATCCCAAGAGACACAAAAAATTAAAAGAAATGGGAAATAATAATTTTCTAAAAATTGGAGCAATTCTTGCTTGGATTGCAATGAGTGTGTTAAGTGGAATTTTAACCGTTGAATCATTTTATTTGCTTTTAGGGTGGAATAAAGTCATTCTTTGGATTCTTGCTCTTGCATTTTTGTTTCTATCTTCATTAGGAACAAAATACATCTATGATTCGCTGAACACCAAAAACGAACTTGAATATACGCAACGTACTCCACGACTTATTGGCGGTATTGCTTTGCTTTTATGCTTTTGGTTATGTTTTTCACTTCCAACAAATACACATTCACTATTTATTTATCAAACAGCAAAAGAAACTGCTCAAAAAGACTTAACAGAAGTTGAAATAAAATTACAAGATTTAAGAGATGGAAAACTAATTGATATTGAATGGGAAAAGAAATATAGTAATGTTGATCGCCTTTTAAAGCAATTAGAGGGGCAATATGATAATGTGAATAATCCTGGCTTTGGACCACTTTGCAAAACATTATGTTCTAAAATAGAGAGGGCTGTTGATCCAGAGGGAAATTGGAAAATACAAGTACAACTCAAAAACAGCAGACAAACAATAACCGCAATAATCAATGAAACAAACGCACAAATGCAGATAGTAAAAAGAGAATTTTACAATAGATTGAAACTTGACAAGAATACTAAGGAAGAAATACAAAAATTATTAAACAATACAAAAAAGGTTAAAAACGATATAACCAATAATCGTTTGAGTGATGAAAAAACTATTTTGTTTACGACAAGCATTACAAGTCAAGCATACCCTGTTATTGCAGAACATGCAAAAGATCCAACATTTAACAATAAAATATCTAAGGCTGAAAAGTTAAAAAGCGTATTTGATACTTTAAAAGGCTGGTTAAATGGAGATTACGCTGACAGAGGATTTATCTTTTGGATAATACTGTCGGTGTTAATTGACATTGCAGGTTTTGTATTTTTTACAATAGCATTTAAAAAAGATTAACAACAATAAAAAAAATAAAATATTATGCCAGTAATAGAAGGTGAAAATATAATAGAACAAGAAAACGTAAATAGTTCTAACGAAATAGACATCACACAAGAACAAGACAAAATTCAACCTCAACAACCCACAATAGCAACAGTGGATGTGATTGACAAACAATCTCCAATTATTTTTCTTTTCGGAGCACCTAACTCTGGAAAGACAATGACTCTTGTTCGTTTATATAGATATTTATTAAAGAATCAAACAAGCATAGTAGCCGATCCTTCTTTCGTATCAAACGATGGAGGCAACTATGAATCAAGATGCAGGAATTGGGATAATGATGCCACATCACCAAAAGCAGCTGAGGCAACAAAAGGAATAGAATTTATGCTTTTAGGTATATGGCACAATGGCAATAAAATTTGTCAAATATTAGAGAGCCCGGGAGAAAAACTTTTTCAGCCAAATAGTAACAATGGCGATGATTTTCCTGTGCAATATGTTTCAAACATAATAAACTCTAACAACAAAAAAGTATATATCATTCTTTTAGAGCCAAATTGGAAAGATCAACAAACAAGAGCAAGATATGTAGCAAGAATAAATCAACTCAGAACAATGATGAGTAGAAAAGACAAGGTGATTTTTCTCTACAACAAAATAGACGCAAGTCTTACATTAGGCAATAGAGGAAGTGTAAATATTCATTCTTTGAAGAAACTAATAAATCAAGATTATGTAAGTTTACTTGATTTATTCAAAAACGAAAACCCTATAAGCAAGTTCTGGAGAGAATATGATTGTTTCTTAATACCTTTCCAAACAGGTAATTACTCCACAGAAACAGATCCTAACACAAATGATACAATCAAGATTTTTACACCTGGAAAAGACAATTACCCTAAACATCTTTGGGAAACAATTAAAAAATGTTTATAGATTATGGCAGAAGAAAGGTTTTACATTATAGGAAAGTTGGGAGGAAGTGATGGTTTTGGAGTTTATGATTTACGAAGCAATACTTCTTGCAATAACCAAATTGACAAATCTATTTTAGATATTTTTCATAATTACAATAATAAAGAAATAAAAGAATTATTTTCAATAAAAAGAACCAAAAACATCAATAGAGTCTATTATACCTATATAAGATTTGACTTAACGGGAGATAGAAATGGTTGTATGCTTGGTTTTACCTACGTTTATGAAAATAGCAACAACGTTATTGACGATTTATTAACTCTAAGAAAAAGATTAAAAGAAGCCTTATCAAAGTTAATCAACAACAATAAAATAATAATCAATTCTTTCAACGACCCTATTGTACAAAATTGCTACAAAGAAATTGCAAACTTTACAAATAATGTTAAAGCTATACCTATAAGGTTTGCAAATTCAAATAATGCAATAATAAAAGATAGTTATAGAGATGTAGATGATGAGACTCTGCAAAGTTATATAAGTAATCATTACTCTGTTGAGATTTCCGAGAACATTATTTCTTCTAAACAAAAACTTCAAGAAATAGAAAGCAACTACAATTCAATAAAACAAAAACTTCAAGAAACAGAATCTCAATTAGGAATATTAGTAAAAAAATACGAAGACTTGAAGATTAAATATTCTAATAACCAACCGCAAAAACCAACTCCTCAACTTATCTGTCCAAAAGATAAAAAACAACCATTTTACAAACAACACCTTTTTCCTATTATCAGCATTGTTCTTCAATTAGCAATTATTGCATTATTATTCTTTAACCCGAATAAACAAGTACCTACTAATGATATTTCAACATATACTCCAACAGAAGAAACGATAGAAACAAATACAGAAAATGAAGTTTCTCAACACGATTTAGAGATTTACAAAGAATGGAAAGATAAAAATGAAAAAGATAGTAGTAGTCATGAAATATCAGATTTTACAAAAAAATTAGACAGACTAGGAAAGGAACCAAAATCTTTAAACGAAGAAGAGAAATGTAAAATACACAAAGAACTATTTCCTGAATTGTACGAATAATGGCAAAGAAATATTTTAATATTCTTTTGATTTTGTTTTTTATTTCTTTGTTTGCGTCTTGCGGAACAAAAAATAAACAAGAGGATTCTTACTTTGATGAAGATATTTCTGAAACAGAGTATTTTGATGATGAATATACAGAAGATTATATAGAAATTCCATATAGAGAAATTAGCGGAGTTAAACAAATTCCTGTTAAAATAAATGGTATGGGTTTCTATATGATTTTTGACAGGTTGTTCTACAAATTTAATTTCTAAATTGGAATTACTTTCCTTAATTAAAAATGGAGTTATCAGTGAAGAAGATATTTTAGGCGTTACTCAATCTACAATAGCTGACGGAAGCGTGGTTGAAAACTTAGTTGTGAATCTTAAAGAAGTAGTCTTAGATGACAAAATCATCTTTTCTAATATTCAAGCCTCTGTTTCTGAAAACATAGAAGCACCCCTCCTTCTTGGAAATGAAATTCTCAATCAAGTAGAAAGTTACGAAATAGACAACAATGAACAAGTTATAAAATTTACATTAAGATAAAAGTAAAAATTATGGAACCACATACACTAATTATAGGGATTGTAATTGTAGTAATAGTAAGTTTGCAACTCTATTTCTTTATTGAAAACATCAAAAAGATGAATGAGTTTAAAACTATCTTTTATTCAAAAGATAATAACTTAATAAAATTCACAGCACACACAGGAAGCGAAAACGGAGAAATACAAGGCGTAACGGCTTCTTCTAACAACAGAGTTTTACAAGATATTTTAGAAGCAATAAACACTTACATAAAAAGCAATAGGACTAAAAGCATAAAGTTTGAACTTCTTAAAGATTCTGTAGATAGGAATTGTGAATCGGTAGAAGAAGATATAAATACACTAAATCCACTTCCGTTATATCTTGGTCTTGTAGGAACAATGGCAGGTATTATTGTCGGTATTGTTTATCTTTGGGCAACAGGTGGATTATCTGCTTTATTAGATACTTCACAAGATGCCACTTTGGCATCTAATGGAATTTCTGCTTTATTATCCGGAATTGCAATAGCAATGATTTCAAGTATTCTTGGAATTGTGTTTACTATCATAAATTCTTGGAGATTTAAAGGCTGTAAAAGTATGGTTGAAAAAGGTAGAAACGATTTTCTTGTTTGGATTCAATCAAAACTATTACCCGTTATTGAATATTCAAACGATACTCTTTCAGGTATGAATGAATTGATCGCAAGATTTGAATACTTCACTTACGATTTCAATGATAGATTTGTGACTAATATGAGTAAACTAAACTCTACATTAGAAGAAATAAATCGTTCTTACGAGATTATACAGAGCTTAGATGTGCTTCAAATGAGTGAAGCAAATGCAAAGGTATTTTCTAAACTCAAAAAATGCACTGATAATTTAGATGAATTTGTTACTTTTTTTGAATCAATAAACACTTTAAGAGATAAGTGGGAAAGAGAAGTTCAAAGTTCAAAAGCATTTAACAAATTAGGGGAATATTTCAAGGCAGAACACGAACAAATTGAAACAAGAAAAGCCTTAATGACCGAAAGCATTGAAAATGTAGATAAAAATCTAAGTCTTGCATTAGAAAAACTTAATTCTACATTTGAAAATAGAAGCAAAGAAATGAGCAATGCTTTTAACGAACAACTAAAAAGATTACCACAGCTTCATCAAGAGTTTCAAGTTATTTCTACAATTCCTAATTTGATTGAAAAAGCAATGGAATCAATCAAAAAAAGCAATGATTCTATTAACAGAAGATATGAAGATACATTTAGCAGATTGAATAAAAATTTAGAATTTCTAAATAATGGCTTAGATAGAATAGCAAATAATGGAACATCTTTTGGTGGCAATAGAAAATCTAAATCCATTTGGGAAAAGATTATTGCAATTGGAGTTATTCTTTTGGTGGTGTTATTTTCTTTTTCTATTGTAAAAGATTTTATAATAGAGCCTCAAACAACGAATATGGTTGAAGAAACTCAAACTACAAACATTTCTGAAACCCCAACATATGAAAACTAAAAAAGAATCTTTCTTCTGGACGAGCTATTCAGACTTAATGACAAGTTTGTTCTTTGTTATGTTGATATTGTTTGTTGTTACAATTTGCGTGCTTCACAACAGAATGGTTGCAACCGAAGAAGAACTTAAACAGATCAAAAAAATTCAAGAATCAACAAAAGATTTACCAAAAAAATACTTCACTTATAATGATGAATATGAAAAATTTGTTTTAAAAATAGAATGTAAATTTCAAGTTGGCAGTGCTATAATTGAAGATTACAATACAAAAGAAAAATTAAAAGAAGCCGGAATTGCAATATGCGACTTTTTGAAAAAGTACAATAATAATTCATATTTACTTATCATAGAAGGACAAGCTTCAAAAGATAATTACCCTCTTAATTACGAACTAAGTTACGAGAGAGCCAAAGCATTGGTAGAATATTGGCATTCTTTATCTGAAATAAGAGATTACTTCGGAAAGAATTGTGAGATTTTGATAGCAGGAAGTGGAGACAATAAAATTGATTTAGGTAAAAAGCCAATGAGAGATGAGTATTCAGAGAAAAACAATCAAAGATTTATAATTCATATCATACCGAAAAACATAATAAAAGAAAAAAATCAAGATTATGGCTTACGACATCAGATTATTAAGTATAGAAAACAGAGACAAAATTGAGCAATTTCCAAAAGACTATACAAGAGATTTTGTTAAAAATTATTTAGAAGAATTAACTCTATCACAACATTTATTCGTTAAAAAGAATGGTCCGTATGTATATTATACCTATCTAAGACGACTAAATGGAGTAAGTAATAATTATTTCGGATTTTGCTTTGTTTTCACTAATGAATACATTGAAGATATTAAAGAGTTTTTTAATATTTGCGAAGATTTGGTTAGAAAAACTGTTATTCAAAATGAGTTATTGACTGGCTCTTTTCCAATGAAGTTGGTAAAAACGAATCCTTTTAAGACAAAAGAACCAGAATTAGCAAGAGTAAAGAGTTGGTTCGATGAAATAATTAAAGAAAAAGATAATTTTGTAAAACCATTTAAAGGTGCAAACAATGATACTTCTAAGATAAATATACATATTGACACTAAGTCGGAAGAAGAAATCATTTTTGCAATACAAAATTACAATAACATCAATTACAAAACGAACGAACTTGCAAGAGAAGCAATGGAAGACGGAAGCCAAATACCAGAGGTGAAAGAGGAAGTATCGGGTTGGTTAGCATTTTTCTTATGGTTTGGTGTTATTGGAGGAGCTTGCTTTTCTGCTGTTTTGCAATTATTAAATTTAGAATATGATTTCAATTGGATTTTTTGGGCCATTGATATCATGCTTATTTTATGCCTTTTAACAATTGCTGTAAAAACAGTTGTAGCCTTTCATAAAAGGAAATCCAATGCAGTTTCATTAGCAACAACATATATTGCAATGATTGTTTTAGATGGCATAATGTCATTTATTATAGGAATAGCAACAAATGATTCATCTACGTATCCTTCTGCAATAAGACAATTTCTTTGGGGAGGAATTTGGTTCGCTTATTTAATAAATTCTAATAAAGTAAGAAATGTAATTCCAAAATCAACTCGCACATGGAAATGGTTTGAAAAAATAATTCTGATAATTTACATACTGATATTATCAACATTTACTATATCTGTGGTAAGTACAGCAAAGAGTGAAAATCCTCAAAACATCTTTATTACAAATAATACCTTTATTGATGAAAGTATAAAAGAATCAAATAAAGATTTACCTATGGATATAGGTGAGGGCATAATACTTCAAGAAATCAAGAAAATGAATAATTCTATAATTTATGTATATCAAATTAATAATGTTCGTAAATCGGAGACAGATGCTGATTATTTAAAAGAAAATGCTATGGTAAGCAAACACGAAATATTATACAGTTGGAGTAAAGATATTAATTCAGATCCATTTGCTGATGCTTGTTTTAAAGGAGGATATAATATAACATTTGAATACAATGATGTTAATTCTAAATTTCTTTATTCTATAACCATAACACCAGATGAATATAATCAAATAGTGGAAAATAAATCCTATAAATGCCCAATAAATGTAATACAAAACTTAGTAAACGAATGCAACGCTACTCTGCCTGTTGAATATATGGGCGATGCTTCTTTAACACGAGTTTATTTTTCTCAAAACAATTCACAACTTGTTTATTATGTAAAATTACCTGCAATGACACAAGAAGAAATAAACGCTATAACTTCATTTTATTTAAAAAATTACATTTTAGAAAATTGGCAAGACCTTAGCGATTCAATGAATCGTTTAGCCATAGTTAATCAAATGAATATTGTATTTGATTTTTTTACACATTCAGGAAAACATCATTGTGCAATTAAAATAACACCCGATATTTATAATGCCTTTAAATAATGAAATTTGATATTGTTTTATATTAACATTTTGTTTTTAAAGCATTAGTATCAAATCAGCCTTTTTTCTATTGCAACTATTGTAACATATAGTAACTATTCTCTTATTCCTTTTTTAATCTCATCATATATTTTAAATTAATCTCTTTAACTCCACCATCTTTTGACAAACTCGGAATAAAGCACACAAAACATCCGATCTTTCACCCCAAAAGATCCGATCTTTTGCAT
>DEPQ01000004.1:0-5222 GCA_002358855.1 Bacteroidales bacterium UBA3388
TGATGGAGAAACGAATTTATTTTGTTTCAGAATGCCTGTTTTACGACATCTTCTACTTTGTTTTGGCAACATATATTCCTCAACCAAATGAACTAAAACAAGAAAATATTAAAAAAAATTGTACTTTTGCATAATTAACTTTAAGTACACATAAAATTATATCGTATGATAAGGAATTTTTGGGTTAAGAATTATCTCTCTATTCGTGATAAACAAGAATTAAACTTCGTTGCCGAAGAGCGAGACTCTGTATTAACCGAAGAAGTTGCGGAAGGAGTTTTTTTATACAAATTAGCAATTTTGTATGGTTCTAATGCGTCTGGCAAATCTAATATGTTAATTGCATTAAATAAGGTATTTAGATTGTTAATTCAAGCAAAGAGCAATTCAAAAATACCTATTGGTAACGTGATTCCTTTTGCTCTAACAGAAAATGAGCCAACAGAAATGTTTGTTTCATTTTATGCAAATGGCATACGATATGATTATGAAGTAAAATTCAATAAAAACAATATTTTAAGCGAGGAACTTTATTATTATCCAAACGATGCAAAAACCTTATTCTATGAACGTAAATTTGTTGATGAGAATATACAGACTGAAATAAGGTTTGGAGAAACATTAGGATTGGAAACAGAAACTCAAAAGGATATTCGCAAAGATACTTTAAATAATCAAAGCGTCCTTTCTGTGTGTAGAAGTAAGGCTTATGGAAAAGATATTGCACCTTTCAATAGACTTTATGATTGGATTATGATAAACTATCACGATATTGACGGAGATGAGAAGAAAGGTGTTGTTGAAATTTTAAGAGAGGCTTATAATAATCCACAAAAACGTAAATTCTATAATATCATGTTGCGAAAGGCTGATTTGAATATTTTAGAATATAAACCTATTGCAGAAGATCGTTATATCCAGAAGTCTTTTCGTGAAAGAATAGAAAAAGAAAATATTCCGCAAGAGGTTAAAGATGAATTATTAAAGCCAATACAAGAATCTATTTCTTTTACAAATTATTCTAAAAATGGAGATTTTGAAATTCCTCTTAAACTTCAATCAAAGGGAACTATAAAATATATACTTATATTAGAAGTTTTGTTTGATATGATAACAGGTTCTCAAGTTTATTATCTTGATGAACTTGGAGAAGACTTGCATAAAGATTTGCTATTCTACTACCTAAATGTTTTTCTATTTAATTCCGAAAAATCACAACTTATTATCACAAGCCAAGAAACAACATTACTTTCACAAGATTTGATAAATGAGAACAGAGGTGTTATATGGCTTGTAGAAAAGAATAGAGAAACGGCTTCATCTGAATATTTTAGAGGAGATTCTTTTGGATTAGATAAAGATCTTTCTTTTTATGATTCTTATTCTATTGGTCGCTTAGGAGCAAAGCCCGATTTAGGTAGTATATTCATAAACTTGGAGGATTAAAATGAACGGGAAATTAAAAAACACTACGCTAATTTTGGGTGAAGGTATTACTGAGTGGTACTATATCAAGTCTTTGCAAGATGTATTTAAAGGATTAAATTTCGAACCCGGCTATCCGAAACAAACAAACCTACAAGAACTTGGAATGAAGATTGAAGAAGGAATAAAAAACAGATATGATCGTATTTTTTGTCTTATAGATATGGATAATAAAACCGAGGGAAAAGGTAAAACTGAATACAATAACTTCAAGAAAAAGTATCTTAATAACAAAAAGTGTGAAATAGATTTTTTTGAAACACATCGTTGCACTGAATTATTCTTCCTTTATTATTTCCAATACACTTCACGTCCTTATGACAATCAACCTTCTTTGATTAAAGACTTAAATAAAAAAGTTCCTTACGAAAAGAAAGAAGAATTTTTCAAAAAATGCAAAGGGTTACATAACTATTTTGAGAAAAATGGTGGAAGTTTAGAAGATGCTATCAGTAATGCAAATAAATCCATTAAAGAAAAATTAAGAGACAATAGAGATTACACTTATTCTGATCTTGGGAAACTTATTGAAAAATTAGAAAAGAGATAACTATTTTTTCTTTCTTTCCTTATTTTTCTAAAATTTGGCCATAAAATTTCATTGTTTTAGCAAATAGGTTTAAAGAAAAATGCTTGCGATATTATGAAAACACCGCAAGCATTTACGATTAAGTTTCGTTCTTATAAACTCTTAGTATCCGAAGATTTCTTCTAAGGTTAATTCTTCTATGTCTCCGAATTTTTTAACTTCGTCAAAATTGATTTGGTCTTTGCTTCCAAGTATTACATATACTCTTTTTTGACCTTTAAGGTTTTGTTCGCTAAATGCTTTTATGTCTTCAAAGGTCATTTTTTGCAATTGTTCGTACATTTTCTTTTGTGTGTTTTCTTTTCTTCCATATTCTTTGTCTGTTAGGTAAGAAGAAATGATTGCTTGCTTTGTTGTACGGTTTGTTGCTATTGATTTCAAAAGGCTTTGTTTTGCAAGGTCAAAGTTATTTTCTGCAACCGGCATATAATCTAATAGAGAATTAAACGCATCGAATGCTTCTACTACTTTATCGTTTTGAGTTGCTATGTGTGCAAGGTTGTAATTTTTGTCGGTTTTATTGCTTCCCATTATGTAACGTGAAGATGCTTGGTAGGCAAGTGAGCGTTTTTCTCTCATTTCTTGGAATACGATGCTATTCATACTGCCTCCAAAGTATTCATTGTACATTGCAACTACTGCTCTTTGGCTTTCGTCATATTTATCGCCAACTATAAACATTCTGCAATAGGATTGATTTGCTGGGTAATTGACAAAGTAAACTTTATTCTTGGTTATTTTTTGTTTTTCTGATAGTTTTCTGTCTGCTTTTTTGTATGAACCTGTTTCATTCATCTTGTGATGACGGAAAATATAGTCTTCTATTGCCTCTATATTCAAGTCTCCGTAATAGGTTATTTGTTCTTTATATAGTTTTAGGTTCTTTATTTGTTCTGTAAGTTGCTTTGTTGTTAGTTTATTGATTTCCTTGTCGCTCAAAAGTGTACGATGTGCATTCTTTTTGCCGTAAAGAGCGTAAGAAGATAGCTTAGAGAAACATTGTTGTTGTGCACTTTTTGCTTCAGCTCTTTCTTTGAAAAGTTTTTGCTTGATATTTTCTAACGCTTTCTCATCAAGACAAGGATTTGTTAGTATTCCATCTACTACATCTAAGGCTTCTAAAAGATTTTCTGTTAATCCTTCAATTGTAACTACTGTTTCATCTCCGCTTACACTTATTCTAAATGTTGTAGCTATGTTATATAATTTTTCTTTTATTTGTTGTTGGCTCATAAATGGAGTGTATAGGAAATCTTGATAGTAGCTTAATAGATTTAAGTATTTGTTTTCCCAACTTCCTACTTCGTAACGGAAACTTAAACTATAACGTGTGTTGTCGGTATTCTTAACATAAAGAATTTCTGTGCCGTTTGGCATTTTCTTTATGCTCATATCTTTGTCGTAATCAACAAAAACAGGTTTTATATCTTCTACTTTTGCTTCTTTTACTTTCTTAAAGAAATCACTCTCTGCACTACGATTGATTTGAATAGGTGTTATTGCTGGTTTTTCTACCTTTGCAACTGTTTCTGGTTCGTCTTTTATTTTCTTTATAACTACATAGTTGTTCGATTTGAAGATTTGATTTGCAAAAGCAACGATTTCATCTTTTGTGATTTGAGAAAGGTTGTCTAAGTAATTTACTTCGTTTTCCCATTCAACATTTGAAAGATAGCTCATCGCCATTTTCATCGCTCTTGCTGAGTTTGATTCTAAGGAACGTATTTCGCGGAATTTCATATTATTGATTCCTGCTTGCAAAATGCTTTCGTCCCAATTTCCTGTCTTCAAAATGTCGATTTGTTGCAACAACATAGATTTTAATTCATCTAATCCTTGTCCTTTTGTAGGGTATGCTCTTAGAATAAAAGCAGTGTAGTCGTTCAATCCATACACTCCACTATTTGCTCTTTGGCATAATTGTTTTTGATTGATGTTTTTGTCTATCAATCCTGTGTATCCGTTGTTTAGAATCATATCTATAAGTTCTGCCATCATTGCTTCTTTTGATGTAGAGCCTGCATTGATTCTATATGCTATTGTTATATATTCGCTTTCTAAGCCTTTTACTTCTATTTCTTTTACTTTTGTGATTTCTTTTTCAGCTTTGAATTCCAATTTTGGTACTTCTACTGCCTTTAATCCTCCAAAGTATTTGTCTATTATCTTGATTGCTTTATCTGGATCGAAGTCTCCACTCATTGCAATACAATAATTGTTTGGCACATAGTATTGTGAGTGAAATTCTTTAATGTTTTTTAAGCTTGGATTACGTAAATGTTCTGCTTCTCCTAAGGTTGTTTGTTGTCCGTAAGGGTGTGAAGGGAATAAGGCTTTAAGCATTGCTTCGTTTACTTTACGATAATCCTTTGTAAGACTCATATTTTTTTCTTCGTAAATGGTTTCCAATTCTGTATGGAAGAGTCTTAACACAGGATTAGCAAAACGGTCGGCTTGAATCTTAGCCCAATTTTCTAATTGATTGCTTGGTATGTCTTCTTGATAGAATGTGTAATCGTTACTTGTAGCTGCGTTTGTTCCTTGACTGCCTATGAAACTCATCATCTTGTCATATTCGTTTGCAATGGCGAATCCCGATGCTATATAAGACAAAGAGTCAATTTCTGCATACAATCCTTTTCTTTTTAGAGGGTCTTTCTCCTTGCGATAAACCTCATATAGATCTTCTATCTTTTCTATATATTCTTTTTCTTTTTTCCAATTTGTTGTTCCGAACTTTTCTGAGCCTTTAAACATCATGTGCTCAAAATAATGTGCCAATCCTGTTGTAGCACTTGGGTCATTCTTGCTTCCAACTCTTACTGCAATGTAGGTTTGTATTCTCGGCTCGCTTTTATTAACTGACATATAGACTTTAAGTCCATTTCCGAGAGTGTAAATCCTTGCATTCAAAGGATCGTTCTTAACACTTTCATACTTGAATGATTGAGCAGAGAGGTTTAAACTCACAACTGCACAAATCAAAAGCGTGATAAATAATCTAATTTTCTTCATTCTATTTTTTATTTTGGTTATTCAATGGTGCAAAAGTAAAGAAAAATATGCAAAACCACAAAAATAAAAAAGCTCCTTCAAAATTTGAAGAAGCTTTATCTGTATTTCGGGGGTGCGAGATGGGATTTGAACC
>DEPQ01000004.1:5287-18534 GCA_002358855.1 Bacteroidales bacterium UBA3388
TAACCAACTGAACTACTCGCACCGTGTTTGAGTTTGCAAAAGTATATAAAAAATTTAATACGACCAAATTTTTCTTCATTTTTTCTTATCTTTGCACGCAAATATCAAAGAATGATAAAAAATATACTACATACTATTTTTACAAAGTTCTCATCTGCTGCCTTAGGTTTCTTAACCATTATATTGATTAGCCAAATCCTTGGAGCAGAAGCAAAAGGAGAACAAGCAATAATGGTGTATAACATCAATCTTATGCTGATGTTTTTCACCCTTATAGGCAATTCTACACTCATTTACCTTGTTCCAAGAAAAGATTTCTCTTCTTTGATTATTCCTTCTTTAATTTGGGTATTGTTTTCTGCAATAATTGCCGCCATTGTCTTTATTTTCGTTCTCAAATCTGGCGTTTTCTACTCCATTATCTGCATAATAATTGCAATTCTTGCGGCTTTGTCAGAAATAAATCAATTCCTATTGCTCGGAAAACAAAAAATCACTCAGGCAAACACACTAAAATTTCTCTATCCCTTAATTTCGTTTTCTTTTATCCTTGTTTTATGGTTATTTGACCGCTTTACAAAGGTTGAAGACTTTATTCTTGCAATGTTTATTGCCTATTTTATTTCTTTATTTTATGGACTTTTTGCTTTAAAAGACGAATATAAAGACATAAAACTATTATCAAAAAAAGATTTTACCTCATCTTTCAAAACTCTTTTCTCGCTTGGAATAACAAAACAAACAGGTTACATTGCTCAAAGTATGAATTATCGTTTGTGTTTCTATATTTTAGGATTTTATTGTGGTGAAAGACTTGTTGGAATCTACTCAAACGCAGTGTCTTTAAGTGAAGCAGTTATGCTTTTTGGCTCTTCGCTTGCCTTAGTGCAATATTCTTCACTCTCAAACAACGATAACGACAAAACTTCCAAACAATTTTCTTGGAAAATGAGCAAAATAAATGGCTTATTCACTGCTTTTGCACTCCTTGTCTTGTGTTTATTGCCTCAAAACGTTTATACATTTATTTTTGGTGAAGGATTCTCAGAAATTTCCACTGCAATCAGAATCCTAAGCATAGGAATACTTCCGTTAAGCATTGCAAGCAATTTCACACAGTACTTTTACGCAAAAGGAAACTTTAAAATCAGCACCGTTGCCTCACTAATCGGTTTAGCAATTACTATAATTGCAGGTTTAATCCTTATTCCGAAATATCAATTGCAAGGAGCAGCATTAAGCGCAACTCTTTCCTATTTCACAACTTTTGCAATCGAATTTTATTTCTTTGCTTTAAAAAAATAAGTCTTTGAAATAATTTTCTAATTCAAAGAAATAATTTTCTATTTCTTTGATTCCTGAAAATATTCCATTAGTTTTTCGGGAATTGGTGTTAGATTCTCTTCGTAATCTTGAGCAAGGGTGTAAATATTTTGCAATTGGGTTACAATGTTTTGTATTTCTTGATAATAGAAATCAGGATTTTCTGTCATTTTTTCAAATTGTCGTAGTGTGATTTGCAGATATTGATTTATCATTGTAAAGTATTTGTCTGCTAAGGTAATGCGTATGTGTTCTAATCCCCAATCTTGACTTTGTAAAAGCAAACGATACCAAGTGTTTTCTAATTTTTGGATTTGTATTCTGTCTTGTGCTTGTTGCGAAGTGTTGAGAGCGAAGTATTGTTGCATAATTTGTGAGAATTGTTTAGTAGATAGGTGTATGTATTCTTCGGATTTGTCTTCTCTTCCTAAAAGTGAATAAATTATTACTAAGTCTGCTGCTGCTTCGGGATAATAATGTTGAGAGAATGGAAGGTTTTCTGTGAGAGTGTTGCAGACTATGAGTGCTTTATCTGCTTTATTGTTTTGTAATAGTTTGTATGCAAGGCATATTGTATTGTCATAGAATAGTTTTACAAATTCTCGCTCGGTTTCGTTATAATAAACATTTGGTTTGTTAAAGTTTTTCCATTGGAATTTATGAATAAAATTCTCAAACATCTTGTCTTCGTTTATTCCTCCTGCTTTTAGGGCTATGATTTCTTGCTTTGCAGTTGGTTTCCCTTCTAATTTGTAGGCAAATCCTTCTAAACTTAGATAGTTTTCTAATCCATAGAAATCGTCAATTGAGTATGAAGAAAAATAAATAGGACGTTTTTCTATGTTTGTTGCGATTATATCTAATGCAACAAGGGTTGATTTTCCTATTTCTAAGGCATTGTATTGCCAATAAATTGAATCGTTGTCTTTTTTAAGGTAATATTTATTGGTGTTAAGGATATGGAGCGTTGTTCCAAAGAGTGTATCGGTTAGGGTGTAGGAATCTTTTATTACTTTGGACAAATGTTCTCTGTCAAAACTTGGATAGATTTGATTATATGTGTATTGATTTTCATATTGCTTTGGAGTGAGTGTTGTTTCTATTGGAGCTGATTCATATTGTGCTTGATAGATTTGTTTTATATTTGAATCGTCATTCAATAATTGCAAGTTAATTACTCTAATATCTGTACGAATGCCCTCAACTGCTTGTGCGTACCAAAGAGGAAAGGTGTCATTGTCGCCATTGACAAAAAGGATTGCGTTTTTATCACAACTTTCCAGCATGGAAACTGCAAAATTTCTTGCGGTATATTGACCTGCGTGATTATGATCATCAAAATTTTCAATACCCACATAGATTGGAAGAGCAATAAAAAGAGGTGTTACATAAATTGGACGTCTTAGTCTTATAATATTGGCAATTGTTTGAGAAATTGAATAGATTCCAATAGTCAACCAAAGACTTAACGATGCAAAGGAAAGTAAAAACACATAATCTCTTTCTCTTGGTTGATATGCAGCTTGATTTAGATAAAGCACAAGGGCAATTGATGTAAAGAAAAAGAGAACAAAATTTACAAGAAAGAACTTGGAGTCTTTTCTAAGATGATAAAACAATCCTATTATTACTAATAAAAGTGGTATTGCATAGTATAAATTATGTCCTTTTTTTGCTTGTGGATTTATTGTTTGAGAATTTATATTCATTTTGTTCTCTACATATTTTATACCTGTGGTCCATTGCGAGTTTTTATAGTCTCCATATCCTTGAACATCGTTTACCTTTCCTGAAAAGTTATTTAATAGGTATCGAAAATACATATAATTAAGTTGATATGAGAAAAAGAATTGTAGATTTTGCTTAAAGGAAGGTTTTGGTCTTTCTTCTCCGTTGATTATCACTGTTTCCTCGGGTTGTCCTACCCATTCAATATAACCATTTTCGTATGAAATACTTTCGTAGTTCCACATTCTTGGGAAAATCGTTTTTTGTTCTTTGGCAAAGATAGGTTTTAGTTGCCCGTTCTCTGTAATTTCAAAATTTTCAGGTGGAAGTGCTGTGAAATATTGTCCATAGATAAGCGGAGGTTTTGTAAAATTTTCTCTATTGTAGTAGTTTGCAAATTGTTTTACGTCTTTGGGATTGTATTGATTTATTGGCACTCCCGAATTTGCACGGATTGGAATAATAATATAGGTACTTAATCCAATGAGAATAAATATTAGTCCTAAGGTTGAGTATAATAATATCGGTTTTGACTTTTTGTAAGAGATGAATATAAGAAAGGCTATAAAAAATAAAAAAATTATGATTTTAATTATTGAGTGTGAAGAGAATATCCATATTAAAAAAGTTGGCAATGCAAATTGTATGAAAAAAATCAATAGTAAGGATAAAAGTAAATAAAGCATTGCTCCTTTAAAAGTAGTTTTTCGTTTATCGAAATAAATAATTAAACAGATAGCAGGCAATGAAAGTAGCGTGAGTTGATGAACGCAAAGACTAAGTCCTAAAAGTAGACAAGTAAGTATTAGATAATTTACTCTATGTGTTTTAGTCCATTTGATTGTTAGGTATATTGCAACAAGACTAAGAAGGAGTGAAAGCGGGTAAACATCTGTTTCATTTGCACAAAACCACTGTGAATCCAATACTGCAAAGGTTAGTGCTCCTATTGTTGAAGAAGCAATAATTCCTGGTCGCATTTGAGAAAAGCGAGACAATGTATAGACACTTATATGATAAAGCATCATTACACTTAATCCGCTAAAAATTGGCATTAAGTATGTAAGAGGAATGATTGAACCTAAAAGTTGAAAGAATGGTGCTCCTGGTGGGTGAGGAATTTGAAGCGTTGAGGAAGTTGCTACAAACTCTGCTCCGTCCCAAAACGAAATTGTGGGATATTGTGTGAGGGTATAAAGTGCTGTACTTAGTATCGCTATTATCCAACCGATAATATTTACGACTTTATTGTTGTGCATTCCTACCAGTTTACAAAAGATTTATTGAATATGTCTTCTACTAATTCTTCGCTTATTTCGTTTATTAGGCTTTCTTCTACTTCTGAAAGTGAGAAATTGCTGTCATAATCTCTAAAACGACTAAATTGTGTTTGGAAATTGTCCTTTGGATTTATTCTATTTTCAAAAACAACTCTTATTGTTATGGTTAAACGGTTTTTTGCAGCTCTATCATTAGCACCTATCGCTGTTGGAGTAATGCTATATCCTGTAATTGTTCCTCTAAAACTTACATCTGCATTGGAATTTACTTGTTGCAAAGAGGTAGAAGAGTTGATTTTGGCAACCAAATCATTGGTTAAGTCACTTGCAAGGGTTGCTTGTACAATGCTTGCCCTGTTTGCAAATGGTTCTACTTGATATGTTTTTACCTCAGGGGCAATAGACGCTCCCGTGAATGAGTATCCGCCTACACAACTCACAAGAGTGCCTATCAATCCTAAGAATAATATTTTTTTGTAAAACTTCATATTTTTATTTTACAATAACTTTTGTTGTTTTTTCGCCGTTTATTCTTACGAAATAAATGCCTGATTGTTCTATTTCAATAATAGAATTTGGTATGTAGTTGTTTATTTCTTTTACTACTTGACCTAATGGATTTACTATTTGGATATAAGAATTGTTTTCACAGTTTATTCTGATTTTTCCACTTGTTGGGTTAGGGAAAATAGTAGTTGCAACTTCTGTTTCAACATCTTCTAATGATGAAGAATAGTTTATCATTATGTCATCTAAGTATAATTCAGGGAAATCAGTTGTTTGAAATTCTTCGCAAGCAACTAATGCAAGAAAAACAATCTCATTTGCTGGCAAATCTGAAATATACATTATTGGAAATTCAAATTGTTGAAATCCTTCTGTCATAGTTTTTTTTCCATAGTAATCTCCTTCTGCAAAGTATTCTCCTAACCCTATTATAGTTCTTTGTTCGTTTTCTGTGTTAAAAACTAATGCCATCATCATATTAGCTTCTCCACTTTGATTATTGAATTTTTGATAACCACTTATACTTGTTGGGCGATTACCTTCTTCTATTTGTAATCCTCCTGTTATAAAATTTGATAACAAATTCATATAATCCTCTTCTGTAATATCTGAACCATCGTTCATCATAATTTGCATCAACATCTCAAAATTTATGACTCCATTTGTAAAAAATGCAGGTATTGCTATAGGTTCCATTTGCATCATTGCTGCAATAGTTGCATCTAACATTTTAGGTGCAATTTTAACTGAATAGTTGCCTGTGTTGGCATCTGTTGATTGCTCCATTGTACAAAGGTTAAATCCCATAAATCCTAATGTTGACCAACCTTGTGGCATATTTGCTGCCCATGTTTCAAAACTTGGATTGGTGAATTGTTGTGCTTTTGCTGTAAAACACATTAGCGATACTGCTAATACTACTAATAATTTTTTCATGTCGTTTAATTTTTAATTATTTTTTCTATTTGTTCTCTACTTATTTTATTTCCTATTGATGCTTTGCCTATTTCTTCTAATAAAACGAATTTATATTCGTAATTTATTGTCTTTTTATCACTATTCATATAATTAAATAGTTCTTGAACATCATTTATTGGCTGTATTTTATAGTATTGTTTTATGTATTCTTTGATTCTATTAGTTGTTTTTGAAGATAAATTCTTACATAAACCAAGTGTGTAATACATTCCGCTTGCTACTGCTTCGCCATGCAATAGGTCTTCTCTTTTTTTCATTGCAATACTTTCTAAGGCATGGCCTATTGTGTGTCCGAAATTAAGAATATGACGATAATTCTTATCAAAAGGGTCTTGTTTTACTACACTTTGTTTTAGTTTTATACATTTATTTATGTATTCTTTGTTTTGTCCTATTTCCAAAGGTGAGAGTTGAATCATTTTTTCAAATAGTTCAAAATCGCAAACAAGAGCTATTTTTAACATCTCTGCTACTCCGCTAAGGATTTGTCGTTCCGAAAGGGTTGAAAGAAAAGTTGGTTCAATGCAAACTATGGATTTTTTTAAGAAACAACCTATTTGATTTTTTACTTCTCCAAAATTAACTCCACATTTTCCTCCAATTGTTGCATCAACCATTGAAAGAAGAGTAGTAGGGACTAAATAAGTATCTATTCCTCTCTTATAGGTTGCTCCAATGAAAGAAGTTATATCGGTAATCATTCCCCCTCCCAAGGCAATTAACTGTGTATTTTTGTCATTGCCTTGTTCAATTAGAGTTTGCACAACTGAGGTGTAAGTTTCAAGGGTTTTGTTTTCATCTCCTGGTTCTATTTCTATTATTTGTGCATCACATAAACTTTCTACTTCGCCTATTAGAGTTGCCAAACAATTATCGTAGGTATTAGAATCTAATATTATTACTTTTTGCGATTGTTTTTTTCGTCTTAAAATGTTGTTTAATCCTACGAAATCTATTATTTTCTCCATTTTAATGCCCGTATTTTGATAGGAATTGTATTCTTGCTAATCTTACTTCCTCTCTTGTGTATTCATCTTCCCCTAATTCTTCAAGCACCTCATCAATATCATCAGTTTCCATTTCTCTTAATAAATCATAAATCTCATCTTGACGATATTGGTCAATGTATTCATCTATGCAATAACTCAAATCTATCTTTGTTCCCGAAGATACTATGCTTTCTATTTCGGTTAATAGTTCATCTACTTCCATATTTTTTGAAATTGCTATATCTTCCAACGGCAATTTCTTATCTATACTTCTTATAATAAAGTATTTTAAACCTGAGGATTTGTTTATTAACGATTTTATGACTAAATCTTGTGGTCGAGTGATGTCTTTTGCTTCTACGTATGCTTTTATTGCTTCTATAAACTCATTTCCGTATTTTTTTGCTTTCGATGCTCCAACTCCTATTATGTTCTTCAATTCTTCTTCTTTTATAGGATATTGTATGCACATATCTACTAAGGAGCGATCTTCAAAAATCACGTATGGAGGAAGTTTTTCTTTTTCTGCAATACGCTTCCTTATACTTTTTAGAAGATTATAAAGTTCAGGGTCAGTTGTTGATTCTGCCGAAGACATAGGAACAAACTCTTCTGCAAAGTCCTCTGCATCTTCTCCAAAATCTCTGTCGCAGGCAATCTTGATAGGATATGGTTTTTGTTTGTATTCAAGTCCCAATTCTGTTAATTTCAATTCGCCATAACGTTCAATATCTTTTCTTAAAAAGTTATTAAGAACACAAGCCTTTGAAACTGCTTTCCAAAACGTCGCAGGTTTATCTTTTCCTATTCCAAAACATTCTATTTTATGATGACGATTTGTTTTAACATTAGGAGTCATCTCTCCCATTACAACATCTATTAAATAATTTGATTTAAATTGTTGTTTTGTTTGCTCTACGACCTCTAAGAAATCTACTATTTCTTCCGAAGCATTCACCTGAGGTTTTGGATGCAAGCAATTATCGCAATTTCCACAATTGTCTTGAGTATAATCTTCTCCAAAATATTTTAATAAAAGTTTTCTTCTACATTGAGAAGTTTCTGCGTATGAAATTGTTTCATCAATCAATTGTTGAGTGATTTCTCTTTCGCTGACAGGTTTGTCGTTTAAAAATTTTTCTAATTTCTCCATATCCCTTTCGGAATAGAATGCAATACATTGTCCTTCTCCTTCATCTCTTCCTGCACGTCCTGTTTCTTGATAATATCCCTCTAAACTCTTTGGCATATCATAGTGAATAACATACCTCACATCAGGTTTATCAATTCCCATTCCAAACGCAATAGTTGCAACTATCACATCAATATCTTCCTTGATAAACATATCTTGATTTGCTGCTCTGACATTAGAGTCCAAACCCGCATGATAAGGAAGTGCCTTTATTCCATTTATAACCAAAGTTTCTGTTAATTCCTCAACCTTTTTTCTACTCAAACAATAGATAATACCACTTTTGCCTCTGTTTTGATTGATAAATTTTATGATTTCTTTATTTAAGACCTTTTCATCTTTTGCTTTAGGTCTTATTTCATAGTAAAGGTTAGTGCGGTTAAAACTACTAATGAAAACCTTTGCATCATTCATTTCCAAAGTTTTCAAAATATCTTGTTGCACTTTTGGAGTTGCTGTAGCAGTCAAAGCAATTACAGGTACATTTGCACCTATTGCTTCAATTATTGGACGTATTCTTCTGTATTCAGGTCTAAAATCGTGCCCCCATTCACTAATACAATGTGCTTCATCTATTGCAAAAAAACTAATTTTTAGAGTTTTTAATAAATCTATATTTTCTTGTTTTGTCAAAGATTCAGGAGCAACATATAACAATTTTGTCTTTCCCGAAAGCAAATCATTTTTTACCTGTTGGATTTCTTGTCTATTAAGAGTTGAATTAAGAAAGTGAGCGACAGATGAGTCCATTGTCATACCTTTAAGGAAATCCACTTGATTTTTCATCAGCGAAATAAGCGGTGAAATAACTATTGCTGTCCCTTGAGAAATCATAGCAGGAAGTTGATAACAAAGACTTTTTCCCCCTCCTGTTGGTTTAATAACAAACACGTCATTTCCCTCTAACAATTTTTCTATAATTTGTTGTTGATTTCCTTTAAATTTATCAAATCCGAACAAATCTTTTAGTGCCGAATTTATTTTTTTTTGCATTTTATTACTTTCACAACTCTCCATATTACGAGTATTATTCAATAATATTGTGTAATTTTGCTGTCCAAATTGAGTATGTAAAAATACAATGTTTTTTTTGACTGAACAAATGTTTTTAAAAAAATAAAATTGTGAAAAGTGATTTTGAAATTTTGGAGATAGTAAAACAGACTATCAAAAAAGAAAGCGAGAGTATAAAAAAACTTTTGGATTACGTTGATAATGAGTTTATATCAGCAGTTAAAGAAATATTTAACAGCAAAGGAAGAGTAATAATTAGTGGCATAGGAAAAAGTGCAATAATAGGTAATAAAATTGTTGCAACACTCAATTCCACAGGCACACCTGCTATATTTATGCACGCTGCTGAAGCAATACACGGAGATTTAGGCATTATACAACCCGATGACGTTGTAATATGTATATCTAAAAGTGGAAATACACCCGAAATAAAAGTTCTAACCCCGCTTGTCAAATCAAGAGGGAACAAACTCATTGCCTTAGTAGGTAACACCGACTCGTACCTTGCAAAAAGTGCAGACTACGTTTTGAATTGCACAGTAGAAAAAGAAGCGTGTCCTAACAATCTTGCACCAACCTCTTCCACAACCGCACAACTCGTATTAGGAGATGCACTTGCTGTTGCTTTATTGTATTGTAAAAACTTCACAGCACAAGATTTTGCAAGATACCACCCAGGAGGCAGTCTTGGTAAACGCCTTTATCTAAAAGTCAGTGACCTTTATGTAAAAAACGAAAAACCTCAGGTTAGTCTCTCAACACCACTTAGAGACACTTTAATGGAAATAACAAGCAAACGTTTAGGATGTACGGTTGTAGCAGAAGAAGACAATATCTTGGGAATAATAACCGATGGAGATTTAAGGCGAATGCTAAACAACAAAAACATAATCGACACACAAACCCAAACAGCAGAACAAATAATGACAAAAAATCCAAAAACAATTACAGCAGATGCTTTTGCCGTAGAGGCTTTCACTATCATGCAACAACATCATATCACACAACTTATAGTAACTGATGAAAACAATAAATACCTTGGAATAATACATATCCATGATTTAATAACTGAAGGTATAATTTAAAAATAAAATAACAATGAGTCATAAAGCAGGTTTTGTAAATATAATAGGTAATCCAAACGTAGGCAAATCAACCCTAATGAATGCCTTAGTAGGAGAAAAAATTAGTATAATAACACGTAAATCACAAACCACAAGACATAGAATATTGGGCGTTGTAAGTGGAGAAGATTTTCAAATAGTATTTTCCGACACACCAGGAATTTTAAACCCTCACTACAAACTACAACAATGCATGCTCAATCAAGTAGAAGGAGCATTGACCGATGCTGACGTATATCTTGTAGTCACTGACCTTGGAGAAACCTTAAAGAACAGTGAAATACTAAACAAGATAAAACACTCAACAACTCCTACCATCGTAGTAATAAACAAAGTAGATAACGCAACGCAAGAAAAAGTAATAGAAATCATCAACCGTTGGAAAGAAATTCTACCTAATGCCGAAGTAGTACCTTGCTCAGCATTGCACAAAATAGGAGTAGCAAGAGTAATGGAATTGGTAAAAGAAAAACTTCCTATTTCCCCTGCCTATTACGACAAAGATATGCTAACAGACAAAAGTATGCGTTTCTTAGTTAGTGAAATTATTCGCGAAAAAATCCTTTTGCGTTACGAAAAAGAAATCCCATACTCAACCGAAGTTATGGTAGAAGAATACCTTGAAGGAGAGAATCTCAATAAAATAAGAGCAGTTATCTTCACCGAAAGAGAATCACAAAAAAGAATAATCATAGGACAAGGAGGCAATCAAATCAAGAAAATAGGAATAGAAGCAAGAAAAGACATAGAAGAATTCACCTCAAAAAAATGTTTCTTAGAACTCTTTGTAAAAGTAAAAAAAGATTGGAGAAATAGCGAAAGAGACCTTCAAAATTTTGGATATGACCAAAAGAAATAAATATGACTGCATAGTAATCGGAGCAGGAGCATCAGGACTTGTTGCTACTTTATTGCTACAACAAAAAAACAAAAAAGTCCTACTACTTGAAAAAAAGAAACAAGCAGGACTAAAACTACGCCTTACAGGAAAAGGGCGTTGCAACCTAACAAACACCTTAAAATTAAAAGAATTTCTCTCACACTGTTCAACAAAAGAAATCACACCTGCACTAAAACACTTTTCCAATACTGACACAATTAACCTTTTTCAAGACCTCGGAGTAGAACTCATAGAAGAAAGAGGAAGAAGAATATTTCCAAAAAGTGGAAAAAGTCTTGACATTTTTCTTGCACTCATAAAACAAATAGAAAACTCCCCACTCACAGACATACATTTCTCAACTACAGTAAGTTCACTAATAATAAAAAACAATCAAATAAAAGGTGTAAAAACTCATGACAGAAAAGAATACTACTGCGACAAAGTAATACTTGCAACAGGAGGAAAAACCTATCCTCAAACAGGCAGTGAAGGAGATGGTTACCGTTTAGCAAAAGCATGCGGACACAAAATAACACCACTCTACCCTGCCCTTGTTGGACTAAGAACAGAAAGAGGACATCACGAAAACCTACAAAACTACCTTATCAAAAACACAAACGTAAAAATTCTTCATAACAACCAAATAATAGCACAAGAGAACGGAGACATTACCTTAGACGAATACGGATTTTCAGGACCTGCAATCCTAAGACTCTCACGAAAAACCGCATCTTTATTATATAAAGACCAACCACTTTATTTAAAAATAGACCTCAAACCAAAAATTTCAGAAGAAGCATTGTTTAAAGAAATCAATGAAACAGTCACACAACGACAAGGACAAAGCGTAGAAAACATAGTACGCGCTTGGTTACCAAAAGAACTATGCTTTGACTTCAAACAATGGCATCGACAAGAAAAGAAAAACAACAACACACCACTACCTAAAGCAATACTAACCTATCTAAAGAACTATCAAGAAGAAATAATAGGTGATATGGGATGGGACGAAGCAATCATCACACAAGGCGGAATCTCTTTAAAAGATATTGACACCAACACAATGCAATCAAAAAAAGTAAAAGGACTATACATCATTGGAGAAGTGCTTGATGTTGATGCCAACACAGGAGGATTCAACCTTCAAATAGCGTTCTCAACCGCAGCACTTGCAAGCGATAACATTTAAAAAAAAAGAGATATGAAAAGAACCTTAATCTTAATACTTTTTGCAATAATTTCCCTCACAGCAAAAGCACAACAATACTCTTACTCACCATTGAGCGATGACGACATGGCAAGAATAGGAAGACTATTGCTTCAAAACAAACTCAACTCCATTCTCAACAACACCTATATAAGATTAGGAGTAGTAGATTTAGGACCATGCGAGAACTTTCTACACTATAACCCGATTGAAAGTGTGAGACTAAGAATAAGCGGAAAAACCAACGAAAAACTAAGCAAAAATCTAACATTTGAATGGTTATTAGCATACGGCATTGGTGACAAGAAATTCAAATACGGAGCAGGATTCACCTACAAACTCACAAAAAAATCAAGAATTACACTCTCCTACTACGACAACACCTATATGCCCTACCTTTCAAGTTACGACAAAATACAATACTCCCTCTTTGATAACAGCAACTTCATACTCGCAAGCAAACGAACAGGAACAATAAAATACCTTTACTCCCTCACAAAACACCTCACCCTCACCCCTGCCATACACTACCACAACTACTACTCACGCCTACACTATGCAGACAAACAAATATATGAACAAATAATCAACCCAATAGAATACCTCACAGGCGAAATAAAGATGTCTTGGCAACCAAAAACAACAACCATTCTTTCCCTCACACTCTCACACAACTACCCCCTTTCCAATAGTGAAAGAAAATACAACCAAATCAAAGCAATAGCACAACACCGCTTAGTTATCAACTCACTCTTTTACATTGATGCAAGAGCAGAAGCAGGTAAAATATTTGGAAACACCAACCCTTACCTTTACCTAACCCCTTCTATGACCAACGGATACGTTTCCTCAACCTACGGATTTAACCTCCTGCCATATAGCAGTAATATCTATCACACCCAATACGCACAAACATGGGCTCAAATCAATTTAAAAATAAGAAAACTCAATGCCTTTGCCTACCACAAAGCACTCTTTGGCAATGAATTTTACCAAGAAATAGGAATAGGTGTTGATAGACT
>DEPQ01000077.1:0-17006 GCA_002358855.1 Bacteroidales bacterium UBA3388
AAAATAACATATCAATCTTTTTCTTCAAAACAACCGATTGAATTCCTATTATTTCCTTATTTATTAAAAGAATTTCGTAATCGTTGGTTTCTTTTCGGCTCACGGGTAGAAGATTTAATCCTTTATAATTTAGCATTAGATAGAATTATAAGTGTTGAACCGATAGATATTCCTTTTCAAGAAAATCCAAACTTTGATTCAGAACATTTTTTTGATGACATCATAGGAGTAAGCAAAGACATAAACGACAAACCGAAAGAAATAACCTTTTGTGCATCAGTTGAGCAAAGCAAATACATTAAAACAAAACCTATTCATAGTTCTCAAAAAATTTTAAATCATAATCCAGACGGCAGTTGCGTTTTTTCAATAAATGTAATTGAAAACTTTGAGTTGTATTCTACGTTTTTAAGTTATGGAAGTGGCATTAAAATTCTTTCTCCTAAAAGGGTTGAAAGGTATATGAAAAGAATGTCGGAAAAACTCTTTGATTTATATAAATAAAGCAAAGACTTCACTCAGCAAAGCCATAATTTGCTAAAAAATAGCCCCAATTTTCGTCAATTTTTCGCAAAAAAATTCACAAAAATTCCAAAATGAAATTTCGGCAAAATAAAGATTTTCACCACAAAACTTTGAATAGTAGAATTAAAGGTTTGTATAATGTTTTTTTGTGCTTTTTAAAAAAATATATACCTTTGCGGGCTGAAAATAACACAAATAAAAAAATAGTAAAAATATGGAAAAAATAAAAAAATTAGGTTTAATTATCACGTCAGTGATATTATTCGCAGCCTGCGAAACAAATCATACTTGTGAATGTAAATACACATATTGGGGATTTACAGGAGATCTTGAAAGTGGTGCTTCTCATATTTTCAAATCTGGTGAAACTCCTTGTGAATATTTTGAAGGGAAAGATACTCATGAAGAAGTTGATGCGTTTGATCATAGTGGAGATAAATATTACGAATGTAAAGAAGTTGATTAAAATTAATTGGAGATAATTAACTCAAAGAAAAAACGCTCGTGAGTCTTTGTTTTATTTAGACAAACGAGCGTTTTGTTTTTTTGTTTCTTTGAAATAGTTTGTTAAATCATTAAAAACAGTAAAAATTTGAACAGAAAAAGAAGTTTTATTTCCTTTATTGTACAAAATTTTACTATTTTTGCAAAATGAATAACTTATTATACAATATAGGAAACATACCTATTACAAATTCAATCATTGAATCGTTATATCCTCAACTGAAATCAGGTGAGAAAAAAGTTGATTGGTTAGAAAAAAACGAGTATATCATAAGATTGAAACGAGGACTTTATGTTTTAAACCCTAAACACTCTCATAAAACTCTTTCTAACGAATTAATTGCTAATCACATTTACTCTCCTTCTTATGTTTCACTTTCTTCTGCTCTTAGATATTATGGACTGATTCCTGAGGCTGTTTACACAACTCAGTCAATGACTATTAAGCATTCTCGAAATTTTCAAACTCCTATTGGGAATTATAATTACAAATCTATTGCAAAAGAGGTTTTTCCTATTGGTGTAAGAAGTGTTATTAAAGATGGTTATGCTTTTCTTATTGCTTCTCCTGAAAAAGCTTTGTGTGATTTAATTGCATGCTCATCTAAGGTTAATCTTCGCTATTTTAAAGATGTTGAAACTTATCTTCAAGAGGATATTCGCTTGAATATGGAGGAGTTTTATAGGTTTGATGCAAATATTTTTGAACAATATATTAAGGTTGGTAAAAAAGCTAACTCTATTTCTACTTTATTAAAATTTCTTCAACAATGACAAATGATATTTTTCAAACTATGCTTTCTCGGTATGAACTAACGAGTGAACAAAGTAAACGAAATGCTATTTTTGAAGTTAATCAACAAATAATTCTTGCAGGACTTTATGCAGGTGGTTTCTTTGATTGTGCAGCATTTTATGGTGGAACTTGTTTGAGAATCTTTCACGGATTGCAACGTTTTAGTGAGGATATGGATTTTTCTTTACTTTCTCAAAACGAAAATTTTGACTTTACAAAGTACTTTCCTTCTATTATTGATGCTTTTGCTATGGTTGGACGTAAGGTTGAAATAAAGAAAAAGGATAAAACTAATTTTGGGAAAATAGAATCTGCATTTTTAAAAGACAATACTGAAGTTTTTGATATACATTTCCAAACAGAGAAATCAATAAAGATTAAAATTGAAGTAGATACTTGCCCTCCTTTAAAATTTAATACTGAACAAAAATTATTATTACTACCACACTCTTTTATGACTCGTTGTTTTACTCTTCCAAATCTTTTTGCGGGCAAAATGCATGCTTTAGTTTATCGCGCATGGAAAAACAGAGTTAAAGGGCGTGATTGGTTTGATTTTGAGTGGTATGTTCGCAATAACGTAAATCTTGATTTTAGTCATCTAAAAGAAAGATGCAGTCAATTTAATGGCGAAGAAATAACAATAAACTCATTTAAAGAAAAACTCATTGACAGGCTTTCTTCTACTGATATAAAACAAGTAAAATCAGATGTCTTACCTTTTGTTCGCAATCCAAACGATATAAAAATTTGGTCAAATGATTATTTCATTCAATTAGCTAATATGATAAATTTTTCTTAGTTCCATTTTGTTAACAGAAATACCATTGCAAAATTTGCGTTGCAAAAATTTCCGCAATGGTATAAATTATCAAGAAAATACTAATTTTATTTTTTCCTTTTAAAGACTCTCTTAGTCCAATAAGGCAATACTAAGGAGCCAAGTATAAGATATGGATAGTAAGTAAACAATCGCCAAATCAAGGCTATGGTTGCGTGTGTTCCTTGTGGCATAAATTCTCCTATGAACAAAGGAAAGGCAAATTCTGCTACGCCACTGCTTCCCGGAGTTGGAGAAATGCAAAGAATTATCCACATTACTAATTGTCTTGCAAAGATTAAAAGATGTTCTCCTACGGGTGAGAATGCAAGGAGTATGCAATTGACTACTAAAAAGCGTGATGTCCACGAAAAGACTGTGCATAAATAGGCTTTTGCCCAAAAAACAAATCCTTTTCCTTTAAATTCTTGTGATGAGGTTACCATATCGTCTCCCATTTTTTTTGTTTTGTCTTTTATTTTGCGAAATAGTTTTTTTTCTGAAAGGATATAGAGTAGTTTTTTAAAGCCTTGCGGAAAGAAAAATATGGCTACAAGTATTACAAGTGTAAGTAGGCACATAAATCCATAGCCAATGAAAAAGATTTGTGTTTCTCCAAATTCGTATCCTAAGAATGTGAATCGGAAATCGGTGTTAAAGGCAAGGCTTACGCCAACTATTAGCACTACAATAGGGGTTATGATTATGTAAAACAACTCATCTAAGAGTGCTGTTATCATTACAATTGCTGTTGAGCGACCTACGGGAATTCCTTCTAAGCTTACAATAAAGAATGCTAAGGCTGAGCCTCCTACTACTGAGGGTGTGATTGCTGAGCCAAACTCCCATAGCATTATTACTTGGAAGGATTGTTTCCAAGTGAGTTGTTTGTCGGATAGAAGCCTAATTCTATACATATACATCAAGTCTCGCATTACGCCGAAGCACAATGCAAGAAATAAGAAAAGAGTTGAGGCCCAAGTCCAATTGATTAAAATATCTGTTATTGCACTTGAATCGTTTTTTATGTCTTTTAATATTAGTAATACTGCTACCCCTATTCCAATTAATAAGGGTAGTAGTATTCTTTTAAAGCTAAATAATGATAAAGGATTCTTTTCCGACATTATTTCTTTGAGATATTATTCTTTTATTAAATCTAATTTTGGGTGAGGTAATGCTATATTTTCTTTTACTAAATAATTGTAAACTTTTTCGTGCATTTCGCCCATTATATCCCAATAGTCTGCGTTTTTACACCAAAATCTTATGTCTATATTTATTGCAAGGTCTGTAATAGATACTATAACTGTTGGTTCTGGTGTTGAGAATATTCTTGTATCTTGTTTTGCTATTGCTATTAATTCAGGATTTATTTTTGCAATATCTACTCCGTGTGCAAGGTTAAATTTAATATCTATTCTTCTGTCTTCCATTTTTGAATAGTTTATTACGCTTGCTCCTGATAATGCTCCGTTTGGAATTGTAATTACTTTATTATCTACCGTTACAAGTGTGGTTGTGAATATCATTATTTCTTTTACTGTTCCTTCAAAGCCGTTTGATTCTATGTAATCGCCAACTCTGAATGGTCGAAGTACTAATAATACTACTCCTCCTGCAACATTTTGAAGTGTTCCTGAGAGTGCTAAACCTATTGCTACTCCACAAGATGCCAAAATAGCGGTAAATTGTGTCATTTCTACTCCTAAATAACCTATTACGGTAAGTATTAACAATACTTTTAAGAGAATAGAAATTAAAGAAATAAGAAATGGACGTAAAGATAAGTCTAAGTTCTTTTTCTCAAATCCTTTTTCAAGTTTCTTTACAATAAATCTTATAAATTTAAAGCCTGCCCATAGGATTAAACAAGCAATAATCAATTTTGGACCAAATTCAAAGACAATACTCTTTAAAAAGCCCATTACATCGTCCCAAGAAAAGGAATTCGCATTTAATAATAACATATTTTCTTTTTTTATAGGTTAATAAATAATTTGTTTTAATATAAAAAGTTATTGTATGGATAACGTATTGCGTGTATTGTTTTTACTCTATCATAGATTAGTTGTCTTAATTCTTCTATATTTTCTTTGTTTTTGGCAGAAACAAAACACGTATCAAGTTCGCCAGAAGATAAATAGGTTTGTTTCAAGTCTTCTAAGCTCCAATTCTCTCTTTGTTTTGGCGTTAGGTCATCTTCTTCTTGTTGAATATAGGTGTAAGCGTCTATTTTATTAAAGAGAATTATTGTTGGCTTGTCGCTAACCTTTATTTCTGCAAGTGTATTGTTTACAACCTTGATTTGTTCCTCAAAATTAGGATGAGAAATATCTACAACGTGGATTAAAAGGTCTGCTTCCCTTAATTCATCAAGAGTTGATTTGAAACTTTCTACTAATCCATGAGGTAGTTTTCTTATAAATCCAACGGTATCTGTTAAAAGAAATGGAAGATTTTCAATAACGACTTTTCTAACTGTTGTATCGAGTGTTGCAAATAGTTTATTTTCTGCAAAAACATCGCTTTTTGAAAGAAGATTCATTAGAGTTGATTTTCCAACATTAGTATATCCCACAAGGGCTACGCGAACGAGTGATTCCCTATTCTTTCTTTGAACAGTTTTTTGCTTATCTATATCTTTAAGTTTTTCTTTTAATAAAGAAATCTTTGATAATATTATACGCCTATCTGTTTCTATTTGTGTTTCTCCTACGCCTCTCATTGTCAATCCTGCACCTCCTCTTTGTCTATCAAGGTGTGTCCACATTCTTGTAAGACGTGGCAAAAGGTATTGATACTGTGCAAGTGCTACTTGTGTTTTTGAGTGCGAGGTTCTTGCTCTTTGTGCAAATATATTAAGGATTAAACCTGTGCGATCTAAGACATGACACTCCAATGCCTTTTCTATATTTCTTGCTTGTGAAGGAGAGAGTTCGTCATCAAAGACAACCCACTGCAATTCCGCTGCTTTAATATATTCTTTTATTTCTTCTAACTTCCCACTGCCAACAAAAGTACGAGGATCTTTGTAAGGGAGTTTTTGAGTGAAGCGTTTTTCAACCACAGCTCCTGCTGTGTCAATCAAAAACACCAATTCATCAAGATATTCCTCTGTTTGCTCAACACTAACTTCAGGAGTTGTAATCCCTACAACAACACATCTATCTGGTTCTACTTTGTAATCTATCATCTATGCTTACTTTTGCATATATTGTTCCAAAAGTCTTTGAACGTATTTACCAAAAACATCAAATTCTATATTGACAACGGTTCCTACTTCAAAGTTATGGAAGTTTGTATGTGTATAAGTATAAGGTATTATAGAAACAGAAAATTCTCCTTCTTTGCTATCGACAACTGTAAGGCTAACTCCATTTACCGAGATAGAGCCTTTTGGAACTGTCATATTGCCTTCTTGTTTTTCATACTTGAAATAGTATCTCCAAGAGCCATTTTCATCTACAACTTTGAAACATTCTGCTGTTTGATCAACGTGTCCTTGAACTATGTGACCATCAAATCTTCCGTCCATAAGCATTGAGCGTTCTACATTTATCTCTGTGCCTATTTTCCAAGTACCAAGATTTGTTTTGTCCATAGTTTCTTTCATTGCAGTAACGACATATTGTTTTTTTTCTTTATCAAGTTTTACAACTGTCAAACAACAACCATCGTGTGCAAAGCTTTGGTCTATTTTTAATTCATCTGCTATTTCGCATTCTAATGTAAAATGAAAATTTGTGCCTTCTTGCTCGATGTTTACTACACGAGCCATATTTTCTATTATGCCTGTAAACATTTTATCTTTCTTTTTTGATTATAAGTTTTCTTTATGATATTGGAATATCTTTTCAAAAAGATGTATTCTGTCTTTTCCTCTTACGTTATGTTCGTGATCAGGATAGATAAAGTAATCTACTTGTTTTCCTGCTTTGATACATTTATTTATAAACTCTAATGAGTGTTGCATAACAACAGTTGGATCTTGTGCTCCGTGGATTACAAGTAGTTTTCCTTCTAATTGATCTGCGTAATTAAGAAGTGAAGACTTTTCATATCCTTCTTTGTTATCTTCTGGTGAAGACATATATCTTTCTCCGTACATAACTTCATACCATTTCCAATCAATAACAGGGCCACCTGCTGTTGCTGTTTTGAATACTCCTGGATTTTTCAATTTTAATGAAATAGTCATAAATCCACCGTAAGACCAACCGTCAACGCCTATACGATTTTCATCTACGTATGGAAGAGATTTCAAATAATTTACTCCATCCATTTGGTCGCTTACTTCAATGCTTCCACAATTTCTCCATATTGCACTTTCAAATTCAAAGCCTCTGTTTGCTGAGCCTCTACTATCTACTGTCCAAACTATGTAACCTTGTTGTGCAAGGAAAAGAAAGAAATTGTTTGCTCCCGATAACCAACTTTCTGTAATGAGTTGTGCGTGTGGACCGCCATAAACGTAAACTATTACAGGGTATTTCTTTGTCGCATCAAAGTTTAGAGGTTTTATCATACGTGCATATAAATCTGTACCATCTTTTGCTTTGATTGTAAATACGTCTATTTCTGGCATATCTAAGTCTGCCCAAGGATTATCTGATTTATGGATTTGTTTTATTTCTTTTCCTTTGTTGTCATACAATGCTACGCGTCTTGGTTCTGTTGAACTACTGTAAGAATCCAAGAATAAAGTTCCGTCAGTTGAGAATTGAGCGTAGTGAGTTCCTTTTTCTGGTGTGCAACGGCGTATTTTCTTTGTTTTAAAGTTGTAAGCGTACAAATTTTGCTCTAATGGAGAGTCTTTTGTTGCATAGAAATAAAATTCTGTCGCTTTTTTATTGAATCCTTCTATTGAGTTAATCATCCAATCGCCTGAGGTAAGTTGGCTAATCAATGTTCCGTCAATGTTATACAAATAAGCGTGATTGAATCCGTCTGCTTCGCTCAAATAAATGAATTGATTGCTGTTGTTAGGTAAGAAGAATATTGGTGATTCTGGCTCAACATATTTTTCATTTGTTTGAGAAAATAATGTTTTTGCAGGCTTTCCACTTACAACATCATAAGATATTAATTCTACGTGATTTTGTTTGCGATTTAGTTTTTGAATATAAAGCATTGTTCCTTCTGGATTCCAAGTCAAATTGGTAAGATATGCTTCTCTTTCTTCAATACTATTGTCTTTTCTTGTCTTTAATTCAACTGTTTTTTCAATTTTTGAATCATAAATAAAGACTGTAACTTCGTGAGACTTCATTCCTGCCATTGGATAGCGGATTGGGGTTTCTTCTGCTTCACGAATAGCGGTATTAACCAATGGATATTCTTTCACCATTGTTTCGTCCATTCTGTAAAATGCTAATTTTGTTGCATCGTTTGAAAGGAAGAATCCTTTTTCTATGCCAAATTCATTTCTATGTACTGCAACTCCGTATGTAATTCCTTTTCCTCCATCAAAAGTTAATTGTTTTGGTTCTTTGCCTTTTGTAGAAAACCAAACGTTTCCGTCAATTGTGTATGCAGCACTACCATTTTTCAAATCCAATTCAAGATTTTCTGCTCCTTCTTTAAGATTGCAGATAGGAGTTGCTTGTTTTGTTTCTATGTTGTAGTGAAAGATTGTTTTACTGTCTGCACTTAGAAAGGCAAATTCTTTTTCTGAAATAAATTCTACGGCTGCAAAATGTTTTAAGTCTGCTGTTAAATCATCTTTTGTAAGAATTGTTTTTTCGGTTTTCTTATCTCCGATTATTAACTCTTCAAATGTCTTTGTGTAAGCATACATTCCGTTTTCTCCAACAAATTGTAGGTTATAAATTCCTGTTGGATAGTATTCTCTATCTTGTAGTTTTTTTATGTCTATAAGACCTTTTTGTGCGAATGCTCCTATACTTGAAAAGGTAATCAAGAGAGCAAAAAATATTCCTAAGTTTCGTCTCATTTTTTCTTTGTTTTATTTTTTTATTTCTTTGATTTAATAAATTATTTCTTTGATTTACTTTTCTAATACTTTGACCAATTTCTAAATCTTAAAGAAAAGACTCCAAAAAAGGCTTCTTTAAATATTTTCATACTCATTTTGCTTGTTCCCAAAACGCGATCTGTGAAAATAATTGGCACTTCTTTTAGTTTAAATCCTAATTTATAGGCAGTGTATTTCATTTCTATTTGAAAGGCATAGCCAACAAATTTTACTTTATCAAAGTCTATACGTTCTAATAAGGCTCTTTTGTAGCACGCAAAGCCTGCTGTAGTGTCGCCAATCTTCATTCCTGTAATCAATTGCACATATTTTGAGGCGTAATACGACATCATCAATCTACCCATTGGCCAATTGACAACAGAAATCTTACCATCTACATAACGAGAGCCTATTGCCATATCTGCTCCTGCAACACAAGCACCATAAAGGTTAATTAAATCTTTTGGAGGATGTGAAAAGTCGGCGTCCATCTCATAAATAAAGTCATATTTCTTTTCAATAGCCCAGCGAAATCCATGAAGATAGGCTGTTCCGAGTCCTAATTTTCCTTTTCTCTCTTCAATAAATAATCTTTCAGGGAACTCAGTCATCAATCTCTTTACTATATCGGCCGTTCCGTCAGGAGAATTATCCTCAACCACAAGAATATGAAAGACTTTCTCCAAAGAAAAAACATATCTTATTATATTCTCAATGTTTTCCTTTTCGTTATAAGTCGGAATTATTACTATACTATCGCTAATAGTCATTTCCATATTTTATTTCTTTATTTTTCTAATAAAAATCCTATTTCTACTCTGTCTTTTCCTTCCCAACCAATGAGCGGAGAAGTATTTGCGTATGATGCAACTATGATATTATCCTTGTTTACTCCATTCTTCACAAGTAAATCTGTTATTACCTTTGCTTGTTTATCAGAAATTTCTTGTGCTTTTTCGTTTTTGTTTATTGAATGAACGTGAATTGATATTGTTGTAATGTAATTTTGTGTTTTTATGCTATTTGCAAGATATTCTATTTCTCTTTTACCCTTTGGGGTAAGTTCTGTTAATTTCTTTTCATTGAATGGAGACTCCCAAATACAAAATTGTTTTGTTTCAAACAAGTCTTCTATTTTTTGAACTAAGATTTGAGAGTTGTCTTGTGAGAAAAAACCTAAATATCCCCACTTTTGAGCAATCAAATAGTATGGTTTATTTGGTTTAAGGAAAGATACATATCCTTTTTCATTGCTTTGAACAATGGCTATAGTATCTAATTTTGCGGAATCTAATACAATTACATTTTGAGATAAGAAATTACCTTTTTTATCTAAAACATATGCACTTGCAAATTCTAAATCATCATCAATAAGGTATGCTTTTTTGTTTGCTCCGTTTGCATTAGAAACTACTATCTTATATTTATTCAACGAAAGCACATAATCATCTTTTGCAGAGTTGATTTTCTTTCCTAAAAGTATTGGCGTACTCCAATTATCAACTGAATTGGTATCTTCTCTGTGTGAAATATAAATATCTAACCCTCCATGATTCACTCCTGCATTTGAACTAAAAAACAAGGTCTTTCCATCTGAGGACAAAACAGGTGATGTTTCGTTAAATCTCGTATTTATAGAAGAAGGTAACAAAATCGTATCTTGCAGACCTACTTCATTGGTTTTGATAATGTATATATCTTCATTCTTAACCGAAGATTCAGGTAAATATCCGTTAGGAGTATGTGCAGAAAAAACGGAGTTTGAGGCTGGAACTATATCGCTTTCATCAAACTCTTTATCAATTAAAGATAGAGATATTTGATTTGATTGAAGATAGTTGCGAATTAAATCACTACTTATTCTATCGTCTTGTTTTTTTAAATTTTTCTGTTGAGCGATATACTTTTCTAACAAACGTTTTGTAAGAGAATTATTTTTTTTAAAGAATAAGCCTCTGTGATTTTTAAGATCGTTATTATTAAGAGTTGATTTTCGTAATAGGAAATTATAATCCTCGTTTAATTTCTTTGCTGTTGAAACATTTTTTGTTTGTTTGTAATCAGGGAAAGCCTCTTCTATGAAAGCAATGTTTGCTTTTGTTGGATCGGACAAATAGTCTTTAATAAAAGCATTCACACTTGCACTATCATATTGCACATCTAAAACAGTTTTTAAACCTTCTACTGATAGATGTTGCATTGATTTTTCTTTTAGGTTTTGAATTACTTGATCAAGTTTTGGATGATTAGGATTATTTCTCACAAAATCCATCATTGATGTAAGAGATGAACTTGCTACTACTTCATTATACAAGACATCATTCAGTTTTTCTTTTGCTAATTTTATATAAACACCATTTGGAAAGCGTTTTATGTAAGCCTCATACTTTTCTCTTGTATTTTCTTCCAAGGTATTTTGAAATATAATGCGTTCTATTTCTTGTAGGGCTTGTTGTTTATATTTTTCATTTGTTGTTTGAGTAACGAATCGCTCTAATTTTTCCAAATCTTCGCTTTCAATAATTTGCAAAGATACTATTTCATCTATCGCTTGTCGTGCTAAATTTGCTTGAATCGCATTTGGAAATTTTTCAATGTATAATTCGTAATCTTCAAGAGTATTTAACATTTGTGTTCTCTCAAAAACAATTTGCTCTAACAATCGTTCTGCTTCTCGAACATATTTTTTTTCATCGTAAAAGCAATTAACAAAATTTTCTAATTGTTCTATATCTTTGGAATTGTAAACAACAGAAAGTTCTTTTTTACAAATCTCCTCCAAAGGTATTATTTCCTTTTCTTCAATGTTATTTAGGCGTTTGCCGTAGTAATAAGCCAAACACGCATTCTTATCTGGATTATTTTCTTGATTATAATACAAAGCAAGAAGTTCTAATCTATTTACATCATTCGTATCTTGGAAAGATGTTTGTATTTTTTCATAAACTTGTTCGTACTCTCCCTTTGTCAAAAGTTTTAGAATAGATTTCTTTTGTGCAAAACAAATAAAGGGAGTTGTTAAAACAATTATTAGTAATATGAGTATCTTTCTAAAATTCATTTGATAATTCAGTTTTTATTTTACCTCTATTGGATAATGTTCTATCCATTGTTCTTCTATCTTCAAGTCTATACTATAACGTCCTTTTTCAATATTGTCTTCAAATATTAAAATTCCTGAATCGTATTCTCTCTCATCAACATGCAAGTGTTCTCTATCCCAAATCTTCACTTGTTGTAATTTATGCACTCCATCTCCATATACTAATATTCTTTCATTGTCTTGCCATATATAGACACCTGAATAATCTGAATGAATATCATAAATATCCTTTGCTTTAACAAAATGTATTCTATATCTATTATTAGTTGTTCCACTTTCAAAGTGTGCTTTGACAGATGCAGAATCACAAAGGTTATAGAAATTATTACTTTCCTTATCTTCTAACAAAACAAGTACATTTTTAGGCAAGACAGAAATATTATTGAGTTGCAATTCTACTTCATTGCTTTGACCGATGTACAATCCTATATCGAAAGACGCAGGATAATCTGGAAAAGTATTTACAGAAAGTTCTTCTCCATTGATTATAAAATACACTTCTGCTACTTCTTCACTTGTTCCAAAGATTTTGTGTGCATCATATCTATCAAATCCATACTTAGATTCAATATTCATTCCTATTAACGCATATTGTGTTTTTTTATTCACTACTGCAGAAAGTGTCAAATAGTTGTTATTGACAAAAGATTGCTCTCCTGATTTTGGAATATATTGATGCTGTCTTTTAAAGGTTATTTCACTTTTATCTGATATTGTTTCTACAAAAAATGCTTCCAAAGAAGGAATCAATACTGTTTCGTTTGGATCTACTATAATAGGGTTATAAACTTTGTTTTCTTTATCTAAAAGAAAGATTGCATTACCCTGTATTTTTCCGTCAATTTCTTCAAATAATTTCTTTGAACTTAAAGGTGCAGTAAAAGGATTTCCTACAAGGTTTTTTTTATCGTTATTGTTTTCAACAAGAGTAAAAACTGTGCTACTATTACATAAAATTCCCTCATACTTCACATCCAAAGAAGATTGTGTATAAACAGCATAACCTTTACCTGGTAAGAGAACAAAATTTGGGTCAGTTAGATAATCGCTCCAATAATCTCCATGTTTACTTTTCTTACCTGTATTGTATTGCATCAGCCATGTATCATTATTATTGCGTTCCATTGAAAACAATGCTGCTTGTGTTTTATTTATTGGACTTGTTAAATAATTCCAATTCTCTCCTAAAAGTTGTTGATGTACCGTAAAATATGACATATTGCCATAAATTATGTCCCCAGAAACATAAAACATTCTATCTGCTTCTATTTCTAAATTAACGCTATCTCCTAAAAATAACATAGAACACATAGCATCGCAATCAACTTTAACATTACAACCATTATTTATATAAACAAAATCTTCCATTGTTGGTTCTCCCTTAGGCTCCCACACATCAGGATTACTCCAATCTCCACTCCTTACAAGGCGTTTTATTTTCGGAAATCCAAAATACAAATCTGTTATTTCTTTTTTCTCTGAATTAAAAATAACTATTTCAAGTCTATCTGCTTTGTAAGGAGATTCTAAGGGAACACAATAATCCAAACTATTAACCTCGTCTTCAATCTCGGCAAGAAGCAAATCTTTTCTATACCATTTATATGTTATGTGAATACCTGTATAAACACTTTCATTATAATCAAATAATGAAAGTTCTTCTTGTGTTAATTTTAAATTAAACTGATAATCTCTATTAGAAAATACAGGAAAATTAAATGTAAGATCTTTATCTGTTAATGGGAAATACAAATCTGTTATTTTATTTTCTATAAAATCCGAAGATTTCGTACTAGAACAAGAAGCAACCAACGGAATTACCAATGGTTTACTTAATTTACTCGTATTCAAAACAAGTTCTGCAAAATGTTCTCCTGCTTTCTTTGGAATATATGAAACAGAAAATGGCTGTGAACCATCTTTGATATCTATGGATTTTGAAGAAAGTTTAAAACAATCCTTATCCTTTCCTCTAATTTCAAGACTTACATTGTTTCTTATGTACTTTCCAGAAAGAATCATTCGTATTGTTTCTGGATATATGGAAGGAATAGGAATATGATTAAAGAATAATTCGTTAATTGAAAGAGTTTTCCCATTTTTAGACATTTCTACAAAAATATTTGAAGCAATTCCGTTATATGGGTCGTTCTTTGATTCAACCATTATATTCTTTATTTGTACTGCAGGATTAACTCCCTTACCCTTTATTTTGTATATTCTCCAAGATAGTTGAATATGTTCTTTGTTTTCGCAATCTTGCGGCAATCTTACATCAGAAAATTCTTTTGTAGTAGCTCTTCTGCGAGTAGTAAAAGTATATGGTTTATTGTTTTCGTCTAAAACATCTTTCCATTCTCCTTTTGTAGAAAGTCTATATTGCAAAACAACACTCCATGTTGCCTTTGAAGATTTTAAAGAATAACTTTTCCAAGTCAATTTTATACTTTCTTGTCCCAAAGTTGATAAATTCAAAATTATTCTACCTGTTTGAAGTTTTTTATTTTCTACTTCAAAATAAATTGGCGAGTCTTCTTTCGTAGTTTTTTCTTTATTAAAACTTGGTAAAATAAAACTTGATTCCTTTAAAGAATGTATTGCGTATTCTCCTTTGTTATCTTTTTGAGAATAAAGTGCAAAATTTACAACAAATAAAAATAATCCGAATAATGTTATTCTTTTAAAACTCATAATCTATTCCGATACCGCTCTTATTTTGTAATCTTCCATTTTATAGATTGTTGTTTTTTTGTTTTGATACCCAAAGTTTTCATCTTTTCTTTCAAAATGGAAATTACTAATTATCTTATCTACTCTGTTCAAATTAGGATTTTGAATAAATTCTTCTCCATTTGTTATTAGACTATTAACAAAAAACATTGTTATATCATAGCCTAATGTTGCATAAATCCTATCCGGTTCTGTTTTAAAATGTTCTCTATAACTTTTTACAAAATCCACAAAATTACTATTAGTGTAATCATTGAAATGATTTAATGTAAAATGATAATTATACTTTTCTAATAAAGAGTAATCCAAATGAGGAAATTCTATCCATGAATAATCTGCAAACAAAATTACTTCCGCATCGTTTTTAAACGCAAAAGAAGACAACAAACGCTTTGCAAAACTTTCATTATCTCTACTATTACCCTTATCAACAAGATTTATTACAACATTTTTCTTACCTTCTCTAAATTTTGAAGACAATTTTGAACCTTGTTTATTGTAATCCAAAACTGACCATGTATTATTGCCTTTTGCGAGTAATTGTTGATAATAATCTAATATAGACTTCAATGCAGGTTTATTGTCGTGCACAACAATAATATTTGCATCTTCATAATTTTTTCTCACATATCTTATAATAGTTTCCACTTCCGCAGCAGCAGAAGGTTGAATTTTGAAAACAAAATTATTGTCTAATATAGACAAATCCTCACTCATCGGATTCACAACAGGAATTTGTTCTTTTTTTGCAAAATCAGCAATAAGCGAAAAAGGTTGTTTGAAAACCAAAGGCACAATTATATCCATACTTTTCATAATTTCTGAATTTAAGGCCTCTTGTACTTTTGCAACATCATTATCCCCTACATCATAAACATAACAATCAACTTTAAACCCTGCGTTTTCCAAATTATTTAAAGCAATTCTTATTCCTTCATAGAAATGAATGTAATCAAAGCATTTGTATCTTTGGCGTTTCTTTTCATCTATATTAAATTTTGTAAAAGTTAATTGATCAACGGCCTCATAATTCAACGGCATAAACACTGCCATATTTATTTTTCGTGATTTATCTGCTTTCTTTTTTGCACTTGATTTTGGATACAAAGCATTTGCAGAAACCTTTATTGACTCTGTTTTTTCTTCTTTAAAGACATGTTGATTTCTTACCGTTATGGGAACTTTTATAACTTGACCTGCTTTTAGGTTTTCAGCAGTTAGACCTGGATTAACCTCAATAATATCCTTTTCTGTCAAGAAAAAGTTTCTTGAAATTCTATATAAAGTTTCCCCTTTTTCTACTTTATGTATTCCAAGCATTTCATCATCTTTCCCATTATTTGTTTGGGAGTATGTTATCTGAGAACAGAACAACAAAAACGAAAAACAAATCAATTTTACAAAATTTCTCATAACGGTATTTTTAAAAACCAATAATTATTCCCATTCAATAGTTGCAGGAGGTTTTGAGCTAATGTCATAACATACTCTATTTACTCCGCGTACCTTATTTATAATCTCATTAGATACTTTTGCTAAAAATTCGTATGGCAAATGAGACCAATCAGCAGTCATTCCATCAATTGATTCCACTGCTCTAAGAGCAACAACTCTTTCATAAGTTCTCTCATCTCCCATTACACCAACAGATTGTATTGGAAGCAAAACAGCACCTGCTTGCCAAACTTTATTATACAATCCATCTTTTTTCAAATTGTCTATAAAAATAGCATCAACCTCTTGAAGAATTGCCACTTTCTCTGCTGTAACATCTCCTAATATTCTTATAGCCAAGCCAGGTCCTGGGAAAGGATGACGACCCAAAAGTTCGTCTTTTAATCCCAAAGCTTTACCAACTCTTCTTACTTCATCTTTAAACAAAGATCTTAAAGGCTCAACTATTTTCAATTTCATATAATCAGGAAGTCCTCCTACGTTGTGGTGAGACTTGATTGTAACGCTCGGACCCTTTACACTGCAACTCTCAATGACGTCTGGATAAATTGTTCCTTGTGCTAACCATTTTACATCTTTAATTTTAGCAGCCTCTGCATCAAAAACATCTATAAAAGTCTTACCTATTGCTTTTCTTTTCTTTTCCGGATCGGTTAATCCTTCAAGAGCAGAATAAAACTCTTTCTTTGCATCTACTCCAATAACGTTTAAGCCCATTCCTTTGTAAGAAGCCAAAACATCTTCAAACTCATTTTTACGTAAAAGACCATTATCTACAAATATACAATTAAGATTTTTGCCTATTGCTTTATGCAACAAAAGAGCAGCAACAGATGAATCCACTCCACCACTTAATCCCAAAACTACTTTATCATCTTGCAACTGTTGTTTTAAGTTTGCAATTGTTGTATCGATAAAAGAATCTTCTGTCCAACTTTGTTCACAACCGCAAACGCCAACTACGAAATTTTTAAGCATGGTTAAGCCCTCTGTTGAATGATAAACTTCTGGGTGGAATTGAATTGCGTAAGTTTCTTCGCCTTCTATTTTATATCCAGCATTCTTTACACTTTCTGTTGAGCAGATTACCTTATAG
>DEPQ01000077.1:17096-18083 GCA_002358855.1 Bacteroidales bacterium UBA3388
AGATTCTTTATCTATGTAATTAAGATGTGCTCTACCGTATTCTCTAATTTTACTTGCAACAACGTTTCCGCCAAAAGCCTGTACCATATATTGAGCGCCGTAACAAACTCCTAAAACAGGCATTTTACCTTTGAACCATAAGTCTGGTTGAGGTGCATCTTTATCTCGTACACTACAAGGACTACCGCTAAGAATCACTCCTTTAACATCGTCCGAAAACTTAGGAGGATTATTAAATGGATGAATCTCGCAATATACGTTTAGTTCCCTTACCTTTCTTGCAATAAGTTGTGTGTATTGCGAACCGTGGTCTAATATTATTATAGTTTGCATTGCTTTTATTATTTTAGTGATTAAACAATTTTCAAAATTACAAAAAATATTTAAAACAAAGAAATAATTTTCTAAAACAAAGAAATAATTTTTTAATTCTTTGAAATATTTTCTTAATTCAAAGGAAAATTACTACCTTTGCCAAAAATAAACACAATAAGCTATGATTTGGATTGCATGTTTCGTTGCGGCATTTATTTTAGTCTATCTTTTAATGCCAATTTTCATCAGATTGATGGAAAAATACAAAATATTAGATTCCTCAGGCGGTAGAAAAATTCATAAAGGATACACAGCACACATGGGAGGTGTTGTTATCTTTATAGCATTTGCAGTTGCAATGTTTTCTTCCGTTCTTCAAATGATGGACAAGATAAATATGTTACAATTATTAGCCTTTATAACTCTTTTATCCATTGTTGTCGTTTTAGGAGTGAGAGATGACATGAACTCACTTTCTCCAAAGACAAAATTATTATGTGAAATGGTAGTTGGATTCCTTTTCTGCTACTTAGATATTAGACTTTATAGTTTTTATGGCTTATTTGGAGTTTATGAATTACCTATTTGGCTCTCATACATTCTTACAATCGCATTCATAATAGTTGTTTGCAACGCATATAACCTTATTGACGGAATAGATGGTCAAGCAGG
>DEPQ01000077.1:18177-67592 GCA_002358855.1 Bacteroidales bacterium UBA3388
TATGCAACAGACGTTTTACATCAAGACACATTCTTTGCAAATGCTAATTTTTGGATGATAGCCTTTGTTGCAATCATTGGAAGTATTGCAGGATTTTTAGTTTTCAATTGGCAACCAGCCAAAATCTTTATGGGAGATACAGGAAGTTTATTTATCGGAACGCTAATCGCACTTTCAATAATAATGTCAATGAATTACAGCGGAGCAGACCCTATTTTAATTTACGACTACGAAATAAAAGCAAAGATATTAGTATTTCCTATGTTTTTCTTTTTGCCTTTTGCCGACACATTACGAGTATTTGTTTCGAGAATACGAAGAGGAAAATATCCATTCTCAGCAGATAAAACTCACATACACCACTTCCTTTTACGCACAGGCTATTCTCATCAACGCACAGCAATAACCAATTTTGTAATTCAAGTAGTAGTATCACTAATATCAATAATTGTTGCATTTCTTATTAGTGATTTATTCTACATTATTTACATTGTAGCAATATGGGTAATATATGTTGTTGTACTTCGCTTTACTATTCAAAAAAAAATAGCAAATCTTAAACACAATTAAAAGAAATGGAAAACACAGAATCAGTAATAAAATACAGCGGTGTAGATTTAGAATTTGAAAAAACTATTTTATCGGGAGTAAACCTTGACATAAAGAAAGGAGAGTTTGTTTACCTTATCGGGAAAACAGGTTCGGGCAAAACATCTCTTTTAAAATCTCTCTACGCTGACATACGCATCGATGTAGGTTCAGCATACGTTTGCGGATTTACTCTAAATGGACTAAAAAAATCAAAAATCCCTTTACTAAGACGTAAATTAGGAATTATATTCCAAGACTTTCAATTATTGAAAGACCGCTCTGTATATGATAATTTATCATTTGTCTTAAAGGCAACAGGCTGGAAAGACAAAAAAGCAATGAATGAAAGAATCCTTCAAGCCTTAGACGATGTAGGATTGTTGATGAAAGCAAATGAACAAGCCTGTGATTTAAGCGAAGGAGAAATGCAAAGAGTTTCTATTGCAAGAGCAATTGTCAATCAACCCGAATTGATTTTGGCAGATGAGCCTACGGGAAATCTTGACCCAATTACGAGTGAGGAAATAGTGCAATTGCTTATGGACATAAACAAAAAACACGGCACAACAGTCCTTATGGCTACGCATGATTACATTGTGCTTGACAAATTCCGTGCAAAAATTATTGCTTGTGAGGACGGAAAAATTGTTTCATAGACTCTGATTTATGAAACGCATAAATGTAAGTGTAAGTAACGATTTAATTTGTGATAATAGGGTAAATAAAACCTGCAAAAGCCTTGTCGATTATGGTTTAGAAGTAAAACTAATCGGCAGGGCTTTTAAACATTCTCCCCTTCTACCCTCTCGCTCCTACAAATGCACAAGACTACCTATTATTTTCAAGAAAAACGCAATATATTATGCGGAATTAAACCTCAAACTATTCTTTCATCTCCTTTTTTCAAAGCAAGATTATCTTTGGGCAAACGACTTAGACACTCTACTTCCTAATTACTTAGTTGCAAAACTCAAAAGAAAACCTTTAATCTTTGATTCTCACGAACATTTCACACAAGTACCAGAATTAAAAGACAATCCTTTTGCTCAAAAAGTATGGAAATGGGTAGAAAAACACTGCATAAAAGGTTGCGATGCTGTTTTCACTGTTTGCAATCCTATAAAAGATTATTTTAAAGAAGAATACAAGAAAGAAAGTCTTGTAGTCAGAAATATTCCTCCAAGAAATACTACAACAAATATTCAAATTCCTTCTGCAAATAAAGAAAATATCATTGTTTGGCAAGGAGCAGTAAACATAGAAAGAGGGTTAGAAGAATTATGTGAAGCAATGCAATGGATAAATGCAAAACTTCTTATTATGGGTGAGGGAGATATAAAATCAAATTTAGAAAAAAAAGTAAAAGAACTAAGACTTGAAGAAAAAATTCACTTCCTCGGCAGACTACCTTTTGAGGAAATGATGAGCAAAACAAAGACTGCAAAACTTGCTATCTCAATTGACAAACCTACAAACGGCAATTACGCAATTAGTTTGCCAAATAAAATTTTTGAATACATTGCCTGCTATGTACCCGTCTTAGTCTCTCCTTTACAAGAGATTAAATACGTTGTAGAAAAATACAAAACAGGAGTTTTTCTCTCCTCTTACTCACCGCAAGATTTAGCAAAACAAATCACTTCTCTTTTATCCGACAACGAAAAACTTGACTCTATTGCAAAAAATTGCAAAAAAGCAGCAAGCGAACTATGTTGGGAAAACGAGCAAACCCAGATTTTTGAAACTCTTAACCAATTAAAAAATAAATAATGCTTTCAATTCTTATTCCAATCTACCAAGAAAATTGCGTAAACTTAGTAACCGACTTACAAAATCAAGCAAAAGATTTGAATTGTCAGTGGGAAATATTGGTTTTTGATGATTGTTCTCCAATAAAATGCGAAGAAAACAAAGCAATCACTCAATTTACAAATGTAGAGTATAGAGAATTAAGTGAGAATCTTGGTCGTTCACGAATAAGAAACCTTTTAGCAGACACAGCAAAAGGAGATATTCTACTATTTCTTGACGGAGACAGCGGAATTGTTAGAAAAGATTTCTTAAAACGCTACTTAGAAGCAATTGAAACAAAAGATGTTGTTCGCGGAGGTACAGTTTATTGCGAAAAAGAAAAGTGTCCAAAGGGTTATGAACTACATTGGAAATACGGAACAAAGGTTGAGTCAAATAGAACCTTACAAGGCGAAAATATGTTTACCACAAACAACTTTTGTATTCGCAAAAAAGTTTTTTCTTCCGTTCGTTTTCGTGAAGACATCAAAGGTTACGGACACGAAGACACCTTATTTAAACTTGATTTAGAGGAATTTAATTTTTCTTTTCAAAACATTGATAATCCCGTTGAACACTTAGGATTAAAAAAATTTAAAGACTTTATTTCTTCTAATGAAAACGCTGTAATAACTCTAAGAAATATTTTTCTAAATCAAAGAAATAAAAAAATAATTCAAAGAATTAAAATCGTAAATGTATACAATAAATTAGCGAAGTTCCATCTTGTTGGATTATACGTATTTTTCTATAAAATAACAAGAAGACTTATGTTAAGCCTTCTTGCTAAAAAAAATCCAAGTCTTTTTATTTTCAACCTATATAAATTAGGCGTTTACTGCAAAGGTTAAATTCCTAATCTTTGTCTTACAACCTCAAAAAGCAATATTGAAGCTGCTGCTGAAACATTAAGACTTTCTATTTCGCCTTTCATAGGTATTTTCACTAATTCATCAGACATTTTTATCATTGTAGGACTTACTCCATTTTCTTCGCTACCCATTACAAGCATTAAAGGTTCTGTTGCTTTCATTTGAGTATATAACACATTAGCCTTTTCACTTGCAGAATAAATTCTTACATCGTGTGCTTTTATTGTGTTGATGAATGTTTTGATGTTATTGATTTTACAAACAGGCAAGCGTAAAAGAGCACCGGCAGAGGTTTTTATTGCGTCTTGATTAATAGGTGCTGAGCCTTGTTGAGGAATTATTAAACCATTTGCCCCTGCACATTCTGCACTTCTTGCAATTGCTCCAAGATTTCTTACATCTGTTACATTATCTAAATAAACTAAGAAAGCATTTTCCCCTGTTGCGTCTATATGTTCAAATAATTCTTCAAGTTCCCAATAATCTATATTAGAAAGTTGTGCAACTACTCCTTGATGATTTTGTTTTCTTGAAAGGTAATCAAGTTTTTCCAAAGGGACGTATTGTTGTTGAATATTTTTTCCACTTTGCTTGATAAGGGCTTTAAGTTCTGAGAAAAGTTTTCCTTGCAAATTACTTTGAAAATAAATCTTGTCAATTTGTTTTCCTGCCTTTACTGCTTCCATAACAGGACGCAATCCATATACAATTTGATTTTTTTCCATTTTTTATTTATATTATTTTACCATCTTGCATAATTAGTCTTCTATCTGACATTTCTGCAAGTTCATTATTGTGTGTTACTATTAAAAATGTTTGTTTATATGTTTCTCTTAATTGAAAAAATAATTCGTGAAGTTGTTTTGCATTATTTGTATCAAGATTTCCCGATGGTTCATCGGCTAAAATAATTGAAGGACGATTGATTAAGGCTCTTGCAATCGCAACTCTCTGTTGTTCTCCGCCTGATAATTCTGAGGGTTTGTGCTCTGCTCTATCGTAAATATTTAAAATATTTAACAAATCCTTTGCTTTTTCTATCGCAATATTCTTTTTCTCTTTTGCAATCAAAGCTGGCATTATAATATTCTCTAAGGCAGTAAACTCATTCAACAAATAATGAAATTGATAGACGAATCCAATTTCTTTATTACGAAATTCCGATAGTTGTTTTTCATTTAATTCACTTATATTTCTGCCATTTATTTCAACTATTCCGCTATCTGCTTTATCTAATGTGCCAATAATATTGAGCAAAGTAGTCTTTCCTGCACCTGAGGCACCAAGTAGTGTTACAATCTCTTGCGAAGCGATAGATAATTCAACATTTTTTAATACTTGAAGACTACCATAATATTTATTAAGATTACTTATTTGTATCATATTACTTTTCTACATTTCTATTGTTAAATATCACAAATCCAAATCCTAAAGACACACTCCAAGGACTTTGTTTTCCATCTCTTTGATGGTAAGAAAAAGTTAGATTAAAAGGTCCTATTGGAGTTCTTGCAACAAAAGATGTGTTTGCAATAAAGTATAATTTTTGAAAAGGTTCACCATAAAATGGGTGTTCATTATCTTTTGTTTCTATTTGTCTGTATGGTAAAAATAAATACGTACCAACTCTTGCCGAAAGGTTAAATCCAAACATATTATCTAATGAAAAAATATTTTCAACTCCTATTGCCGCATATTGATTCGCTCTATACTCGGGCATATAGTTTGTTAGAGTTTCTATTGTCGGCGTATAACTTCCTGCATTCAAAAGAGAAGATTTGTAAGTTGAAAACAGTTCTTGGAAAGAGTAAAAAACATCTCCTCTAAGCCCCAAAGTATAGAAAGAATTGACTGGAATGTGCATTCTGCTTCTTGCACTCATTTGCACCCAATTGTGAGTTTGAAAATCATCTCTATGCTCTGAAGTATTGCCCGAGTAGAATCGCTCTTTACCATTAACATATTGAATGCTTATCTTTTGATAATATCCTTTTGTAGGGTATTGCCAAGCATCTAAACTATTATATTCGTGATTGATTGAAAAAGCAAAATTTGTAAATTTTGTTTTGTCGTTTGTATCTAATGAAGTTATGTAATCTCTGTTAAAGTAACTATCCTCTATCTTACCAATTCCTATTTTCATATACAAGACATCTTTTATCTCCATAGGCATTCCAATAGAGATTTGAACATTTCGTTCTTCTTGTTCTATGTAATTTATAGGCGAATAAGACATAATTCCTTTTTTTAGTCTGTAATAATTCCAATTATTAAGATTTCCCTCAACTTGAAGATAAAAAATATTTTTTGCAGCAAAATCTATTCTTGTTAAAGCAGAAAGTGAATTATAATATCGACCAAGATAGGTATTCAAATTAACATAATATGCGTGACGATTTAAGAAATTATAGTTCAATCCCGCATAAATAAAACTTGTAGGAGAGGTTGAAATATGCCCACCTAAATCAACATTAAAATGACGCTTTGTTTTAACATTTAGATTCAGCACATAGGCTTTGAAAAAGTTATTATAAAATAAACTCGGTTGTATATCTTTTATATTTCTATCATCATACAGAGCAATGTAATTACGTTTTAAGGTTTTGGTATTTAAAACACTTTGATTAAGTCCTTGTAAAATAGAATTAGATACATAACTTTTCTTGCCACCTTCAACACCCTGTACGCTGATTGCCTTAATTTCCAAATTAGGTTTTTTATCATTAAACTCCTTTCGCTTTTTTGCTAAAGTGTTGCTATCAATAGAATCAAGCAAAAATTCTCTTATCTCTTGTACTTTTGCTTCTCCTGCTTCATACCCAAGCCTTTCGCACTCTTTCATCTTATCAAATTCCATTATACTAATGCCCATAAGGTTTGGCTCAATCAAAACTGCACTTGAACAATCAATTTTGTAATCTGAATCCTGCGTTAGCATATTTTCTAAATAAGAACGAATATCTCCTTCCTTTGGAGGAGCAAAATTACCCGCCACTTTAACTCCAATAATTATATCAGGATTATAATTTTCCAACATTTCCTTTGCTGGAAAGTTATTATACATTCCTCCATCAAACATTATCTTTCCGTCAATCTTTATCGGCTCAAACATAAAAGGGAAACTCATCGAAGCTCTTATTGCTAAACCCAAATCACCTTGACGTCTAATGCTTGCTTTTGAAGACTCAATATCAGCAGTAACACAAAAAAAAGGAATCATCAAACTATCAAAATCCCAATTTGCAACCTTGGTAGCACCAGAAAAAATTTCCATAAAAGCATAGTCCATTTGTACAGGATCAACCACACTTGTAGGAATTTGAAGTTTTAATTTATCTTCCGCATCCAAAGAAATAGTAACAACTTTTGCAGAAGGCTTTTTCTTTTTAAAATAATAAGTATATTCATTCTCCACCTTACCACTCACCCAATACTGAAACTCGGGAGAATAAAAAAGAGAAGAAATTTCATCTAAGCTATAACCCGAAGCATACAAGCCTCCAATTATAGCACCCATAGAAGTCCCACAAATATAATCAATAGGTATCTTTGCTTCTTCAAGAGCACGCAAAACACCAAGATGAGCTAATCCTCTCGCGCCACCTCCTCCAAGAACAACTCCTACGGTTTGACGTCTATTCTCTTGCCCTGAAACAAAATTGCAGAGCAAGAGAAAAAACATCAATAAAAAACTAAGCTTTTTTCGCATCAATCATTTTATTTGATTTTAGCCATAGCTTGTTTTAAGTCGTTAATAATATCTTCAACATTTTCTATACCGACAGAAAATCTCACTAAACCATCTGTAATACCTGCTTGCTCTCTTGATTCTTTTGGAACTTTTGAGTGAGTCATTGAAGCTGGGTGTTGAATCAAAGTTTCTACTCCGCCTAAGCTTACTGCCAAAATCGCCATCTTTACATTATCCATTAAAGTGCGACCTGCTTCCAAACCACCCTTTAAAGAAAAACTAATCATCGTGCCCGGACCTTTCATTTGCTTTTGTGCAAGATCATATTGTGGGTGATTTTTCAAACCAGGATACTTTACCCATTCAACTTGCTCACAAGTAGAAAGATATTCTGCTACTTTCTTCGCATTTTCTTGCGCTCTATCAACTCTAATGCCCAATGTTTTTAATCCTCTTATTACTAAATATGCTTGATGAGGGTCCATATTTCCGCCAAAGTTCACCATAGCATTTCTTAATTTAGCATAAACATCTGCTTCTTTTGCTGCAACAATACCTCCAACTATATCAGCGTGTCCGTTTATGAATTTAGTGATAGAATGCAAAACAACATCTGCTCCTAAGTCAATAGGATTTGACAAATATGGAGAACAGAATGTATTATCTACTACAAGCAAAGCACCATTTTTATGAGCAATTTCTGCACAAGCTGCAATATCACTGATTTCCATTGTTGGATTTGCAGGAGTCTCAACATAAAGCATTTTTGTATTAGGACGCATAGCCGCTTTTACTGCATCAAGATCCGCAGTGTTTACGTATGTAGATTCAACTCCGAAACGAGACATGTGTTGCTCCATTAAAACTCTTGAAGCTCCATAAACAGCAGAAGAAGACACAACATGATCTCCTGCATTTAAAAGACCTAAATAAACAGTACTTACTGCCGCCATTCCAGAAGCAACAGCAACAGAATCAAAAGCATGTTCCAATAAAGCAACTTGACGTTCCAAAGCCTTAACTGTTGGATTTCCTATTCTTGTGTACATATATCCAGGTTTTACTCCTGCAAAACAATCTGCTCCATCTTGTGCTGATTCAAAAGCAAAAGTAGATGTTTGATAAATTGGCACAGTTGCCGAACCATAATGATCGTGATGACCACTATAATGAATCAATTGGGAATTAAACCCATAGTCTTTTGGATTTTCCATTTGCGTTATATTTTTTTAAATTATTTACTTCTGCAAATATACGACAATAAAACGAAAAAGAGAGTGAGTTTAAAAACAAAAAAGCGACTTTAAAATTTTTCAAAGTCGCTAATTTATTCTTAAAAGTTAGTGAGTTGTTATTTTATCACTATCTTGTGAGTTTTGCTTGCTGCTTTATTGTATGCTTTTACGATGTATGCTCCTGCTGATGCTTCGTTTAGGTTAAAGTTATAGTTGTTTGTTGTCAAGATTTTTTGACCTAAGGCGTTGTAAACCTCTATTTGCAAATCGGTTTGAGTAGAAGAAATGCTTACAAAACGGTTTGAATTGCTGATTTCAATATTATTGTCTTTTGCATCTTCTATTGTAGAGGCTTTTTTAACTAATAATTGGAATCTATTTGCGTTTTCTCCCGCTGTGATTTCAGTTGTATATTCTACTCCATCATTCATTCTTGTAGCTTTGCCGTTATCTATTAGGAATACTACTAAATCTTCTGGTATATCTTTTAGTCTGAATGTTACTTCTTTGTCTTCAAAACAACGAACATTCATTTGCGCATAGTAAGGTAAAGTTTTTACTTCTTCTTTTACTAATGACATTCCGTCTGTCACAAAATATGGTTCAGTAATTTGGTCCATTGCAAAGAGTTTGTTCGCATCAAATATATCATAACCTTGTTGTGCCTTTTCATTGTGGGCAAACAAAAGTTCTGATTCTTTATTCCCTTCAAACATTGAAATAGTCATAAACTTCTTTTTAGAAGATTTATTTAAATAAGTGTGATTTGATTCCAGATATTCATGTAATTGTTCTTTCTTAAATGTAATTTGTTTTTCTCCTGCTGAGTTAAAATTCACAAAAAAGCCTTGTCCAACTCCAAGATCATAATTTTCTCCTTGTGCTTTAAAAGTAAAAGCATTTGTTGTTGCATCATGAACATATATTCCTTGACCTTGAATATCTGCTGAAAGATTTTGTGTTATAAATGAATTAACACATAGTTTTGCAGGATAAGGATTTGCTAATGCTAACCAATTTCCTGCACTATCGCCTGCTGTTATTGTTTTACTAACAACTACATTATCACTATTCAACGCAAAAGGTATATTTATTAGTCCAGATTCTATTTGTTCTATTGGTTCTCCGTAATCTCTTTGTGTGGAAAAAACAACACCTCCATCATAGAACGGCCACGCTAAAAATCCTTCTCCTGCTTCAACTACAGAATCTACAGTAGAGAAATTATTTGACCAATCATTATTATCATAATCAAATTGCACAACTGTTACGTCTTTCCCACCAGGTCCTATTTTTACTCCCCACAAATCATAACCTTCAAAAGGCGCTCCAATGAAATTCCATTTTCCTTGTGTAGCAGGAACAACTACTTCAACGACTCCATCTAAGTTTTCGTGTAGGTAATTCTGATCCATTGTTAGTTGATTGTTGTTTGTAGATACTATATCCCTTTCAATCAATTGTCCTCCCGCAGCTACATCTATACGTAAGACACCCTCATTTAAAGAAGTATAAGGATAAATATGTTTAGAATTTGTCAAAGTTACTGTATCTCCTTTTTTTATGTGAAAATGATGATCTAAATTTGTTGGAATCTTATTACCTTCCCAAGTTGCAGTATCATTAAAATTTCCATTTTGCTTAGTTCTTCTTATACATTTTTCTGTTAAATAATTCCACCAACTTTGAGGATAATTAGAGGCTTGACCACAAGGGACTATAATAGCAGTAACATTAGTGCCAAAAGGGTTGTTCCCTGATGTTTCTATTTGGGAATCTCCCATACATACCACAGTTAAATGGTTGCAATTTGCAAAAGTATTTTCTGCAATATAAACATTAGAGTTAAAAAATATAAACCTGATACCATGACAAGTTTCAAAGGCTCGTGAATATATTGAATCTAAACTTGAAGGGAATATTACCTCTTTTAAACTATAACACGCAGCAAAACATTGCTCTCCAATAGTAGTTACACCCTCAGGAATCAATATTTCTTCTAATTTTTCACATTTCCAAAACGTATATGGTTTTATTTCTGTCATTCCTTGAGGTAGGTTAATAGAAGTTAAATTAATACAATTATCAAAAGCATGTGATCCAATACTTGTACAAGTTTCTGGCAAACTTACAGAGTTTATTTTTTGACAATTATAAAAAGCAGAGTCCCCTATTGCAGTAACTCCTTCTCCTAAATCAACCTCTTCTAACTTTCCACAACTTTGAAAAGCATTTTTACCTACTTCTGTAACAGTATTAGGAATTATTACTTCTTTTAAATCATTTGAATTTTGGAAAGCATAATCTGCAATCTTTGTAACAGTATATTCTTGGCTATTATAAGTAACAGTTGCTGGAATATTTACTGTTTTAACTTGATTGTTGTTAAATTCGTTTTCTTGTTTCTTAACTTCAACATAGTGATTACTTTCATCTATTACTGTATAAGTTAAACGCAAACTTGTATCTGTAAATACTGTTTGTCCCATTAGGGTGATTGAAAAGATAATAGACAGAAGTGTCAATAAATATTTCTTCATAAAATTTACGCTTTAAAAATTTCAGCGTGCAAAGGTAGTAAAAAAATTTCCCCCCCCCCATAATTTTTTGCTATTTTTTTTTGCAAAAAAAAGACACAACTAATGTTGTGCCTTTTTATTTCTTTGTTTTATTTATTTTTTTCTTTGCTTTATTTTTCTATTTCTTTGTTTTATTTTTTTATTTCACTGACTTTAATGCGCCTGTTTGGCGTTTGAATGTTATATTGCTTGGTGAGTCCATCATATATGACACAACGCCAAATTGACTTAGGTGTGTTGTTTTGAAAAATCTCTTCCCTTCAAAGTCAATGCTTAGTTCTACCATTTCTGGTATGCGATAGTAAAGTCCAACTCCTTTTTTTGCTATTAGTTTTTGAAGTTTGTCGTCTTTTTTCTTTTGTTCTTCTATTTTTTCGTATTCTTTTGTGGTGTTAAGTGAGTGGATTCTAACGGCAACTATTGGTGCTTGTGATTTGTGATTTAGACTTAATACGCCTTCTTCCTCAGAGAATTTGAAAATGCCTTGCAATAGGTCTTCTTCTACAATAAGTGGTTTGTCAGGTGTAAGAGCAAATGTATATTCTAACTCTTCTGATGTGGTTTCTCCAACAAATAATGCTACGTATCCGTCAATCATTTTGTCTAATTGCTTGTACATATATTCTATTGAGTTGTTCATGTATGTTCCGTCAACGCTTCCCGATAAAACATCTAATTGTCTTTCTCTTAAATCTTCTATTGCTTTTATTGCTTTTTCGGCTGTTAGGTTTGGAATATTGTCTAATCTACCTTGTGATAAGAGTTTTTGTTCGTAAATAGGGTTTGTTTCAAGACTTGAAGTTGGTTGTGTGCATTTTTCAGGCTTTGGAGCATGTGGATGTGGTTTGCAATCGTGCTTTTCTTCTACTTCTCCTATTGAAAGCAAGGCTCCTTCTGGTGTTTTTGATATATTTATATTTTTAAGCGTGTTTAAAAAATAAACATTGTCGTTATCGCCTACGGGACGTGAAGATATTTCTATGTCTTTTATTCTATATTTTACTGCATCGTTTATTATGATGTTTTTTGCTCCTATCATATAGGCATAATCAGCAAAAACTCCTTTGCTTTCTTGCACTTTCTCTACTTTAACCTTAAATATCAATTCGGTTTTTGGTAAGGTGTAATACATTCCCTTTGCATTGAAAGGGACTTTGTCTGTTGTAAACGAACGATATGTTTGTGCTGTTGCTGTTAATCCGCATAATATCGTTGCTACTATTAGAGTTATTTGTTTTATTCTTCTTTTCATAAGTTTATTGTTTTATGTTTATTACTCCGTATTTGTTTTTATTTTTGATAATAAAATACTCTGCTCCCATAAACGCTCTTAAGCCCAAAGTGTTTAATTGCATTTCTATATTATCTACTTCTCCTGTCATTAAAACTGTTTGTTCTGCAAAATTATTGTCTATAACTTTCAGTTGATTGTCTTGATATACTACGGCTTGGTCTTTAAAGAATATGCTAGCATACTTATAAAATTTATTTGTTAACGGTTTGAAGTCTTTTTCTGAATAGAATGACCAACCCTCTGTGGTTTTTGCTACAACAATTCCGTTAGATGTTCCTTTGATTGAAAGAAATTGTTGAGGAGTTTCATTTTTTTCTGCATAAACTCTTTTACGCACTTTCTTTTCTTTGTATTCGATGTAATTATTTGTAATCATTATTGACTCAGTTTCGCCAAAAGTTACGATTTCTCCTTTACTGTTTAGAAGTTTTGAGTCTTTTTTACCGTCATATAACACAAAGAATTTTTTTGATGGAGAAGGTTTTGCTTCCTTGTAGGCAAATGGAATAACAATATTGTTGTTCATATCCACAACTCCCCATTTATCTTTTTTACGAAAACAAATTTTGTCGGCAACTATGGATATTATTTCATCATATATTGGTTCTATCAACCATTTTCCTTCTGCGTCTTGAATACCATAAGAGAAATTCTTTTCAATCACAAAATACACTTCTCCTTTTTGATTGTTTGCTATATCAAGTATTGTTCCCTCTATTGTAGAAAGGAGATTTTGTTCGTCATCATAGATAAATGTTTTATTTTCTTTGTGAGCCAAGAAAAATGTATCGTTCGTTATTCTTATTTCAACTCTCTCGTATGCAGGCGGAACATAGATTACGCTGTCTTTTCCTATGATTCCTTGTTCTAAGTTTTGAGTTATTGCAAAGTAATCAGGCAAAACGGTTGGCAGAATCACTTGATAGATTGGAGGAACTATTATTTTCCCTTCATCATTCATTAGTGCTTGTCCTCCTTGCTCTGTATAGGCTTTGACATAGGTTGCTTCCTTGCCGTTATATACTCCGAAATCAGCATAAGTTGCAGGAGAAATTATCTCACCTTTTCCATTGATTAAGCCAAACATTGGCATACCCGAAGTTGTGATTTGTTTGTAGGAATAAAGTTTGCTTTCAATCAAAACAGAGATATCAAGATATTGTGGATATAGCACAATCTTTCCCTTAGAGTTTGCTATACCAAATTTTCCGTCCTTTTTGATTGCAACTGCATCGCCAATTCTTGAAGTGATTTCGTATTCTTGTGAAATTATTTGCTGATTTTGTTTGTTAATTAACTGATAGCGACCATCTACTTCTACAAGACATGCTCCGTTATCAAAGATATTGATTTGTGATTTATCTTCTCTATAAGTTTGTTTTTCAACTGGATAAATCGGTTCTATAAGAACTTTACCTAAGGTATCAACAAAACCTATTTTATTATTGGAAATGAATGATATTACGCCATCTCCCAAAGCGTCTATGCCGTCATATTGACAAGGAACAATTTGTTTTTTGTCTTTTACTACGCCCCACTTCCCATTTTGTTTGACTGCGAAAAATTTTCCGTCCAAAGAAAATATTGAATCGTAATTTATTTCAACACAAAGATTGAAAACCGATTGTGAAAAGGCGATATTTGAAAATAAAACGGCGATTAAAACTGATAATATCTTTCTCATATTTTTGTAATTGTTTTATAATGCAGGTTCTTGTTGAGAAAGGCAATGAAAACTACCTAATCCCCATATAATATCTGTTGAGTCTATGCCTACGACTTTGCGATCTGTAAAGATTTTGCTAAGAATATCCATAGCCTCTTGGTCTTGTGGGCATTTATATAAAGGAACGATTACCGCATAATTAGATATATAGAAATTAGCATAAGATGCTGGCAAGCGTTGTTCTTCCCATATAACAGGATTTGGCATAGGCAACTCGATAATCTCTAATTGTTTTCCATTTTCTAAGCGAGCTTGTTTTAGAAGTTTTAGATTTTCTTGTAGCGGAGTGTAGTTTTCATCATTTTTATTCTTTTCTATTGCAGTAATTACTGTATCGGCTTTTACGAAACGTGTAATATCATCAACATGTCCGTCAGTGTCATCACCCTCTATGCCGTCTGCTAACCATATTACGTTATCTACATTGTAGTAATTGCAGAGTTTTTCTTCTATTTCGGCTTGTGAAAGACTTGGATTGCGGTTTTCATTCAACAAACAAGCGGTTGTTGTCAGCAAACTACCTTTTCCGTTTACGTCAATAGAGCCTCCTTCCATTATTATGTGTGGATGGAAAACTTCTAACTCTAAATGTTTTGCTATTTGCAAAGGAATTTGATTGTCTAATTCACAAGGGTATTTGCCTCCCCAAGCATTGTAGTCCCAATTTACTATTGCTTTTTGATTTTCCTTTAAAACAAAGGCAGGACCGTGGTCTCTACACCAAGCATCATTTGTTCGGAATTGATGAAAGTGTATATTCTCCATTTTTGTTCCTATTTCTTGTAACTGAGCAAAAACTGTGTCTTGCATTTTTTGGTCCAAGACATTTATATTTACTTTTTCGCCTTTGGAGAGTTCAGCAATAAATTGATTGTATGAAGGGAATATTGTTTCTATTTTATCAGGCCAAGAATTTTCATTGTGAGGATAACTCAGCCATGTGCTTTCGTGTTTTGCCCATTCAGCAGGAAATACAAATCCTAAGTCTTTTGGTGTTTTCATTTTTAGTTATTGGTTTTTGTTAATCAATGCAACGTTTTGTTATTTCTTGATAAGAGTCAATTCTTCTGTCTCTTAGGTATGGCCAATGTATGCGATAGTGATCTGTTTGTTCGGTTTCTATCTCTACAACTGTGATTTCTTCTTCGGTATGAGAGGATTTATGAAGCAATGTACCGAATGGATTTGAAATAAAACTTCCTCCCCAAAATTTCATATTGCCTTCTTGCCCTACTCTATTAACAGAAACTGTGTGAACTCCATTTGCTATTGCGTGAGAGCGTTGAATACATTGCCATGCTTCGTATTGTTCTTTGTTTGTGGCTTCATCTTGTGATATATCCCAACCTATTGCTGTTGGATAGAAGAGAATGTCTGCTCCTTTAAGGGCTGTGATTCTACTTGCTTCTGGATACCATTGATCCCAACAGATTAAAACGCCGATGTTACCGAATTTTGTTTGGAATACTTTGTATCCTAAGTCTCCTGGTGTGAAATAGAATTTTTCGTAATAGCCTGGGTCATCAGGTATGTGCATTTTTCTGTATTTTCCTAAGTATTCTCCGTCTGCATCAAGCACTGCTACTGTATTGTGATAGAGTCCTTTCATTCTTTTTTCAAATAATGAAGCTATGATAACTACTCCTAATTCTTTTGCTAAGTCGGAAAGAATTTTTGTTGTACTTCCTGGAATTTCTTCTGCTAATTTAAAGTTTTCATAGTCTTCTACATCACAGAAATAAAGCGATGCAAACAATTCTTGTAAACAAATAATATTGGCTCCTTGTTGAGCGGCTTGACGTATATTTGTTATTGTTTTTTCAATGTTGGCTTGCTTGTCTTTTTGACAAGACATTTGTATCATTCCTACTTTAACTTTCATATCTTTCTTCTTTTTTTAAATCCAAATTGACTGAGTAATAATCCCGAAACAACGATTAAAATTCCTAAAACTTTGAGAAAAGAAAATAGTTCTTGACCTAAAATTATGGCAACAATAATTGTTACTACGGGTATTGCATTTGTAAATATACTTACTTTGATTACTGATAATAATTTTGCACTATATGAGTATAACATAAAGGCTCCTGCTGAACAAAAGATTGCTAAAAAGACTAAACTAAGTATTGCGTCTTTTGTCCAAACGACTGAGGAAATTTTGTCTAAATCAAAAATTAACAAACATGGTAAGAAATAGAGTATTCCTACGATGTTTTGGGTTGTTGTAATGGTTATTGGGTTGTATTTATTGATTAGGCGTGAAAGAATTACGCTATATCCCGAACCTGCAAAGACTGCTAAAAGCAAAAGCAAAGTTCCTTGCCACGAGATTTTGATTTCCCCCTCTGGATTTATGCTCATTATCATTATTCCTATAACAGAAATTACTGCTCCAAAGAGTAAGTTCCAACCTATTTTGTCTTTGTTGAATATGTGTAAGGCTATGGGATTTACTATCGGTAATAAGGCTATCATTATAGCAGCAAAACTTGCATCAACAAAGTGCATACTGAAATTTTCACCAATAAAATATAAGAAAGGTTCAAACAAAGCAAGTAAAAAGAACTTTGGCAAGTCTGTTTTTTCAATTCGTTCTAATTTTCCCATCAATTTAAAGACAGAAAACATAAGAAGCGATGCTATTGCAAGTCTTATTGTTAGGATTAGAAAGACAGGAAAATTTGCATTTAAAAGTTCTTTTGTCCAAACAAAACTTATACCCCAAAATATCATTGAGAATATTATGGAAACATAGGCTATGATTGATTTTCTATTGCTTTGCATAATTTATTCTTTCTAAAAAGTATATGTTATACCAAGTGAAGGCATTATTGGAAGTTGATCTACTCTTTGAGATGTGATTCTGTTCCAATAGAATAAGTTATTTCGATTGTAAACGTTGGTTACGCTTAGATTTATTTCTAAAATGGAACGTTTTCCTATGTCAAATCTTTTCTTTGCAGACAAATCCAAACGATGATAGTTTGGTAAGCGTTCTGAATTAAGTTCTCCGTAGATTGTTGTAAGCGTTCCGTTTTGAGAAATATAGTTAGAATTTATACCATTTGAGAAATCAAGCATTTCAACCATTGAAGCGGTTGGTGAATATGGAAATCCGCTACCATAATTCCAACGCAATGATATTTCAAAATCACGACTTTGTCCCATTTGATAGTTAATCAATACATTAACATTGTGTCTGCGATCGTAATGTGGTGAATAGGTTTGCATTTCTCCTTCTCTTATTACTTTTCCAAGCGAGTATATTGTCCAAACATAAAGTCTGCCATCATCATATTTTAAAGAAAAATCTGCTCCGTATGCTTTTCCGTTTTCAACTGTGTATTCTTTTCTTTGATATTCTGGTTTATCGCTGTGTTCTGGGTCATCGGCATATAACCTTTCTCTATTTACAGAAGTTAAATTAGACATTGTTTTGTAATACAACTCAACGTTAAGATTAAAGTTGCGTAATATATCATATTCCGCTCCAAATATAAAATGGTTCGACTTTTGCACGTATGTACTTAAATCTTCTCCTCGAAAAGAACCAACAATATTTAAATCAGGATTAACAGTCATATATCCTGTGAAAAGGTTTACGATATCTCTATCACTCTTTGTGTCAAGAAATGTTTGAGAATAAACTCCTGTGGCTAATTTTAAACGAAATTTTTTAGTAATATTCCATTTTGCAGAAAGTCTTGGTTCTAAGAAAACATTACCAAGCGATGCATAATAGTTAAGTCGTAAGCTTGGTTCTAAAAGTATGCTACGATAAAGTAGTTTATAAATTGCATAAAGACCGATTTCTGTTGAGTAATCTGTGATTGTATCATTTATTTTATAGGCTGTTCGTGTTGTATTGCCTTCCATTTCCATTCCGTATTTCAATCTATCATCTCCAAAGAAGTTTGTAACAGACAATCCTACATTAAACCCTCCTATGTTACTCATTTGATTTTGATTTGTAGTAGTTTCTCTCATATTCATAGTATAATCAGAATATGCAACAACACCTTCTACTAATGCTGAGGAGGTTCCTGGAATCAAAAGGAAGTTTGTTCCAAAAGCACGATTAACCCAATTAAAATCTGCTATGGCTTCGTATTGATTTACTTTATCAGAAAAGTTTAATCCAAAGAAATTGATTTTACTTCCATTGTCTGTGGCAAGAGTTAGTTTACCATAAAGATCAAAATAGTCGTATGGTAATTCTTTATTCATATAAGAATAGATTGAAGTTGAGGTTTTTGAGAGATAAGAGTTCTTTGCCGAAAGTATGTAAGAAAGTGAGTAATCCTTCTTTTTCAATAACGGACCTTCTAATAAGAGATTTGCTCCAAAAGTAGAGGCTGCTAACTTTCCACTAAAATGTTTTTTGTTTCCATCTTTGGTTGTAATGTCCATAACAGAAGAAATTCTTCCCCCATATTGAGCCGAGAAACCTCCTGTATAAATATCTGCATTTCTTATTATGTCTGTTTCAAATACTGAGAACAATCCTATTGAGTGAAAAGGGTTGTAAACCACCATTCCATCAAGCAAAACTTTGTTATGAATAGCAGAGCCACCTCTAATATAGAGTTGTCCTCCTTGGTCACCAGAAAAAACAACTCCTGGTAAGACTTGTATGTATTGAGCCAAATCCGCTTGTCCTCCTATTGAAGGCATTTGTTGTATATCTTTAGATGTGATTTTTTCTATTGAGACTTGACTCTCTGTTCTTGCGACTTCTTGTTTTCCTTGAATTTCTACTGTTTGCAATTCAGTAGCAGATGGTGATAAATCTATCTTTAAAGCAAGCACTTTATTTTTTTCAATTTTTATTGGAGCAATATAAGTTTCGTATCCAAGGAGTGTTACTTTTATATTATAATCCCCTGTTTTTATTTTAGACAAAACAAAGTATCCATTTACATCTGTGGTTGTTCCTATTAAAGTATTTTCTAAAACAACATTGGTTAGCATCATCGGCTCTCCCGTTTCTTTGTCATAAACGAATCCTCTAATAGAGCCTGTTTGGGCAGAAACCATTGTTGTTATTATTGTAAAAATTAAAACGAGTACTTTCTTCATTCCTAATTTTATTTTTTAATGAGTAAGTTTAAATATCAATTCTTTAAATAATTCATTATTGTCAAAATTTGAACCTAATCCTTTTGTTTTTAAGTCATATTCTTTAATCAATTCTAAGTTTTGATAAATTTTTTCTAAGGAATAATACTGTGAAGCATAGAGATAATCCTTTGCAAAGTAGGGTGATACTCCTATTGCTGAGGCTATACTTTCATTTGATTTGTCTTTGAGTTGCGAAACAATCGCTATTTTCACAAAATAAGCAAATAAATTTGGCAACATTGCTTGAATAGGATTTTCATTAGTATTTGCAAGCAAGTGATTAACGATTGTGTTTATTTTAGTATGCTGTAATTTTCCTATTGCATTTTGCAGTTCAAACACATTATAGTCTTTGTTTACGCCTATATGATTTGCAACATCGGAAAGAGTAATTTGACTTCCTGCAACCAAGTTAATAGACATCTTATCAATTTCATTTGCAATTTTTTGAAGATTATTGCCAAGATATTCAAAAATTAGATTTGTTGCAGAAACTTCTATTTTAAAATTTTTACTTCTCACATAATTATCTATCCAAGGAATCACCTTATTATCATAGAGTTTTGCACTCTCAAAAACTGTCCCTGATTTATTTACCTTATCTAAGAATTTTTTATCTACTGTTTTATTTTTATTTACGAGTACTAAAATTGTAGAAGTCAAAGGTTTTTCAATATAAACACTAAGAGGAGATAATTCTTTTTTGTCAAGTTGTTGAAATTCTTTTACAATAATGAGTCTTTTTTCACTCATCATAGGATATTGCTTTACAAAAGAACAAATTTCCTTAGCATTTGTCTCCAATCCGTAAAGAGTTGTAAAATTAAAATCCTTTTCACTTTCATCTAAGATTTCTTCTTCAAACTTTGAAGCTAACAAATCTATATAATAATTCTCCTCTCCCGTTAGTAAATACACAGGAGAGAATTGTTTTTTTTCAAAGTGATTTAGGATTTCTTCTATTTTCTTTACAATCATAACCTTTTAAAGATAAAAAAAGAAAATCCCTTTCCTCAGAAAGGAAGGGATTTCTTATTATTTCCTTATGCTAATAATCGCATTATAATTCTCTTGAACCCATTCGGTCCATTGCACAACGGAATCCTATCCAATCAGTTGCTTGTGCTTGATCTAAGAATCTTCTTTGACCAGGACTTAGATAGAATGCTCTATCTTTCCAAGAGCCTCCTTTTACTACGCGGGCTTTATCATCAACCATAGAAGTTTTTTCGTAAGCATACATATCTTTAGTCTCACTTGTTGTAGCCATTTCTGCACCTTCTTCTCCGCTTTCTTCTTCATATTCGCCACCTTCTTCGCCTTCTGAAGTTTCTGTTTTCCAAGAATCACGCAATTGAGAAGCCAAGTCTCCATCTAAGTAGTTGATATTATCTGATTGACGATAGTTTCTTCTATTTATGTTTTCTTCTACAGTAACTGCTCTATAAGAAATTCTACCCAAAGAGTCTTTTTCAGCTATCATTCCATCTGAATCAGTAACCTTAGTCATATAAACGTTACCTCTATAAGGGTTAATACCTTTTGAATCCACGCCTGTGCTAACTCTATATACGTCCATTACCCACTCTGCAACATTACCTGCCATATTATATAAACCATAATCGTTAGGGAAATAGAACATTACAGGAGCAGTGTATTCCCAATGGTCATTCAAAGCACTTGCTACACCCATAGCATCACCTCTACTACGTTTGAAGTTAGCCATCATTTGTCCGTAATATTTCTTTTCTGCAGTTCTTACGATATGTCCGTTCCAAGGATAAATTCTTCTTTCAACTATTCTTTCCTCTACTGTGTTTCCAACCAAAGATAATGCAGCATATTCCCATTCTGCTTCAGTTGGGAGTCGGAAACGTGGCAACAAAATACCATCTTCCATTTTCACTTTTCTAAATCCTTCTCCATTTGGATTCAAATCTTCCATTTCTTCACCAACAATACCTTCATATTGACCAGCATAATATGCATCTGTTGTGAAAACGTTTTCGCCAGATTGTTGATCATCCATCATTTCCAAGAATCCTGCATCTACAAGTATTCTTTCGTTTACTCTATCTGTTCTCCATGAGCAATATTCATTAGCTTGTAACCAACTAACACCAACAACAGGATAGTCTGCCCAAGAAGAATGACGTAAATAATAATCTACCATTGGTTCATTATAACTTAATTTTGATCTCCAAACCAATGTGTCTGGCAAAGCCTTTTGATATACTTCTGGATAATCGTTTCCGTAAACTCTATTTAACCAATAAAGATATTCTCTATAATCCAAGTTTGTTACTTCACACTCGTCCATATAGAAAGACGAAACTGTAACTCTCTTAGGTTGGTTATGCCATTCATATCTCACATTATCGGTAGTTTGTCCCATTACAAACGAACCACCTTCGATAAATACCATTCCCGGAGGAGTCATTTGGTCTTCACCTTTTGCAGATTCAAATCCACCCCATTCAGGATTATCATAATCCCAACCTGTTGTAGCAGATTGATTTGAACCTTTACAATTTGCTAACAATACAATAATTCCAAAACAAAGAACTAATTTACTGATAAATGCCTTATTCATATCTTAAATTTTAAATTATTTCTATTTTTTTCTTCAATTAAAATGATGGACACTTAATTGCTTTTATTTTCTTACGTTTTTCTGGACAAGGAAGTTGCATTCCAAGTGAAATTTCGTGTGCACCTCCTGACGCATTAGACAATTTAGAAACTGTTATATCATAACTATAACCTATCTTAATGTTTTCGTGTTGCAATCCAAACAATAACACCAACGCATCAGAATTATCAAAGCCTATTGATTGTCTATACCAAGTTCCAACAATAAATGGACTCCAATCTAAATACAATCCATAATTCAACATTTGGAATCCACCTTGATAACTATAAATTAGGTTTGGCGAAATAATAGGAGCACCAAAGAAAGCATTTGTTCTTCTTTTATCTCTACTCAAATTAAGTTTTATACCTCCATTTGCGGTGAATCGCATAGGAATTCTATTATAAGAAATAAAGCCATCATTTGGTCGTGTCAAGTTATTTGCCGCTCCACCTATGTACCAATTTTCTCCATACAAAACAAAGGCTGCTCCGAAATCAACATAAGTGTGAGATAATTCTTCTGGACGAGCCGCCATTGTAGAATAAATAAATCCATATCTTGGATCAATCATATCAGGAAAAGCAAGTTGATCCCAATCTAAACTTCTATTTGTTACACTTGCTTGTGCTGCTAAGTTAAGGAAAATATCATTAGTTAATTTCAAGCGTAGAGAGTAAATTAACGAAGCAACATTTGTACGATAATAATCGCTTTGCATATCACTCATTATAGTAAATCCCACACCACCTGCAAGAGCATCAAAATACTGATCATAACTTGCAGAAAACGTTTTAAACGCTCCCAAAGTTGGCCATTGATCTCTGTAAGACAAAGCAACTCTTGGACAAACTGCTGAACCAGCTAATGCAGGATTTGTATATAGTGGATTAGCATAGAATTGCGAAAAATGTGGATCTTGGGCTTGTGCAAAAGAACAAGCAAACACCAAAGCAACCACAAGAGACAATATTCTTTTCTTCATATTTCTTATAATTATTCTTCGTTTTTTACTATAAAATTAGCCTAATTTGAGTTGGCAATATTACAAAAAAAAATGCAAATAGAGAAAGTTTCTGCATTTTTTTTATTTTTTTACCACTTTCTAATCCTATTATACTGACAAAATAGCATTATGTTTCACAAAGTTAAAGATTTTAAAAATTATTTCTTTGTTACATTAAAATAAAGCAAAGAAAAAAAATAATTCTTTCTATGCTTTAATAGTCTCTGTGAGAGACTCAACAGTATCTGTGAGAGACTCAACAGTATCTGTGAGAGACACAATAATATAATAATAATAAAATAATATTAAGAAAAAATTAAAAATAAAAAAGAAACATGTTAAAACATTTTCCACAATAAAGCCGCGGCAAACAATAAAACCGCAAAAATAATGTTATAATAGTTATGAAAAGATTTATTTTAATTTTAGCAATAATTTTTCAAACAGGATTTTGTGCGGCACAAACAATAAATTATCCTGATTCATCAGTTCTTTCTTCGGGAAATTGGTTTAGTATAAATATTCCTTCAAACAATATTTATAAACTAACTTACAACGATTTTCTTACTTTGGGAGTAGAAGAAGAGGAAATAAATTTTGATAATTTATCAATATTTGGCAGTTGCGAAGGTGCAATCAGCGATACAAATAGCAAATACACACAATCAGACTTAACAGAAAAAGCGATTTTTGTAAACAAACAAGAAAAATATGTTTTGTTTTACGCAAAATCCACAATGAAATACGAATACGACAAAACAAATCAAAATTTTTATTTCACTTCTCACCCTTATTCTGATGTAGCAACTTATTTTATTACTTTTGATTCTAAAATCGGAGAAAAGAAAAGAATTACCGAAAGGCAGCAAATCAACAATGAAAATGCAGAAGAGAGCAAATTTGCAAAAGATTTCTTTCTTCACAAAAGAGAATTAGTTAATCTTTTAGGCTCTGGAAGAAATTGGTTTGGAGAAAGTTTTTCTATTTCCTCAAATCAAAACTCTTTTCCTTTAAATCTGCAAGGCATTTCTGTCGGTTACCCTGCTAATATAACACTTTGCTTGGCTAATGAAAGTTCTAATCCTGTTAGTTTCTCTTGTAAGATTAACGGAACAGAAATTGGGCAGGTAAATATTTCGTCTAAGCACGATGATTATGCTGCTCAACTTTCCACAAAACAGTTTTCAGCAAATATCTCCTCAGAATCCCCTACCCTTGTTTTACAATTTAGTGGCAATAGTAATGTTGATAAAGGTAGATTAGACTATCTCTTGATCAATTACACAAAAAAACTTAGGTTTAACAACTCTGCACTGAAATTTTATTCTACCCAAAGCACCAAAGCAGAGCAAAAAACTTGCTATATAGTAGAAAACGTAAGAACAAACAACATAAAAATTTGGGACGTAACAAATCAAAACGACATATATTCAATTACCGATTTTGAAAGAACAGAAAATAACGAATTAAGACTAATTGTTCCAAATGATACTTTAAGAACACTTTATATTTTCTCTTCTACCTCATTTCCAACTCCTATTTTAAAAGGCAAGGTAGAGAATCAAAATCTTCACTCTTGGCCTGCAACAGATTTTATAATAGTTACCGCTCCCGAATTTAAAGAACAAGCCGATAGTCTTGCACAACTACATAGGGAATATGACGGAATCACAGTTAATGTAGCAACTACCACACAGGTTTATAACGAATTTTCATCAGGCACAAAGGATTTTCTCGCAATAAGAGAACTTGCACGAATGCTTTACAACAAATATTCTTCACAAGGCAAGGCTCCAAAAAATATTCTTTTATTCGGAGATGGCACTTTTGACAATAAAAACATATTAGGAGCAAACAACAACTTTATTCCTACATATCAATCTATAAACTCAATAATTGACGCTGGCACATCTTACACAACAGATGACGTAATAGGTTATCTTTCTCCTTATTCAAAAGGAGCAATAAACGATACTTTAAAAATAGGAATTGGACGTATCACTTGCAACAACACTGCTGAGGCAAACTTGATTTTAGATAAATGTAGAAGATACATAACAAAGCAAGACCTTGCAGAAGGACGACTTGGAAGTTGGAGAAACAACATAACCCTTACCGCAGACGATGCAGACACTTGGGGAGAACGCTATTTTATTGACAATGCCGAAACAATCTACTACGAAATCAAAGAAACAAATCCTATTCTCAATGTAGAAAAGATATATTCCGATGCTTACAAACAATACTCTTCTTCTTCGGGAGCAACATACCCTGATGCTTCAAAAGCAATCAATCAAAGAATGAAGAAAGGTTGTCTATTGTTTAACTATGTTGGGCACGGCTCAGAAGATCACCTTTCAAGCGAAAGACTAATCACAATAACCGACATAACAAGTTGGGATAACTATTATTCCTTGCCTATTGTGATAACCTCAACCTGCGAATTTACTCGTTTTGATATGACAGACAAACAATCAGCAGGCGAGTTTATTCTCTCTTCTGAAAACGGAGGGGGCATAGCCTTGATTTCAGCCTCACGAAAGATTCCTTCACGAAACGAAATCAACACAAATCTACATCGCTTTGCAGTAATCAAAGAGAACAACAAAGGTTTAACTTTCGGAGAGATGTTTATGCACGCCAAAAACGCCACAATGCTTGTTGTAGAAGAAAGAAGTTTCGGATTATTTGGCGACCCTGCCCTTAGAATTGACCTTCCAGAATATAATATTCACACAACAAAAATCAATAATAAAGAATTGAATCAAACAAGTCTTGACACAATCAAAGCCCTTTCACAAATGACAATAGAAGGCGAAATAACCGATCACACAAACAATGTTATTCAAGACTTTAACGGCAAGATAGAAATCACTCTTTTGGACAAAGCAAGTAATTATTACACACTTGACAACGAAGGACTAAACACCGACATAGAATTTGAACAACAAAAAAACATATTACATAAAGGCATCACAACCGTAGAAAACGGAAAATTCACCTATACCCTAACAATTCCAAAAGACATAGCCTATAATTATGGTAAAGGAAAGTTAAGTTATTACGCACAAACCGATAAAACAGACGCAGCAGGCTATTGCGATGAATTTATCATTGGAGGAATAGACACAAGCGTAGTTATAGAAGAAACACGACCTCAAATAAGACTTTATATCAACGACACAAACTTTGTAAACGGAGGAATAACAGACGAAAACCCTAAACTCTTTGCAATAATCAGCGATGAGATTGCAATAAACACCGTAGGAAGTGGACTTGGACACGATATTATGGCACGATTAGACAATGCCGCTAATACTTTTGTGCTAAATGATTATTTTGAAACAGACCCAACAAATCCAAATAAAGGAACTATTACCTTCCCTTTCACAAATCTTGATGACGGAGAACATTCCCTTAGTTTGAAAGTATGGAATATCTTTAATTTTTCATCTGATGCTTCAATAAAATTTATAGTTAATTCTTCGGGCAATGGAGACATCATGAAATTAAAAAACTATCCTAATCCTTTTAGCGACAACACACAAATAATTCTTGAACACAATCAACCAAGTATAATACAAGAAGCAGAATTGTTAATATTTAATCAAGACGGAAGATTGATTTCTCAAATAGATGCCACACCTTACATCGGCACTTACAGCATTGGACCAATAACTTGGGAAGGCACAACAATAGGAGGAGAAAAACTCTCAAACGGATTGTATTTTTGCAGAATGCAGATAAAGACTGCAACAGACAAATTCACTTCTCCAACTCAAAAAATAATCATTTTCAATAGGAATAAATAATAAAACAAAAATAATTACGTTTAAGATTGGTAAAAATAAAAAATAGAAATGAAAAAAATTCTTTTAGTAGTAGCTATTCTTTTGTTAAGCAATAGCATTTTTGCTCAATTAGATAACAATAACTTAGCAATAGATGAACTCTCTGGTAAGGTAATAGACGGAAATCGTATTATTTCAACAGGAGTGCCTTTATTGATAATAGCACCCGATGCAAGAAGTGGAGCAATGGGCGATGTGGGTGTTGCAAGCAAACCTGACGCAAACTCTTTGCACTGGAACGCCGCTAAATTAGCCTTTATGCAAAATAAAACCGGTGTTTCGTTTACCTATTCTCCTTGGTTAAGAGAATTAGTATCTGACATAGAACTTTTATACCTTGGAGGATATTATAAAGTAAACGAAAGAAGCACATTAGGAGCATCACTTACTTATTTTTCTCTTGGAGCAATAGACTTTTTTGACCAAGAAGGAATGGCAACAGGTACATATAAACCAAACGAATTTGCAATGGATTTGGCTTATACAATGAAACTAAATGAAAACTTTTCAATATCCCTAACAGGACGCTATATTCGCTCTGACTTAACGCAAGGACAAAACGTTGGAACAACTCAAACTCACGCAGCAAATGCAGGAGCAGCCGACTTAGGTTTATATTATCAAAAAGCAATCAAAGCAGTGCGTCCTTCTGAATACGCATTAGGTCTTCAAATCTCTAATCTTGGTTCTAAAATCTCTTATTCAGACAATATGGACAGCGAATTTCTGCCAGCAAACCTAAGACTTGGAGGAAGATACACCACACAATTAGACCAATTCAACGAAATTTCCATAATGATGGACTTCAACAAACTATTAGTTCCTACACCTCCTGTTTACAACGATTCAACAGGAGCAATATTCGCAGGAATGGATCCAAATGTTGGAGTATTCCAAGGAGCAATTCAATCTTTCTATGACGCACCTAACGGATTTAAAGAAGAAATTCAAGAGATTTCACTTTCTATTGGAGCAGAATATTGGTACAATAAAGTCTTAGCACTAAGAGCAGGTTACTTCTACGAAGCCAAAAACAAAGGAGCAAGACAATATCTCACACTTGGAGCAGGAATAAAGTACAACGTAATGGGATTAGACATTAGTTACCTTATCGCAACAAGTGCTTTAAATAACAATCCTTTGAAAAACACATTGAGAGTAGGCTTGAATTTTGATTTATAACAAAGAAATGAAAATAAAAACAGGTATAGGATATGATGTTCACCAACTAAAAGAAGGTGAACATCTTTGTTTAGGAGGAATAAAGATTCCTTCCGAATTAGAAGCAGTAGGACATAGTGATGCCGATTGTTTAATTCACGCAATAATTGACTCACTTCTTGGAGCAGCAAACCTAAGAGACATAGGATTTCAATATCCCGATACAAATATGCAATACAAAGGCATTGACTCAAAAGAACTTTTGAAAGACTGTGTTGAGAAAGTAAAATCAAAAGGCTTTGAAATCGGCAACATAGACTCTACAATCTGTCTTCAAACTCCAAAAATAGGAAAATACATTCCTCAAATGCAAGAATGCTTAGCACAAATCATAGGCATAGACACCGAAGACATTTCCATAAAAGCCACAACCACAGAGAAATTAGGCTTTGTAGGCAAAAGCGAAGGCATTTCCGCCTACGCCATTTGCTTAATCACAAAATAAAGCAAAGAAAAAAATTCAAAAATCAAAGAAATAATTTCAAAAAGCATAGAAAAAAAATATTTTTCCCTTTGCTTTTTTTTCTTTATCTTTGCCAAAAATATTCTTTTATGAAAAAATACATTTTTGCTTTAATTATAGCGTTGTTTTTCTGCAATGGTTTGTTTGCAGTGCCTGCTCAAAAGAAATTGATTACTATCATTCAACCTAATGGAAAGGAGCTTTCTTATTGGTTAAAGGGCGATGAGTTTATTCGTTGGGCGGAATCTATTGATGGTTACACTCTTTTACACAATGAAGAAGGAGTTTTGTGTTATGCAACGCTGAACGAAAAAGGGGAAATGGTCGCTTCTCAAATCATTGCTTGCAATCCTGAACATAGAGATGTGAATGAGGTGATTTTTTTAGAAAAAACAGATAAAAATCTCTTCTTTTCTGAGGGGCAATTAGAAATAATACGTCAAAGACGAATGAATCATTGAATTTATTTCTGATTTTTTTGTAAATTTGCACCCTATGGTAGATAGCGAACAAATAAATAAGAGTAATTATACCGAAGATAATATTAAATCTCTTGATTGGAACGAGCATATTCGTTTGCGTCCGGGTATGTATATAGGCAAACTTGGCGATGGTGCTTCGGCTGATGATGGGATTTATGTGTTATTGAAAGAGGTTATCGACAATTCTATCGATGAATTTGTTGCAGGCTATGGCAATAGCATTGAAATAGATATTGATTTCCATACCAAAAAGGTTAGAGTTAGAGATTACGGACGTGGTATTCCTTTGGAAAAAACAGTAGATTGCGTTTCAAAGATGAATACTGGTGCAAAGTATGATTCAGAGACTTTTCAGAAATCGGTAGGTATGAATGGAGTTGGTACAAAGGCTGTAAATGCTTTGAGTACTTACTTTAAAATTTCTTCTGTTAGAGATGGCAAGATAAAAACTGCTGAATTTTCGGAAGGAAATCTTACAAACGAAGAAAAAATCAAAGAAACAGAAGAAAAAAACGGCACTTGTGTAGAGTTTATTCCAGACAATAACGCAAAGATTTTTGGTAATTACAATTATTTAGATGAGTATGTTGAAAAGATGATTTGGAATTATGCCTACTTAAACAAAGGTTTGTCTTTGATTTATAACGGCAAAAAGATTCAATCTAAGAAAGGTCTTTTCGATTTGCTTAACAATAATTTGCAAGAAAACGAAGCACTTTATCCTATTATTCATCTTTCGGCAGGAAACTTTGAATTTGCTTTCACGCATTCTGATAAGGTTTTCACCGAAGAGCATTATTCTTTTGTAAATGGGCAACACACCACACAAGGTGGCACTCATCAATCTGCCTTTCGTGAGGCTTTGGTTAAGGTTTTAAAGGATTTCTTTAAGAAAGACTACGATCCTTCTGATATTCGTTCGGGATTAGTTGCTTCTATCAGCCTTAGAATTAACGAACCTGTGTTTGAATCGCAAACAAAGACTAAGTTAGGTTCTACAAATATGATGCCAGACGGCTCAGGTCAAGCCGTAAGAACATTTATTCTTGATGCGGTGAAAAGCACTCTTGATGATTATCTTCACATCAACTCAGAGGTTGCAGAACTTTTGCTACAAAAAATCGTTCGCAACGAAAAAGAACGCAAGGGTATGCAAAATGTAAAGAAACTTGCAAAAGAGAGTGCGAAAAAGGTAAGTCTTACAAATAGAAAACTTAGAGATTGCAGAATACATTATAATAGTAAAGACCCAAGACGTTTAGAATCTACTCTTTTTATTACAGAGGGAGATTCTGCATCGGGTTCTATCACAAAGAGTCGTGATGTAAACACACAAGCTGTCTTTTCTTTAAGAGGAAAGCCTTTGAATACATACGGCGATAGCAAAGAGGTTGTCTATAAAAACGAAGAGTTTAATCTTTTACACAACGCTTTGAACATAGATGAAGATATGGATAATTTGCGATACAATAATATTGTAATTGCAACCGATGCCGATGTTGATGGAATGCACATAAGAATGTTGCTAATGACTTTCTTTTTGAAGTTTTTCCCAGATTTAGTAAAAGCAGGACATATTTATATACTACAAACCCCACTATTTCGCGTTAGAAATAAAAGAGAAACTCTATATTGTTACACAGAACAAGAAAGAGATGAAGCAATAGAAAAACTAAGAGGTGAAGTAGAAATCACAAGATTTAAAGGTCTTGGAGAAATCTCGCCAGATGAGTTCAGAAACTTCATAGGCAAAGACATAAAACTTGATCCTATCATTCTAAACAAAGAATCGGGAGTAAGTTCTATATTAGATTTCTTTATGGGTAAAAACACGCCCGAAAGACAAAACTATATTATTGAAAACCTACGTTATGAAGATGTACAATAGTAATAAATTATTTTTAGCAAATATGAAAAAAACAGCATTTTATCTTATTTTAGCATTTTTATCTTTGGGACATATTGATGTTTTTGCCCAAAATGACGAAGTAAAACCTTGGACAGATGTGATTATTGATAATAGAGATCCTTCGCTTTGGACTTGGAACAAAAATAATTCTTCTCGTTTCAGCATCAGAGGCGACTTTGACGGAGATGGATTCTCAGAAAATTTATACGAAACAGCAACTACTATTTTTTCAGACAACGATGAACTAACTCCTTTAAAACTTGACGGAGATTTAGGAGTGTATTTCTTGGTTAATGAAGGCGATTTGGACGGAGATGGTGGAGATGAAATTTCGTTCATGACTGTTTATCGCGATTTTTCAGACATTAACTATTTCAGAGTTTGGACCTACACAGGAAATAAATGGAAAGAATTATTCTGTGTACAAGTTCACGAATATGATTGCCCTAATTACAACGCTAAAAAGCCACATGAGATGTTCACTCATCAATGGAAAAGAAAAAATGGCTACAACTTAAACAAAATAGTCTTGAAATTACACGATGGAGTTGTTGATGTAATTGCTATACACCCTAACGAAAGATATGCAATTGAACATATAAAACTTGTAGGCAAGACTTTCTCAAAAAGAGAATGGGGAACAATAATTCAACCTCGTACAGACTACTAACAAATCTATGAAAAAAGTAATTGTTGTAGGAGCAAGTTCCGGCATTGGTCAAGAAATTGTACACCTTCTTTTGAAAGAAGGTTGCAGTGTAGGGATTGCCGCCCGCAGAATAGAAAGATTAAAAACTATTCAAGACAAATACGGAGAAGAAAGAGTAAAAATCATTGATTTAGACGTCCAAAAACAAGATGCAACCTCTCGCTTAGAGGCTTTAATCAATGACTTAGGCGGAATGGACACTTATTTTCACGCCTCAGGCATTGGAACACAAAACACCGACTTGGTTCCAGAAATAGAAATTGAGACTTCAAAAACAAATTGCGAAGGATTTATCCGTTTAGTAACCTTTGCATTTAATTGGTTTTATCAAAACAAAATCAAAGGACATATCGCAGTAATTTCTTCTATTGCAGGAACAAAAGGACTTGGCGTAGCACCTGCATATTCAGCAACAAAGGCAATGCAAAACACCTATATTCAATCGCTCTGCCAACTCTCAAAAATCAAAAAAGCAGACATCACCTTCACAGACATACGCCCAGGATTTGTTGCGACCGAATTGCTAAACAAAAACAAACACTACCCTATGCTAATGAAGAAAGAAAAGGTAGCAAAAATCATAATCAAAGCCCTAAAACGCAAAAAACGAATAGCAATCATAGACTGGAAATTCCACTTATTAGTAATTCTTTGGCGAATGATACCCTCTTGCATCTGGGAAAGAATAGTTGTCAAGAATTAGAAATAAAAAAACGCCGTAAGTCAAGTTACGGCGTTTGGTGTTTTTAATATATATTATTATCTCACCGAAGTAAAGCCTTTCATAAGCCCTCTTTCTGCTTTTTCCATAAAGGAAATGATTTCATCTCCCTCAGCGGTTTGAGGTAATTGTTTGATTTCAGCTAAGGCATTGGTATATGTCAATCCTTTTTGGAAGACTACACGATATATATTTTGAATATTATTTATCGTTTCTTGCGAATAGCCTCTTCTTGTTAAGCCTACTGAATTTATTCCACAGTATGAAACAGGGAATTTACCGCCTTTTACGTATGGTGGTATGTCTTTATCTACCAAACTACCACCCATCAAAATCACGTGTTTACCTATGCGACAGAATTGATGAACTGCACTTTGTCCTCCAATGATTGCGTAATCGTCTACTATAACATGTCCTGCCAAAGTAGCGGAATTTGCTAATATACAATTATCTCCTATTATACAATCATGTGCTACGTGTGCGTATGCCATAATAAGATTATTGTTTCCTATCACTGTGCGTTTGTTTGCATTTGTTCCGCGATTGATTGTAACAAATTCTCTTATTATGTTGTTATCTCCTATTTCAGCAGTTGTGTATTCTCCCTCAAATTTCAAATCTTGTGGCACTGCTGCTATACTTGCAGAAGGGAATATTTTGCAATTCTTCCCTATTCTTGCTCCCGGGAAAATTGTAACGTGTGGTCCAATCCAACAATCATCGCCAATCTCTACGTCATCGTAGATAACGGCAAATGGTTCTATTGTTACATTTTTGCCAATCTTTGCATTAGGGTGAATATAATACATTTGATTATTCATCATCTTTATTTTTTAGTTTTTGCAACCTGTGCCATTAGTTGTGCTTCTACAACTAAGCGATTGCCAACGTATGCTTCTCCTTTCATTTTGACGATTCCTCTTCTGATTGGTTCGGTTAGAGTGAGTTTTAACAAGAGTGTATCGCCCGGAACTACTTTATTTCTGAATTTTACTTCTTCAAATTTCATAAAGTAAGTACTATAATTTTCTGGATCTTCAATATCTTTTAGTGCTAACACGCCTCCTGTTTGTCCTAAGGCTTCTACGATTAACACTCCTGGCATTACAGGTTCTTGTGGAAAGTGTCCGTTAAAGAAATCTTCATTTCCTGTAACGTTTTTCAATCCTATAACATAGTCTTCTCCTATTTCGATAACTTTATCTATCAATAACATAGGAAATCTGTGTGGCAAAAGATTTTTTATTGCCTTAATATCATATACCGGTTCTTTATTTGGATCGTAAACTGGTACTCCGTTATTTTCCATAATAGTTTTAATTTTTCGTGATAATAAATTATTTACTTTATGTCCTGGACGCTTAATTATAAAGCGTGCTTTTAATGGTTTTCCTACAAGTGCAATGTCTCCAATGAAATCTAAAAGTTTGTGACGTGCTGGTTCGTTTTCAAAATTCTGCTTTACATTGTTCAAAAGTCCTTTTTCAACTTTTATTTCTGTTGCATCTTTTCCAAAAACGTTTGCAAGGTGTTGTATTTGTTCTGCTTCCAAAACTTTATCTACAAAGATTAGTGCATTATCTAAGTCACCTCCTTTGATTAGATTAAGTTTTAGCAGTTGTTCTATTTCATCTAAGAAAACAAATGTTCTGCAATTTGAAAATCCTTCTTTAAATTCCGATAGGTTTTTAAGGCAAGATGTTTGATTTCCTATGATTCTTGGAGAAAAGTCAATGTTTAAATCTATTCTAAACCCATCGTATGGCATAGCAATGAGTTCAATATCATTTTGTTCGTCAGAATAAGTAACCACTTCTTTTAAATAGTAGTATTTTCTTTCTGCATCCAATTCTTCAACTCCGCTTTTCTCAATTGCTTCTAACCAATATTTTGCACTACCGTCAAGAATTGGCACTTCTTCTCCTGAAATCTCAATCAAAGCGTTATCAATATTTGAGGAATACAAAACTGCCATTAAGTGTTCTATTGTTGCTACTTTTACACCCTTTGTTTCAATTGTTGTTCCTCTTGAAGTTTCGCTAACTGCTTCTGCTTCCGCTTTGATTATTACAGGAGTTTCTAAATCAACTCTTTTAAAAACAATGCCACTGTTTGCTTCAGAAGGCAAGATGTTTACTTCAACAACTTTTCCTGTATGAAGTCCTTTGCCTTTGAGCGTTATCTTATTTTTTATTGTTAATTGCTTTTCCATAATTTTAAAGTGCAAAGTTAAGAACTTTTATTTAAACAAACAATCTTTACAATCAATAAAATATTTCAAAGAATCAGAAAAATATATCAAAGAGTTAAAAAATTATTTCTTTGAGTTATTTTCATAAGCAAAAGTTTGTGTTAGTTAAATTTTTCTTTGTATCTTTGCAAATTCAATTATATATCTATATATCAGCAATATGAAGAAAAGATTTATAGTATTATTAGTTTTAGTAATGAGTTTTGCCTTCTCTTTTGCTCAAAGCGAAAGCAAGGATTTGTATCCGTTTTACATTGGTAAAGACTACATTGTTGTAGGCGTAAGTGCAAAAACTACAGATAAAGAACTATTAGAAATAAGAAAAAACATTTTAAAATATTCCTCTATACGATTCAACGAATTTGATGTAATAAGAGGAGAAGACGGTGATATATATTTCTTATCTATCAAAGTAGATTGCCGAGACGGTTATAATGCGTACATATCTCATTCTTTTGAAAAAGGAGACACTTCCGTACACGGATTTATCAGAGATTACACTAAGACACACTTTAACAGAGCATTTTATTACGGAGACTTAACAGACAAAACCTCTGGAATAGAAAGAATTAAGCAAGAGTTAGCGAAAAAAGAAGAAGAAAAATAAAAAATTTTTAAGATAATATTAGGTTAAGAAAAAAAATGTGTGTAATTTTGCACACCCAAAAATTGAAGAAAGATGGCAAAGAAGACAAAAGACGTAAGAGTACAAGTTATACTTGAGTGCACAGAGCACAAAGCATCAGGAATGCCTGGTACATCTCGCTATGTTACCACAAAATCTAAAAAGAACACTCCTGAGCGTTTAGAATTGAAAAAATACAATCCTATATTAAAAAGGATGACTGTACATAAAGAAATTAAATAAAAAAGAATAGGAGTATAAGATATGGCAAAGAAAGTAGTTGCAACCCTTAAAACCTCATCAGGTAAGGATTTTGCGAAAGTTATAAGAACAGTTCGTTCAGAAAAAACAGGAGCTTACACTTTCAAAGAAGAAATTGTTCCTTCTGATAGTGTTAAGGATTATCTTGCAAAGAAATAATACTGACGTAAAAGTTTATTGTGGATTTATCACATTAGATTTTAGTATAAGATTTTAATAAAAAGGGTTGTTGTCTATACGCAATAAGATAACAACTCTTTGTTTTTTATTTCAAAAAGTTTGCATTATGGGATTTTTTTCATTCTTCACAAAAAAGAACAAAGAAACACTGGACACAGGTCTTTCAAAGACAAAAGAAAGTGTGTTTAGTAAAATTTCAAAGGCTATAATTGGTAAATCCAAAGTTGATGAAGAAGTTCTTGATAATTTAGAGCAGATACTAATTGAGTCAGATGTTGGAGTAGAAACAACACTCAAAATAATAGATCGCATAGAAAAGAGAGTAGCACGCGACAAATACATAGGAACTTCTGAGTTGAACACTATTTTGAAAGAAGAAATAATGTTCTTGCTTAACGAAAACGAAACAGAAGAAAGAGAAAGTTTTGATTTTCCTAAACAAGAAGTCCCATACGTAATAATGGTTGTTGGAGTTAATGGAGTTGGAAAGACAACCACAATAGGTAAACTTGCATATCAATTCAAAAAAGCAGGCAAAAAAGTAATTCTTGGAGCATCTGACACATTCCGTGCAGCGGCTGTTGATCAGCTAAAAATATGGGCTGAAAGAGTTGATGTAGATATTGTTTCGCAAGGAATGGGTGCTGATCCTGCATCGGTGGCTTACGACACTCTTCAATCGGCAGTAGCAAAAAAAGCAGACATAGTAATAATTGACACAGCAGGACGTTTACATAACAAAAAAGGTCTTATGGACGAATTGTCTAAGATTAGAAATGTTATGAAAAAAGTCGTGCCTTCTGCTCCTAATGAAGTGCTTTTAGTACTCGATGCTTCAACTGGACAAAACGCTATTGAACAAGCAAGACAATTTACCGCAGCAACAGATGTAAATGCCTTAGCCTTAACAAAACTTGACGGCACTGCAAAAGGTGGAGTCGTTATAGGAATTTCTGAACAATTCAAAATCCCTGTACGTTACATAGGATTAGGAGAGCAAATGGAAGATTTGCAAATTTTTAATCGCAAAGCATTCGTAGATAGTTTATTTGAATAAAATCAAAAGTATGAAAAAAATATTTCTTTTAGCAGTAGCAGTTTTTACAAGTCTTAGTTTAACTGCACAAGATTATGAAAAACACAATTTTTCAATGAAAGTAGGTTATGCTCACAGTTTTTCAGACACTCACCCTACTCAATTAACAAATACAATTGACAATCCTGACCAAGTAAATCGTATGAAACACGATGTACACTTTGGGTTTGATTACGATTACAGATTTTCAACACTTTTTTCAGCAGGTATGAAAGCCTCAATGCTTATCGGATTTCACTCTTTTGAACAAGAAGTAAACGGAAGCACCAAATTATATTCTGATGACAAAAACGTATTTTATCTAGGACCTTCTTTCAAGGCTCAATTACCTACAATCGCAGAAAAATTTGACCTTTGGGCAAAAGCAAGTCTTGGATATATGAAAGCAAGAATTACCGATAAAACCGAAGCATCTGCAATTTATAGTGGAGATTGTTTAGGATATGGCATTGAAGCAGGAGTTGATTATTTGTTTTCAAAGCATATCGGAATTGGATTTAACCTTGAATACTTAGCAGGCAAGATAAACACTTTCACAAGCGGTGAAGACGAGATAGATATTTCTCAAACACCTGAAAACCTCGGCAGATTAAACATTAGCCTTGGAGTTGTAATCAAATTATAAAAAGACTTACCACCTTGAAAATAAACATAATTACACTCGGTTGTTCAAAAAATCTTGTAGATAGCGAACATTTAGCTGGGGTTTTAAAGACAAACGGACACGAGGTATTGTTTGACTCTACTAAAAAAAAGTTTGACGTTGCAATAATCAACACTTGTGGATTTATTGGCGATGCAAAAGAAGAGTCAATCGATGTAATCTTAGAATACATCGAACAAAAAGAAAAAGGAAACATCGGAAAAATCATAGTATTTGGCTGTTTAGTTGAACGCTACAAAGAAACCTTAGAAGAAGAATTTGTAGAAATAGACGCTTTCTTTGGAGTAAACAACTATTTAGAGATAGCAACTTACCTAAACGCCGAAATAGAAAAAGATTTCTTTCTTCAACGCCAACCAAGCACACCTAAACACTACGCTTACTTAAAAATATCAGAAGGTTGCGATAGATTTTGTTCCTTTTGTGCCATTCCATACATACGAGGCAGACACATCTCTATTCCAATCGAAGAATTAGTAGCAGAAGCACAATGCCTTGCAAAACGAGGAGTAAAAGAAATCATAATAATCGCACAAGATACTTGCAATTATGGAAAAGACCTTTACGGCAAAGTAAGACTTGTTGATTTATTAAGAGAGATTGCAAAAATAGAACAAATAGAATGGATACGTTTGCAATACTCCTACCCTAACGATTTCAACGATGAATTGATTAACTTTATGGCAAACGAACCAAAAATGTGCAAATACATTGATATGCCTTTGCAACACATAAACAATCGTTTGCTTAACTCAATGAACAGACGCATAACAGGCGAAGAAATAAAGACTTTAATCAATAAAATCAGAGAAAAAATTCCACAAGTATGTCTTCGCACAACCTTAATTGTAGGTTATCCATCGGAAAGCGAAGAAGAATTTGAAGAATTAAAGACATTTGTTGAGCAAACAAAGTTTGACAGAATGGGAGCCTTCACCTACTCTGCCGAAGAAAACACTGCCGCATTTAAATTAGAGGATAACATCAGTCAAGAAGAAAAAGATGAACGTTTAAACGCCCTAACCTTTTTGCAAGAAGGCATCTCCCTTAAACTAAATCAAAAGAAAATCGGCAAAACCTTCAAAGTATTGATAGATAGAAAAGAAGGAGAATTTTGGATTGGCAGAACAGAATTTGATTCTCCAGAGGTAGATAACGAAGTCTTGATTTCAATAGAAGAAAAAGTAAAAATCGGAAACTTTTACCAAGTAAAAATCACCGATGCCGCAGAGTTTGATTTATATGGAGAGATAGCCTCAAAATAAAGCAAAGAAAAAAAATAAAAAAAGCAACCAAAATTGGTTGCTTTTTCTTTCTTTATTATTTCACATTCACCACTCTGATTTCTATTCTTCTTTCTTGCATTGCTTGAAGCGTAAAGACCGAACGGCGTTTTTCTTCTAATGTGGTTGGATTCTCTGAGGTACTTTCTAATTTTCCTACTGGCATTCTCTCAATAGTGATTCTACCTACTTCAAAGTATGGTTGCAAACGGCCATTCTGCCAAGTTTTCAAATAATTCTCTAAACTAACAATTCTTCTCTCTGATAGAATGTAGTTATATTCTGTTTCGTGAAGTGCAGAGGCGTATCCTCTTACGTGAAGTGTGATTTGTTTTCCTGCATGTGCTTGTTCTAAAAGGTATTCTGCCAAAAGGTCTAATTTTATCATTCCTTTGTCAATTTTTTCTTTAAAGAACTCTTCCATTTTTTCAAGTGCTGGGGCTTCCAAACTATCTGCTAATCCACGTGTTGAATTTGCCTTATATTGATTGCTTAGTAATCTATATTGTTTGTAGCATTCTTGATAACTTTTTTCAGTTGTTGGAGAAGTGCTTCCTGGATTTGGTTCATCATTATGGAAATATAATGCAATAGGTAAGTCAAAAACAGGATTGAATTTTGCTTTTTGTTCTACTACTTTTTGAGTTGGAACTTTTGGCAAGTGTTTATCCCAACGATATAGGTCATTGCAACAAGTTTTGTTTTTGGTATTGTTTTCGCTTTTACGGTTTGAGGTGAAATAACCTTGTTCTCCGCTTATGTTTATAAAAGGATAGATGTCATTTGCAGGAGAATTGATTGGTTGAAGCAAGTTTTCTGGTGTTGTCCAACGGTTTAAGGCTCCTTCACTGCGGAAAATATCAAATCCTCCAAAGCCTTTGTGATAGTTTGAACTGAAATAAAGCATAGATTCATCATCACAATAATGCGGTGTTATCTCATCTCCTTCTGTGTTAATGACATTTCCTAAGTTTACAGGCTTTGAGTCAGGGTTTGTAAGGTTTACATACCATAGGTCATAACCTCCAAATCCTCCTACTCTGTTTGAAGCAAAGTACATAAAGGTTTCTCCTGTTTCATTGCGAACTATGATTGGTGAAGAATTGGAAGATTTTTTGTCGTATGCTTGTTTTACAATTTTTGGACTACTCCATTTGTTTTTACTAAACTGTGTGTAATAGATTTGAGAGATTTCCTTTCCATTTTTAAACTCTGATTGATTGAAATAAATCGCATTGGAAAGTGTGTCAAAGAAAAAGTTTGAGATATTGCGTTTTTTGTTATTTACATTGCCTATTTCTATTGGTTTTGCAGGAGTATAGAAATCTTCATCTATGAATGAGTAGAATATTTGATTGTAAACATCGGTGTAAAACAATTCTCCATCTTCGCTTTCTTCCTTATAGATTGGGGAAGTAAAGTAAAGAACACTATCTCTTAAAACAAAGGTGTTGCTTTGAGAGAATTTGTCGTTTACATTATGATCTAAGTTTACTACGGTTGTATTTTCTTCTGGGGAATCGTTGTCGAAAATCCAACGAAGAGTTTCTAATTCTTGTTTTGCTTGCTTTCTTATGTTTATATCTGGGCAATCAAGCAAGCAAGTGTTTAAGAAATGTTGTGCTTGCACTATATTGCCGTTGCATTTTGCAACTTCTGCCAAATGAAGATATAAATAAGGAAAAGTTTTATTTATATCCAAAGTATCACTTTCTATTAAAACTTTTTGATACCAATATTCTGCCTTGTCATAGTCTTTTTGCATTCTACAAACCTCTGCAATCTTGTAATTAAGTCTAAGAGGATTTAGAATAAACTTCTTACCCATTCGGTAATTTTCCAAAGCTAATTGATAATCGCCCTTGTTAAATGCTTTATCTCCTTTTTCTTCGTATGCCTTTGCATACTTTTCTTGTGCTATTGCATCATTTGTGCATACTGTTGCTGAGAATACAAACAACAGAACTAAGGTTTTTAAAATGTTGGACATGGTATTGTTCTTATTTTTTTGTTATACGAAAATTTATTAAATCCATAACTTAAATAAATCTCCAATCCACCATAAGTATTTGAAACTTGCGAAAGACCAGAGATGTTTATATCATAGGCTAAACCTACATTTAGGCTATTGAATTGATATTTTAATGTAAGAATTATTGCATCTAATGAACGAATGTAAAGACCTGCTCCTATATTGTTTTGGTCAAAGATAGTATTCGACATATCTATTAGATAATCTCCACCTGCTATGATTTCATAGTTATCGTTTTGAGTAGAGAGTCTTGCTGATAAATGAACATTGGAGGCAACCGAAGCTGGAAACAAATAATTGACATATCCGTAATAGCGAGGTTTTAGTTTTATTTCATTAAGATTCAATTCGTCAATAAAACTTAAACCCGGCTGAGTTAAGTGAAAAACGGCTATTCCTGCGGCTAAGGTTTGCATATCGCTCGGCTCTATCTGCCAATGAACACCTAAGGAAATATCATTATAGGATAAATTTGACAAAAGAATACCTTCCCAATCCGATTGACTTTGTCCAAAATCTGCATTAGTCGCATCGTATGACCAATAATTATTTGCTAATTGCACTCCTATGGAAATGAAATGATTATTACGTTTTTCTATTTGTTTATTATAGGATAAATTCACAAACATTTGTCTTTGACCAAAGTTTAAAGTACCTGCTACATCGGAAAGAAAACCTAAGCCTATTCCAAAAGAGTGTCTGTATTTTTTACTGCTCAATATTCGTGCTTCGGCTGTGAATAAAGTTGTATTATAACCGTTTGTGGAAACGGTTTGCCACTGATTGCGATAGGCTGTGGCGACTTTGAAATCTGTATCAGTGAATGCTGTCTTTGCGGGATTGAAATACATATCGTTTGCGTTGATTGAGGAAAAGTGAACGTCTTGCCCTTGTAGTGAAAGTGCAAAAAAAGTAATTATTAGTAAGTTTAAAACATAGATTTTATTCACATTTGCTTTTATTTCGCAAGTTTATCTCAATTTTGCTCTGATTACTTGACTGTCTTTTTCAATTAACTCTTTTATCTTCATCAATCCGTCTTGTAATGCAAGGGTTGCTGCTCTTCTTTGAAACTCATAGTATCCGTGATAAAAGGCCATGTATTCTTTTGCATAACCTCGCTCGTTGAATTTGGCTACTAAATTGTTTCTTGCATCATATATTTCTACTATTACTTCAAGTTCGGTTGTGTTTGAGCAAAATGGCATTCCAAAAAGATTAAGTGTACCAAATGTAAAACCACTTAACCACGACCATTTATAGTTATTTTTGTTGTAAATCGCACCTGCTCGCAACACTATGTTGCCTTGACGGCGTGTTGTAGGATCACAGATATTGTTTGCAACCTCATTAACAAATACATCAGCAGCATCTTGTATTCTTTTTTCGGCTGTGTAGAGTTTTGTCTTTTCTGTGATTTCAAAAACGCCTTTTCCGTATGGGGTTTCTGTCAATCCGTATGGTGTACGCAAGTCATCGGAAACTTTTACTGAGTAAGAATTTGCTCCGTATGCGTTTTCAAACGATGGTTGGTCTATCCAGCAAGTTAAACGTGGCAAAAGGCTTACGTTTTGATAATCTGGTGCAAATAAATCTGGTTCTAAGGATTTGCATGAACTCAAACCAATTATGGTTGCTAAGAGTAATAATATTTTTCTCATTTTTTATTAGTGTTTTTATTTTGTGTTTATAATTTATAATATTGTTTACTTTCGTCTAATTCTAATAATGTTTCTTCTGTTATTTGATTTATATATTTTTCTTCAAATCTTCTGCCTACTCTTATGTAGTTTTCGGTAAATCCAAACATCATTCCGTTTTCATTGTCTGCTTCCCAAAGAATTTTTCCTTTGTTTCCGCGATTTTTTTCAAAGAATTGTAATTTTTTTTCAAAGGATAAATTTTGTAATTCTTTGCTTCGTTCTCTTCTTTGTGCAATTGGTACTTTTCCTTGCATTTTTGCTGCAATAGTATCTGGTCTTTCCGAATAGGTAAAGACGTGAAGGAATGCCAAAGGCAATGATTCTATGAATTTATATGTTGATTGGAAATCTTGTTCTGTTTCTTGTGGAAATCCAACTATTACATCTGCTGCAACAAAAGCGTAAGGCATTTTTTCTTTTATGTAGTTTACTCTTTCTGCAAAAAGTTCTCTTTCATATTTTCTGTGCATTAGTTTTAGGATTTTATTGTCTCCCGACTGCAAAGGAATATGAAAATGTGGTAAAAAGGCTCTTGATGTTGCACAAAAGTCAATTACTTCTTCTGTTATAAGGTTCGGCTCAATGCTTGAAATCCTATATCTTTGAATTTCTTGAATTTCATCAAGGCGTTTTATTAAATCTAAAAATGTTTCATTGGTGCTTTTTCCAAAATCGCCAATATTCACTCCCGTAAGAACGACTTCTTTCTTTCCTTCTTTGGCTAATTGTTTTGCACAGCCTACTATTGTTTCTATGTCTTCGTTTCGGCTTCTACCTCGTGCAAAAGGAATAGCACAATAGGTGCAAAAATAATCACAACCATCTTGTACTTTTAGGAAAGAACGAGTTCTGTCATCAGAAGAATAGGAAGTGTAAAATGTTTTAAGACGAGAAATGTCAAAAACTTTATTTTCGGGTGAATTTGTTTTGTGATGATTCAACACATATTCAACTAATTTGTGTTTATCATCGTTTCCCAAAATTATATCAACCCCTTCTATTGCTTCAATTGCTTGTGGATTAAGTTGAGAAAAGCAACCTATAACCGCAATTATTGCATCGGGATTAAGAGCGTGTGCTTGACGAATAGCATTGCGACATTTTTTTTCAGCAATTTGAGTTACTGTACAGGTATTCAACACATAAACATCGGCTTTATGCTTAAAATCAACTTGATTGTACCCCTCGGCAGAAAATCTCCTTGCTAAATCGGAACTTTCTGCAAAATTAAGTTTACAACCCAAAGTATGAAATGCAATAGTTGCCAAATTAAAAATCTCCTATTTTAAGTTTGTCAATAAATTCTTGTTCTTCAATCATTTTTACGCCAAATTTCTCGGCTTGTTTCTTTTTTTGAGGCCCTGTATTTTCGCCACAAATCAAATAATCGGTCTTTGAGGAAACTCCGCTAAGAATTTTACCTGAGTTTTCTTCAATTATTTTCTTTAATTCTTCTCTTGAAAAGTTTGAAAAAGTGCCACTAACAACAAAGGCTAAACCTGCAAGTTTTTCGCTTGTCTTTTCGCTTTGTTTTATTTCAAATTGTAATCCTAAGTCTTTTAGTTTTGCAATTAACTCTAAGTTATCTTGGTCTGAAAAATAAGTTAAAAGTGAGTTTGCTATTCTTTCGCCAACATCTTCCACACTCATCAATTCTTCTTTTGAGGCTTTAATAAGTGAATCTATGTTTTTGAAAGTTTGTGCTAATCGTTTTGCTGTTACTTCTCCTACATATCTTATTCCTAAGGCGTATAAAACTTTTGCAAATTCTACTTCTTTTGATTTATTTATTGCTTGGATTATATTGTTTGCTCCTTTTTCTTGAATATTTGCTTTGTTTTCTTTGTCAAACGAACCAAGTCCTATTATATCTTCTTGTTTTAGGGTGTAGAATGAAGAGAAATCTTTTATCAATCCTGCTGAGAAAAGTATTTTTATTCTTTCTGCTCCAAGCGAATCAATGTTCATTGCTTTTTTTGAAACAAAATGTTGGAATCTTCCCAAGATTTGTGGCGGACAATGATTGTAATTCGGACAGTAATGTGCAGCTTCTCCTTCTTCTTTAATCAATTTTGCCCCGCAAATAGGACAATTTTCTATAAACTGAATAGGTTGAGAAATTGATTGAGTGTTTTGTCTTTCTACTCCAACAATTTTTGGAATTATTTCGCCACCCTTTTCAATTATTACAGTGTCATTTTCTCGTATATCTAATTTTTGGATTTGTTCTGCATTGTGAACACTCGCTCTTTTAACGATTGTACCCGCAAGTTTCACAGGTTCAAAAACCGCAACAGGCGTAATGACTCCTGTTCTTCCTACTTGATATTCTATTTCTAAAAGTTTACTTTTTGCTTGTTCTGCTTTAAATTTGTAGGCTGTTGCCCAACGTGGACTTTTTGCTGTGGAACCAAGTTTTTCCCATTGATTTGTGTCGTTTAGTTTAATAACTATTCCGTCAATATCAAAAGGTAGATTACTTCTTTGCTCGTCCCAATAATTTATAAACTCCATTATCTCATCAACTCCTTGTGCTATTGCAACAAATTGAGGAACATTAAAATTCCATGAACGTGCTTGTTGAAGGCGTGAGTAATGTAAGTTTTCTTTTATACCATCTCCTATTATGTAATAAAGGAAACATTCCAATTTTCTTTGGGCTACTTCTTTGGAATCTAAAAGTTTTATACTTCCAGAAGCGGCATTTCTTGGATTTGCAAAGGGCTCTTCTCCGTTTTCAGTCCTTTTTAGATTAAAGTCTTCAAATGCTTTATGTGGAAAGACAACCTCTCCTCTTATCTCAAAGCGTGATGGAATGTTTTCGCCATATAATTCAAGCGGAATAGACTTTATCGTTCTTATATTATCGCTTACCTCATCGCCCTTCACACCATCGCCACGTGTTAAGGCCCTTACAAATTTTCCTTCTTCGTATAATAGACTGATTGCAACACCATCATATTTCAATTCGCATACCCATTCCAATTTTTCGCCATCTAACAACTGCGAAGTGCGATTTACAAAGTCAATTAACTCTTCTTTTGAATAGGTATTTGAAAGAGAAAGCATAGGAAAACTATGCTCTGCTTGAACAAATCCTTTGTTTACTTGACCGCCTACGCGTTGCGTTGGAGAATTTGGAGACTGAAACTGAGGATATTGCTTTTCCAAATCTTCTAATTCTCGCATCAAAATATCAAATTGCCTATCCTCTATTGTAGGAGAGTCTAAGACATAATACTCATAGTTATATCTATTGAGTTGTCTTCGCAATTCTTCAATTTTGGTTTGAATAAGATTAGATTGTTGGTTCATTATCGTCTTTTTCCAATTCTGAGGTAATGTCTTCGTCCACTATATTTTCTCTACTTACTCTTTTCAATGTATCAGATGTAAGTTCATCAAATTCTCTTCTATTTCTGGTAATGTCTAAGGCTAAGAAAACTGCATTTCTAAAACTATCTGCCGAAGCAATGTTTTTACCTGCAATTTCATAGGCTGTTCCGTGAGCAGGAGATGTTCTAACAAATGGCAATCCCGCTGTAAAATTCACGCCTTCTGTAAAACTCATAAGTTTAAATGGTATTAAACCTTGGTCGTGATAAAGTGCCATTACTCCATCAAAGTCTTTCATTGTTCTGTTTCCAAAGAATCCATCAGCAGGATAAGGACCGAATGCTAAAATTCCCTTATCAAATGCCTCTTGTATTGCAGGTGCTACAACAGCATCGTCTTCATTTCCTATCAATCCTCTATCCCCTGCGTGAGGATTAAGTGCTAAAACAGCAATTTTTGGCATTCTTATTCCAAAATCGCGTTTCAAAGAGTCATTCATTACTTTTAGTTTGCGTAATATTAACTCTTTTGTAATAACTTGAGGAACTTGTGAAAGCGATAAGTGATTTGTCATAATTCCTATATGCAAATTATTACAAGTCATTATCATTAAACTTTCATCTACACCAAACATTTTTGTCAAATACTCAGTGTGTCCAGGGAAATTAAACTTTTCGCTTTGAATATTCTTTTTGTTGATAGGATTTGTTACAAGTGCATCTATCTTTCCATTCATTAAATCTCTGCAAGCAGTATCTAAACTCATTGCTGCTAACTTTCCACCAATTTCTGTGGCTTGTCCTATATCTATTTTAACCTCTTCTTGAATTATATTTAAGATATTGAACTTGTTTGGCTCTGCTTGTTCTACTGTTCTTATGTTTACAAAAGGGAAATCAGTAGCATTTATTAGTTTTTTATGGTATGATGCAATTTTTGAAGAACCATAAAGAATTGGAGTACAGAAATCAAACATTCTGTTATCGGAAAAACACTTCAACATCACCTCATAACCAATTCCGTTGATATCTCCGTGTGATATTCCTAACTTTATATTTTCACTTTCTTTATGTTTTCTTTCTGAATTAAAATTTTTTCTATTTATATCGCTCATTTTATTTTCTAATTATAAGTTTTGTTTTTCAATAAGACTTTTTACAAATTCTACTATTAACCTTACGCCATATCCGCTTGCACCTTTGAGAATGTAATCTCTCTTTCGTTCAAACATTGCAACACCTGCAATATCCAAGTGAATAAAAGGATAATCTGTAAAGTGGGCTAAGAATTTTCCAGCAGTAATCATACCTGCTTCACCAGGACCACAATTTTTTATATCTGCAATATCTGATTTTATCAATTCATCATATTCGCTCCAAAAAGGAAATTCCACAAGTCTTTCGTAAGTTTTTTCTCCTGCTTGTTTCATTAGTTCAAGATATTGTTTTGCATCTTGTTCCACAGTAGCAATTCCGTATGGGCCAATTGCTCTTGCAGCAGCACCTGTAAGAGTTGCAGCATCTACAACTAAGAATGGAGAAAGTTTTTTAGCGTATGAAAGAGCATCTGCTAATATTAATCGTCCTTCTGCATCGGTATTTACAACCTCAACATTAGTTCCGTCATACATATTGATGATATCTCCACTTGCGTATGCGTTTTGTCCTGGACGATTGTCGGTTGAAGGGAATAATCCAACGACATGAATTGGTAAACCTAAACTAGCAATAGCATAAATTGCAGTTGCCATCATTGCAGCGCCTGCCATATCTTCTTTCATGTCATTCATATAATCTCCTGGCTTTAAATTCAAACCGCCAGTGTCATAAACCAATCCTTTTCCTACCAATACCAAAGGAGATTCTGCTGAACCCTCTGGACGATACCTCATAATAGTAAATGTAGGTGGGTCAATACTTCCTTGATTGACGGCAAGAAGTCCACCCATCTTTTCTTGCTCAATTTTATCCTTGTGCCAAACCTCTACATCAATTCCTGCCTCGCGAGATATGTTTACAAACGCTGTTGCTAACCCTTCTGCATTTAAACTACAATAAGGTTCGTTTACCAAATCTCTACATTTTTCAACTGCCCTTACCACAACAATTGATTGTTCTATATCTTCATTTTCTACAAATGGGTTTATAACAAACAAATTATCAAAAGGGTGAATCATTTGCTTTGGATCAGTTTTGTAGTTATCAAAGGTATAACTTGCAAGTAGCATTCCCTCAATAAATCCCATTGCAAATTCTTTTTGAACCTCACTTACAAACTGTAAATCCTTTATATACTCTTTATCACAGAAATCTAAAACTTTAGCACCAAGTTTTCTAAATGCCTCAACCTGCATAAAAACATCATCATTCTTTTTGACAAGTGCCACAAGTGTAGAATGACCAAGATGATTGAAAGCAAAAAAATCCTTATCGTTTTCTTGAATTTGTTGATTGACAAAATTCAAAATATCATGTTCAACGAATTTAGAAGTAATCAACTCATTTTCTTGTCTAAGAAAAACAAATAGTTTTGATACTTCAGGTTTTATCGTCAAAAGTCTTTCGATACTTATCATAAATCACTAAATTATTCTATTTAATCGTACAAAAATACAAAATAAAAGTAAAATAACTATCTTTGCAACACAAAAAACGTAGTATTATATGAAACATTCAATCTTTACATTACTTATTTGCCTTTTTATTTCATTTGCTTGCTTTTCTCAAAACTCGGAGAAAGAAATAGAAAAGTTAATGTCGCAAATGACTCTCAAAGAAAAAGTCGGACAACTCATAATGATAGGAGCAGATACTGACTTAAACAAAAAATATTGCGAAAAAATCTTAAAAGACATTGACTCAAATAAAGTTGGAGGAGTGTGTTTTTTCAAAGGCAAAAGCGATAATCTTCCAAAACTTATAAACAAATACAACTCAGTTTGCAAGATTCCTTTACTTGTTTCAATAGACGGAGAATGGAGTCTTTCTATGCGACTTACTGACCTTGCACCTTTTCCAAGAGCAATGGCATTTGGGGCTTTGGATTCAAGTGATTATTCTTTGGTTTATCAGCAAGCAAATATTATTGGAAAACAATGCAATACTCTTGGAATACATATAAACTTCGCACCAGCGGTTGATATAAATCTTAACCCAGCTAATCCTGTTATAAACACAAGATCATTCGGTCAAAATAAGTGGCGTGTCTCACTTCTTTCAGAACAATACATCAAAGGCTTGCAAGACAACAACGTAATGGCGGTTATCAAACATTTTCCAGGACATGGCGACACAGATTTAGACTCTCACCTTAGTCTTCCTACAATATCTCACAGCAAAGACTTCATTGACACTGTCGATTTAATACCTTTCAAATACAATATAGAAAAAGGAGTTTGGGGAGCAATGATTGCGCACCTAAATGTTCCTGCTTTAAACAAAAAACACTCTTATCCTGCTTCAATAAACCCCGATATAATTCAAGGATATTTGATAGATAAACTAAAATTTGAAGGACTTATCTTCACCGATGCAATGAATATGAAAGGACTAACAAACGATTACCCTGACGGAAGAGCACAAGTCTTGGCATTAAAGGCAGGTGTAGATATTCTTCTTATGCCTAATAACACAGATTCTGCAATGAATGCAATTCTTTCAGCGATTGAAAACGGAGAATTAAGCAAAGAACTAATTGACAAAAAGTGTAGAAAAGTTTTGGAATGGAAATACAGACTTGGAGTAATGAATCTGAAAGCAGAACCTAAGGCATTGACAAAAAAACAAAAAGCAGAAATAGAACAACTATGCGATAGCATTGCACCAAAAATTCTTACACTCTTAGAAAATAAAGATAACATTATTCCACTCTCTCAAAAAGACACAAATGAGGTAATTTTCGTAAGTTTAGACGATAAAGACTATTCCTGTTTCATTAAACAAGCAAAAAAATACAAAGAAATAATTTATTATTCCTTTGAAAAAAAATCTCGAAACGAAGACTTAGAAAAATTATTGAGCGTTTTAGATTCTTCAAAGACTGTAATTCTTGCAGCAAGTGGAAGAGTCAATTCAAAGAAAAGCGACAACTA
>DEPQ01000076.1:0-11176 GCA_002358855.1 Bacteroidales bacterium UBA3388
AAAAATCAATCTTTTGCCTGAACAAACTTTTTGTTTTCATGAAGGTGGTTTAACCGATGGTTATGAGGACGATCCTTACACACAAGAGCATCTTGATTGGGTTTTTTATAATAAACCAAGTAATGACACTCTTTTAGTAAAGGACGCTTCAAACGAGAGTGAGGTTTTAAGGATTTGGACAAAGAATTATGATATTACTTCTCCTCTTAGGGAATTTTTTCGTTTGACTGATTGGAAAAGAAAGTTAAATGGTGGTAATCAAAATAACGATGCTTTCGTTTTTGAGATTAAAGAAAGCGATTTTATTAACTAAAAATGCAATATTTTTATGAAAAAGATTCTATTTGTTTTATTATCTATATTTTTATTCTCCTCTTGCATTGATGTAAACATAATGATTGGGGAAGATGAAGAGGCTTTTCCTACGGCTATTGTGAAGAATTGTACCGATAAGGAAGTAATTGTGCAATATCTTGCTTACGGTTCTTATTCTTATGTTGAGAATGATGGTTATTATTCGCAAATGGATACAATAGAACACGTCTTAGAACCGCAAGAATCTTTCATTTTATTAGACGGAGGAAAGAGTGAAGGAACTTGTAGAGAGTATACTCAATGGCATCACGAAATGCGATTAAAAAAGGCTATTGATTGTTCGTTTGTTATAGTAAGAGAAAACAACGAATCGCAAGATGTGTTGAGAATTTGGGAGGAAATGGGATTTGAAGCTGAAAAAAGAGAATTTTATCGTCTAAGTGATTGGATTATTATAGAGAGAGGCGGAATACAAGAAAACGATGCGTGTTTGTTTGAGATAAAGGAAAGTGATTTTTCTTCTTAGTATTTTGTCAATATTTGTTTTTTTAGTATTTTTGTAAACTATTTTAAATTGAAAAATAAATGTTTACACTACTAAAAAAAGAGTTAAATTCATTCCTTTCTTCACTGATAGGTTATATGGCAATCGTTGTTTTTTTAGCATTCAACGGTTTGTTCTTGTGGATTATAGAAGGAGATTTCAATGTGTTTAGTTATGGCATTGCAGGATTAGATGGACTATTTCTTTTGGCTCCTTGGATTTTCTTGTTTTTGATTCCTTCAATCACAATGAAGATGTTTGCCGAGGAAAAAAAGAACGGAACTATTGAACTTTTACTTACTAAGCCTTTGAGTGATATTTCAATCATTTTTTCAAAGTTTTTGGCAGGCATTATTCTTGTAATCATTTCTATTTTACCGACTTTAATTTACATTATAGCGGTTTATCAATTAGGAAGTCCTAAGGGAAATCTTGATTTAGGAGGAATCATGGGCTCTTATTTAGGATTGGTTTTCTTAGGTGCTATTTTCGTAGCGATAGGCATTTTTTGTTCCTCGCTAACCGACAATCAAATCATCGCATTCATTCTTTCGGTAGTCCTTTGTGCTTTTATGTATATTGGATTTGAATTTGTGGCTCGAATTCCTATTATCTCTGAAATAGATTTATTGATTCGTTCTTTGGGAATAAATCATCATTATTCTTCTATTAGTAGAGGAGTTATTGATACTCGTGATGTGATTTATTATTTGAGTGCAATAGGATTTTTCTTATTATTAACAAAGTTGTGTTTAGAAAGTAGAAACTGGAAAAAGTAGAGTATTTTTTTATGAAAAAGATAAATTGGAAAGCGATTTTTAAGCCAAGTAGCGTTAAGGCAGACGTTAAGAAATCTCATATCCTACAACTCGTTTTGGGATTGGTGATTATTATATTTTTAAATGTGATTGGTTATTTTTTCTTTGCAAGAATAGACCTTACACAAGAGAAACGCTACACTCTTTCAGAATCTTCTAAGAAACTAATGTCTAATTTAGAAGATATTGTCTTTATTAGATGTTATCTTGAAGGAGATATACCTTCGGAATACAAAAAATTAAGAAACGAAACCAAGGAAATGCTCGATCAATTTCGTGCATACAACGACGATATTGAATATGAATTTGTAGATCCTAATAGTTTTGAAAACGCAAAAGACAAAAACGAGTTTTATCAACGTCTTTTTGAAAAAGGATTTAGCCCTCTTTTAACCACATCGACAAACAATAATTCACAAGTTCAACAATATATTTTCCCTTATTTAGAAATCACTTACAAAGGACGTACAACTATCGTTCCTTTGATTAGTTCAAAAAATGGTTTTTCCTCAGACGGTATAGTAAATGCCTCTATTGAAAACTTAGAATACAATCTCTATACTGCAATTCGTTCGGTTGCAACACAGCAAAGAGGAAAAGTTGCTTTTCTTTATGGACACGGAGAATGGCAAGTAGAGAATATTTGGGATTTTATTTCTTCTTTGAGCGAATATTACACTGTTGATTCTATTTCTATTAACGAAAAATTAAACGCTTTAACCGAAAGGGTTTACGATAGTGTTAATCCTAATTTGGTTAAGATTAAAAATAAGTTTGATTGTTTGGTTATTGCCAAGCCAACCTCTATTTTCTCTTACAAAGACCTTTATTTGATTGACCAATATATTATGCACGGCGGAAAAGTGCTTTGGTTGGTAGATCCTTTGCTTGTTTCAATGGATAGTTTACAAACACAAGCAAATACTTTTGCAATAAGTAATTTTACAGGTGTTGATGATATTTTATTTAGATATGGAGTTAAATTAAATACTAACTTGGTTACCGATATGCAATGTGCAAAAATACCTATCGTAACAGGACAATATCAAAACAATACTCCACAAATGACTTATTATCCTTGGAATTTCTTCCCTGAGATAAGCCCTAATGCAAATCATATTATATCAGATAAAATTTCTCCTGTAAAAATGGAGTTTGCTTCAAGCATTGACACAACTAATAGCCCTGCTAAGAAAACTGTTCTTTTATCAAGTTCAAACAGAACAAGGGTTTTAAACTCTCCTGTTAATGTTTCTTTGCAAATGTTAAAACAAAAACAAGACGCAAGCCTATTTAACTCTGGTGCAAAAGACGTTGCAATATTATTAGAAGGAGAATTTTCCTCTGCATTTAAGAATCGTTTAACGCCTGAAATGGAATTAAACTCTCAAATGGCTTATAAAGATTTTTCTGACACAACTGCAATGATTGTTATTGCAGATGGTGATGTGGTAAGAAACGATTTTATGAACGGTCAATTGCTTCCTTTGGGTTATGACAAATATACTCGCAAGATGTATGGAAATAAAGAGTTTCTTGTAAACTGTGTGAATTATCTTTGTGGAGATGAGGATTTAATTCCTTTGCGTTCAAGAGAAGTTATAATGAGAAACTTAGACCTTGCAAAAGTAGAAAGAGAAAAAACTGCTTGGCAAATAGTAAATGTTGCATTACCTATTGTTGTAATAGTGTTATTCGGTGTATTATTGGCTGTTTTAAGAAAGAAAACCTTTACAAAAACAAAATAAATCAAAGAAAATGAAAAGAAAAACAAAGAATAGAATAATTTTAATAGTAAGTTTTTTATTGATAGTAGTAGTTGTTGCGGTTTTGTTATTGAAAGACAACTCTACAATAGACCAAAACTATCACATTGAAGACACTAAAACCATTACAAAGGTAATTATTGATGATAAAGACGGTAATCATCTTGAAATTTTAAAGGTTGAAGATAGTGTTTGGAAGGTAAACAATTCCCCTGCTAATATAAAGGTTGTTGATATGTTGCTTTCGACCTTAAAATCTATGAGAATACGTGAGCCGATAGCACAAGCAGCTCGTAACAACATTATTAAGCAGTTGGCTTCAAGTGGTAAGACTGTTAAAATCTATCAAGACAAACACGCAATAGACCTTGGATTTATAAAACTCTTTAAAAGAGAAAAACTAACTAAGACTTTATACATTGGATCAGAAACACAAGATAATATGGGTACTTATATGATGCTTAAAGGCGAAGATAGTCCTTGTATTATCTATATTCCAAGACTTAAAGGTTATCTTTCTACACGTTTTTCTGCTTTAGAAGATTTTTGGAAGTCTCACGCAGTTTTCAAATACAACAGAGATGAGATTGCTTCTTTGAAGATAGAGATTCCAAATCAAAAGAGCGAAAGTTTTATGCTCACAAAGAATGGAGAAGGCTTTGATTTTACTCTCTTAGAATCAGGACAAAAACTCCAAGCCTTTGATACATTGAAAGTAAAGGCTCTTTTATCAAGTTGCTTTGAGGTTAATTTTGAGTCTGTCGCTACAAACATAAGTAAATTAGAACAAGACACAATTTTTGGCAAAGCCCCTGCTTTTGTATTGACAGTAAAGGACGAAAAAGGCAAGGAAAATATCCTAAAAACTTATTCAAAACTCCATGATCCTACAAGCATTGCAGAAGGTGAAGATGATTTTTATAGAATTTTTGATGTAAATCGTTGCTATGCTCTTCACTCTGAAAACAAAGATACTTTGATTATGCAATTCTTTACTTTGGATAATTTATTAAAACCAGCAAGTTATTATTTTTTAACAGAATAAATCATTAAATAAGTATAAACAATAAAAAATATTAAGATATGAAATTTATGATTCATGGCGGTATTTTATCGCGCACATTACAATCTATTTCGGGAGTTGTTCCATCTGGGAAAACCCTTCCAATACTTTTAAACTATTGTGTAAAGTATAAAGACAATGCTCTTGTGATTACTGCCTCAGACTTAGAAACAACTATATCTGTAAAACTTGATTTAGACAACATTGACACAAGTGGTATTAAAGAAGTTGCGATTCCAGCTAAGATATTTTCAGAAGTTGTTGGCAGTCTTTCTAATCAACAATTGATTATCGACATAAAAGAAGATTATTCAATAGAAATAAAAGCAGATTCAGGGGTTTACAACTTGGTAGGAGAATCTGCTGAAACATATCCAGCAGAAATCACGCTTGAAAATGCAGAAAAAAGTGTATTTTCTTCAAGCGTAGTGTCAAAAGCAATCAGTAAAACTATTTTTGCAACAGATGCAACAGGCATTCGTCCTCAAATGTCGGGTGTGTTATGCGAACAATCTGCGGAAGGAACAGTTTTTGTTGCAACTGACGCTCATAAATTAGTTAAATACACAAGAACAGATTGCAAACACGATGAAGCAAAAAGTTTCATCTTACCAAGGAAAACTCTTAGTTTCCTTAATAAACTTCTTGCTTCAAAAGCAGAAGATATTGATGTAGTTTGGTATAATAATATCAACAACATAAGATTTGAATTTGATAATTATTGTGTTGTAAGCCGATTGATAGATGGTAAATACCCTAATTACAATATGGCTATTCCTAAAAACAATCCTAATAAGTTGATTATAGATAGAAATATGTTGTATGATTCAGTAAAGAGAGTTTCTTACTTTGCTAATCCTGCAACAAATCAAGAAGTATTCACTCTTAGCGAAAACACTTTAGTGCTTTCTGCACAAGATTCTGATCTTTCAACACAGGCAACCGAAAAACTTTCTTGTAACTATCAAGGAGAAGATATGGAAATAGGCTTTAACGCAAACTTCTTACTTGAAATGTTAAATAATGTAGATTCAGAATTAGTAATAATAGAACTTTCTTCACCAGATAGAGCAGGAATAATCCTTCCATACGAAGAAGAAGCAAAAGAAAGCGAAGAAAACATCTTAATGTTAGTTATGCCAGTAATGTTAATCAATTAATAAAAAGTAAAAATGAGAAAAGTAGTTTATTTATTAGCTGCAATCCTTTTGTTATCTTCAACAGGATTTGCACAAAAGAAAAACAAAAAAGCAAAAGAAGAGCCAAAAGGCTATGTTTTCACTGCAATTAAAGACAATCCTGCAACAAGCGTAAAAGATCAAAACCGTTCAGGTACTTGTTGGTCTTATTCAGCATTGTCTTTCATTGAATCAGAAGTATTAAAAGCAGGAAAAGGCGAAGTAGACCTTTCAGAAATGTGGATTGTTCGTAATGCTTACATGGAAAAAGCAGAACGTTACATCAGATTCCACGGAGCAGCAACATTTGCAGAAGGTGGAGCATTCCAAGACATTCCTTACATAATCAAAAAATATGGTATAGTTCCAGAAGAAGCATACAGAGGATTGAATTATGGAACAGAACTTCCTGATTTCACAGGTTTAACACCAGCATTAGAAGGATTCGTAAAAGCACTTGCTAACGGAAAAGTATTAACACCAAATTGGAAAGACGCTTTGAACGCATTATTAGATTCATACTTTGGACCAATGCCAGAAAAGTTCACTTACCAAGGAAAAGAATACACTCCAATGTCATTTGCTAAAAGCCTTGGATTAGATTACAATGATTACATAGAAATAGGTTCATTCACACACCACCCATTCTATGAAACATTTATGTTAGAAGTTCCAGACAACTGGTTACACGCACAAATCTACAACGTAACCCTTGATGAAATGATAGCAATCATGGATAAAGCTCTTGAAGATGGCTACACAATCGGTTGGGGCTCAGACGTAAGTGAAAAAGGTTTCTCTTGGAAAAACGGAGTTGCAATCGTGCCAGATGCAGACAAAAAAGACCTTAGCGGAACAGAAAAAGAAAAATGGGAAAAACTTACTCCAGCAGAAAAAGCAGCTGCTGCATACGCATTTGATGGAACAGCAAAAGAAAAAGTTATCACACAAGAAATGAGACAAGAAGGATTTGATAACTTCTCTACAACAGATGACCACGGAATGCACATAGTAGGATTATTCAAAGATGCAAACGGAAACAAATTCTACAAAGTTAAAAACTCATGGGGAGATAGCGGAAAATACAACGGCTACTTCTATGCATCAGAAGCATTCGTTCGCTACAAAACAATAGACATTCAAATCAACAAAAACGCTTTATCAGCAGAAATGAAGAAAAAATTAGGCTTATAATCAAAAGACCTAAACAAATAAAACAAAAAAAAGCGAGACTTAGTTCTCGCTTTTTTTTATATAACAAAAGCACAGAGAAAAAACAACTCAAAGAAAAACGTCAAATTTTTCTTTGATTTAGCATGATTTTTTTCTTGATTTCAGACAAATAATTCTTGATTTTAATAAATTATTTCTTTGTTTTATTTTATTATTTCTTTGCTTTTTTCCATTTTTTCAAAGACTTCACTCTCCAAAGCCATAATTTACCCCAAAATCACCTCAATTTTCATCAATTTTTCGCAAAAAATTTCGCAAAAATCACAAAACAAAATTTCCGCAAAATAAAGGTTTTTGTCAGTAAAACTTTGAAAGAGGAAATTAAGGGTTTGTATAAGATTTTGTTGTACTTTAAGAAAAATATTATACCTTTGTGGGCAAGTTATTAACCTTTAAAAAGGAAGATGAAAATGAATAAAATTAAGATTTTTAGTTTGATTGTAGTATTTACTGCATTATTTGTGGGATTTGAAAAATTGAATGCACAAGATGTAAGTAAGTTTAAATGCCTTAAAACCTTGAAGGGACATAAATATAGTATCTATTCCGTAGCATTTAGTCCCAATGGTACAAAAATTATCAGCGGTTCAGATGATAAAACCGTTAAGATATGGGGAGAGAATAAGAATTGATTTTATAATACAAACAAAAAACGCTCGTGAGTCTTTGTTTTATTTTGACTTACGAGCGTTTTTGTTGTTTAAGATGCCTTTTTATTAACAGATTGTTGATAATTTATCAACAAAACACCGTTTATTCAAAATAATGTTGTAATTTTGTGGGATAAAATTATAAAAAAGCAAATACAAATTAAACATATAAATAGAATGGAAATATCACCTTCTCAATTCATTGAGGTTGTTTTAGAAACTCAAAAAGTAACAAATGTTCCTAAAGTGCAAATAGCTGTGCAAGCTTTTAATGAAATGACAGAGACGTTATTTAATCAAAATCTTTTTACACGGTTTGGCTTTTCTGGTTTAATTGAATTTTCAAATCTTTATAAAGAAACTTTCCCATATAAAAATTTTAAAGTTCATATATCTTACTCAGAAGAGTTACTGCAAAAAATAAAAACATACAATTGCATTTACGAATCCATTAATAATGAGATAGATTTAAAAGAACTGGTGAAAAATTGTGCGATTTTATAAGAAATCATGAAGAAGATACTCGATAGTGTACATGGGCAAATACAAATACCTAAAGAATGGTTTGACAAAATTATTGACACACCTAATTTTCAACGTTTAAGAAGAATCGAACAAAATTCGTGCCGAACAGTGTTTCCTTCTGCTCGGCACGATCGTTTTATTCATTCAATTGGAGTTTATCATATTGGCAATATGATCGCCAAACATATAGATGAAGAGAATCGTAAAGAACCATTTATTCCCAATTATGGATATGATATTTTAAAGACATATAAATTAGCATGTCTATTGCACGATGTCGGACACACCCCTTTCTCTCATACCTTTGAAAATTATTTCAATAGAAATGAGATTTATGAAGAATTAAAAAATGAACTTAAAGACAATACTTTCGAGAACGATTACAAACGACGGAAAGAAGAACCTGCTACACACGAATTACTAAGTGCTTGTGTTGCTATAAAGCTATTCAAAAATGAACTTGACGATAAAGAAATAAATTGGACTCTATTAGTAAGAATGATTATTGGAATACCATTTACAAACGACAATGATCAACAACGAGACAACTCTAGATTTGAAAACATAATGATAGACCTTCTTCATGGTTCTATAGATGCAGATAGACTTGATTATGTGTGTCGCGATGTTTGGGCTGGTGGATATCGCAACTATTCTATTAATCTTCAACGCTTAATAGATGCAATTTACATAAAAAATAATAATCAAAATTATCAACTATCATTTTCTCCAAAAGCACTTAATGAAATTGAAAATGTCCTAAACATAAAAAATTTTCAACATATCTACGTTATCAATCACCACAAAGTATCTCTAGAGCAACATTATCTAGTAGAAGCAATGAAAACAACTGCTATTTATCATCTTAATAATAATATAGAAAGAGATGAAGCATTAAAACAACTTTGTAATTTTACTTCCTTTTGGGACGTGATAACATTACCTAAAACAGAATATAAATTACACAAACCTTGCGACGATGATTTTATAGCTTTAATGAAACAAACTCCATGCGAAGATGATTATTACATTAAAGGTTGGCTTGGTAGAAAATTTCAACACAAACCATTGTGGAAATCTAAAATACTTTTTTTTGATTATTTTTCTAATATTCCTAACCTAGTTAAAGCCACCCCTTCAAAAATTCAAGGGAAAAACACCACAGAAATAGTTGAAAAGATAATTAAATATCGTATTGATTCAATTTGTGGCCCCAAATGTAAAGAACACGTAATCAAAAGTTTAAATCTAAACGATGAAGACATTATTCAAGTAAGAATTAAATCTAAAATAAGTAAAATAGACCCTGAAAAAATCTTAATATATTTTGAGAAAGATGATTCTACAAAAACACTTTCAGAACTTATACACAATAGTTTTGCCGTAACAGGAGATTCGTATGATTTCTGTTATTGGTATGTAAATCTAGACAAAATCAATATCAATAACGATAACGATAATGATAATGATAATGATAATGAAAATGATAATGATAATGAAAAACGCAATAATGATAATGAAAAACGCAATAAAGTAATAAATGAAATTAAGAACTTTATAAATACCATTACATTTGAACTATAATTACTATTTACCTTATCAATCATTAAACTTATTAAACATATTTAACATCACATTAAAGCCCGATTTTTTAACAATTTCGGGCTTTCTTTTCCCTTATCTTTCTTTTACAAAACCTTCGTTGAAGGCGTAAATTAGTTTCTTTAAGTTTGCGATTTGTTCTCTTAAAACATTTTTTACAAAAGCATTTCAATTAAAATTCTAATATTGGTACTACGTTTATTTTATAGTCTTTCTTCTCTATAACTCTTTTATCATTATATGTTACTATAATAAGATTATTGCAATTCAATTCTTCGGCACATTCAACAATGCTTTCCACCTCACGTTTCTCTGTTTTAGGGCTACTCATATCATAACATACTTGAACAAGAGTTTCTACTTTATTTGCTTTACGAAGAACAAAATCTACTTCTTTATCGTTTCGTGAGCGATAATAAAACATTGTTTTTTCCACATCATAGCCTCTGCGTAACAATTCTATGAAAACTTGATTTTCAAGCAATCGTCCAAGATTTTCACTCAAAGAAAAAGACTTAGAAGTAATAAATCCATTATCAACTAAATAAACCTTTCGAGGTGCTTTTTGCATCAATTTAAGTTTATTATTGTAGCGTGATAAATAGTAAAAAAGGTATGGCTCGTGTAAATAATCCATATATTTTTTTGTTGTATTGACACTTGACAATCCAAGTTCTTTTGCCAAATCGTTTGCACTAATTGGATTACAGAAATTAGAGACAAGATACATCGCAAGATTATTTAAGTCTGTAATATTACGAACTTTATGACGCTTAGCCACATCTTTCCATATAATAGAATCAAATAAGGTATCAAGATAACTATGAGATAATTGACGCAAAGCAACAACCTCTGGATAACCTCCATGTTTTAAATAATCATCTATTAGTAGTATAAAATCTGTTTTTTGTTCCGATTTTGGCGAATGTAAATCAAGTTTATTCCAATCGAAAAATTCTTCAAGACTAAATGGCAACATCTCTATTTGAACATACTTACCTGTTAATACAGTTGCCATTTCACTACTAAGCATCTTTGCATTACTACCTGTTATCACCAAATTCTTCCCCATTCTATATAATTGACTAACCCACAAATCCCACGATTCAAGATTTTGCACCTCATCTAACAATAGATATTCATAATCAGGATAAACCTCATCTAACATTCTCATTACAAGTTCTGAATTCCATGCTTCCAATAAAGAATTATTATCAAAATTAAGGTAAGCGAAATTTTTATTACGCAACATCAATAATGCTTGTGTGGATTTTCCAACACGGCGAGGACCTGTTATCAACTTAATCAAAGGACTTTTCAATAGCACCTCTACATTTTGGTTATTTCTACGCATCAAATAAGGACGAGAAACAAGTTCATCACGTTCCTTTCGCTGATTTAAAATAATTGTTTTCATCTTTCAACTCGTTTTTCAGGTGCAATATTACGAATTTTTATGCAAAAAATAATCTGTATTGCATA
>DEPQ01000076.1:11221-39484 GCA_002358855.1 Bacteroidales bacterium UBA3388
TATGCAATACAGATTATTTTTTGATGATTTTCTTCCTTTTTTATCTCTCTTTTACCAATCCTTCGTTGAAGGCATAAATAAGTTTCTTTAAGTTGGCGATTTGTTCTCTTAATTCGTCTCCGAGTTCTGTGTCGCCTATTAGGATATTTTCTGTTCTTTGTTCTATCAAATAGTTCTTTGAAATAATATCACTTTCGTTTTCTATTGATTCTTGTGGAGATGAGAACGGTTCGTGCTCAACTAAGAATAAACGGCTTGAACCTGATACCAAAGTATAGCCACCTATTCCTGTTTCTTTTTGATATGCTTTCGACATTCCGCCGTCTATTACAAGTAATCTACCATTTGCCATTATTGGACTCTCACCTTTCTTTACTTTAACCGGCACGTGTCCGTTTACAATTCTTGCTTTTTCGTTATGAAGTCCAAATTCGGCTAAAATTCTTTCGCAAAAGGCTACATCGTTTCTATAAGTGTAGTATTTATCTAATATTTCTGCTTGTTGTTCTTTTGCATCTATTAGGTAGCGTTCAAAGGTTGCCATTCGGTGTTTACCAAAAATTGGCGAGCAAGCACCACACCACAAATACCAAAAATAGTCTCTGTCATCGTTTGTTTGATTAAAACGATTCACCCACACGTTTCTTACGGTTTGTTCTAAGCAATCAAGTAGTTCTTTGCCTTTTACCATTTTTCCTTTGTGGTTAAATTCTTTAAATTCGGTTTCATTCTTCATTGGAATGCAACCATGAAGCATCAATGTGTTGTTGCAAACCGAATAAACTCCACCATTTGAGAACAAGAACGATACATCGCTTTGCAAACGGCGTGAGTTAAGGAATGATTGTCTTATTTTTTCTATCACTTCCTCTTCTTCGTCTGTTAGTTTGTAAGGGTCTTTTGGGTCAATTGTTGGATAATATGCGTCTTTTAGTTCATAGTCTTTGCCATCAAGGTGAATTGTTCCTTTTTCATAGTCGATTTTGTCGAGCAATAGACGATGCGACATATCGAAGTTTGGATTTCGCATTACAAGTTGCCCTTCTAATTTGAAACTTATTACTGCTATTGCTTTATGTATTACTGTCATCAAACGCACGTTGGCATCTTGATAGTTTTCTTCTTTTGTTCCTTTTGGCACAAATGGAATTGCAGGGTCGTTTTCATAGGTTTTCAAAGCGAAAGTTACAAGTGGCATTAGGTTTATGCCATAATCGTCTTCGATTGTATCAACCGAGCCATATCTTGCTGTCAATCTAATTACCTCTGCTACGTCAAATTTATTTCCACACGCTGCTCCCATCCATATAATGTCGTGATTTCCCCATTGAACGTCTGCTGCGTGGTGATTTTTCAAAAGTTCCATCACGTCTGCCGCTCTTGGTCCACGATCAAATATATCTCCAATTACGTGAATTCTATCAATCAACATTCTTTTTATGAATCCGCAAATAGATTCTATAAACTTATCGGAACGTTTCAATTCAACAATGCTTTCAACTATTGAATCATAGTAGGCTTGCTTGTCGGAAGTTGTTTCGTTTAATAATTCATCTATTATAAATGCGTATTCGCTATCCATTGCCTTACGAACTTTTGAGCGAGTGTACTTTTTTGCTACTTGACGTGCTACTCTTACCAATTTATTCAAAGTAAGTCTGTACCATTCTTCATTTACAACGCCCTTGCTCTTTAATTGAGAGAGTTTATCCACAGGATAGTAAATAATTGTTGCTAATTGATTTTTTTCTGCCACTGAAATAGAGTGTCCAAACACGTCATCTATTTTTCTTTTCACTGCTCCTGAAGCATTAGACAAGATATGATTGAACGTATCGTACTCTCCGTGAATGTCAGTCATAAAATGTTCTGTTCCTTTTGGCAGTAAAAGAATTGCTTTTAGCTTAATTATTTCGGTGCTTGCTGCTTGCAAGGTTGGAAATTGCTTGGCTAATTGATTGAAAAATTTCAATTCTTCGTTTGAAATTGTAATATTTTCTGTATTCATATTGATTTACTTTTTTATATTTCACTAATAAGTTGTTTAAACACCTCTCCCCTATGTTCAAAGTTTGTAAACATATCATAACTACTTGCAGCCGGCGAGAGAAGACATATCTTTTCTTTTTGAGTGTTTGCTTTACACCAAGAAACTATTTCTTTGTAGTCATCACTCAAAAGACAATTATAATTATTCGCCCTTTCCTTCATCTCTTTGTAGATTCTCTTTCCGGCTTGACCTACAAAAGCAATATTTTTCACTTCAAACTCTCCTATTTGCTCCACAAGAGGCGAATAATCTATTCCTCTATCCATTCCTCCGAGTATAAGAGTTTGAACTTTCTTTAATGCCTTTAACGCTTCTATTGTTGCCTGTGGTATTGTACTTATACTATCATTATAATACACAACTCCGTTTTTCTCTCCTACGTATTCCAAACGATGAGCAAGGGGTTGAAAGTTTTTTGCCGTAGTTTCGGCCTCTTCTTTCTTTGCTCCAAACTCTTGTGAAGCAAGAATAGCAGAAAGAATATTCATTTTATTGTGCTCTCCCTTTAAGTAATTTGCCTCAATCGTTGCTTCTTCTTTTGAAAAAGGTTTTTGTCTTGATTGCAATGGAGTTTTTTCTAAAAGGGCGTTGATTTCTTTTGAGTCTTTGTTGAAAATAAAAACACCTTGCTTTGTTTGCTTGGTTGCAATGTTGTATTTTGATTCTTTATATTGCTCATAACTATCAAAATGATCAAGATGTTCTTCAAATAAGTTAAGCAATATTGAAACCTTTGGCGAGGTGTGAATAAATTGTAATTGATGTGCCGAAAGTTCTGCAACAATTATTGTATTTTCTTTAATATTTGAAATTATATCTAAAAGAGGCACTCCAATGTTTCCTGCAAGCAACACGTCAAAACCTTGATCTAAAAGAATTTTATAAACCAAATTACTTGTCGTACTTTTACCTTTTGTACCGGTTATGCCTATTGTTTGATTAGAATATAGTTGTAGGAAAATATCTGTTTGAGATGTGATTTTTTCTCTATCAAGCCCTTGTAGTTTTTTCATAGAAATGCCCGGAGTCTTTATGTATAAGGTGCAACTCTTCAAGCATTCATCTTGTAAGGTGCAGTTTGCCAAAGGAGATTTATCATCTGCTATCAAAACTTCTTTCTCTGGCAAAAGTTCTTTAATAAGTTTGTGGGTTGATTGTCCTTCTCTGCCGTAGCCAAGTATTGCAATTTTGTGAGGTTTTAAGAGCTTTATAAGTGCAGCACGCTTAGTTGCAAGGTGAGTATTTGAAAAAATTTCTAAATCTCTTTCAGGTAAATTATGATTGTTTGACAACTCAAAAAAAACTCTTTCATTTATTTTGCTAACTCTTTCATTTATTTTACTAATTCTTTGAAATATTTTCATCAAATAATCATTTTCAAAATCCTTTCTTTTATTTCTCAAACACAAAGAAAGAGCCGCCCTCACCTCACTTATAGTCCCTACACATTCAAAAGGTTTTGTCTGTCTTTCTCCGCAGAGTTGTAAAAAGTATTCTTCTAAATCTTTGTCTTCAAAAAGGTTTTTAGAGAATATTTCTATCAATTCTTCTTTTGAAAGAAAAGGCGAAAGAATTATAAAAGCGAATAAACATTTTGGACATTTGCCACACCAAATATTTTGTTTACTTCCCGCATTGCAGCTCTTGAAAACAGATTGATAATTAAGTTTTGAGAAAAGTTTTGCAATGTGTAATTCGCTCAAAGGACGAAGAAATGAAAAATAATAAAAGTCTTGCGAGATAAATTCTGAGACATAATTTCTAAAATCGTTTTCAAATTCAAGGCTTTTAGAGTATTGATGATTTACCTCTGAGCCTTTGACAGTAGATTCCGAAGCTGAATCTTCATTACTAAGAGCTATGTATTTTCTTTTTGTGAGTGCAGAAATCAAAAGCGTAGTAAATGCCAACATTGCAGAGAATGGAGTGTGTCCATTTAAACAACCCTGAGAGTTAAGTTCTAAAAGGTGAGCATCAATCGCTCGTTTGCAAGTCAAAGTCTTTTCTTGACTAAATCCTGCTATTGAACAACAATCCACAGTTGCTCCTCTTGGATTGATAATAAAAGGAACGACATCTCTATTTGCTGACATCAGTAAATCTAATGTAACAACCGAATCTTTTCCTCCTCCAATTGGAACAATATATTGGTCAAAGGTTTCAAAATTTTGTAGATTTGTATATGTATTGTTAGCGTTTTCTATTGTCATAAACTCTTCTTGCGAAATGTTTATGCCGTTTACATAGAAAAATTCCCCAAGTCCATTATAGTAAAGTTTCTTAAAAAATTCTATTTGCTTTTCTCTAAGGGCAAAAGGCTTGATAATAACTTTCGGAGAGCAAAAAGCTTTCCAATATGAGACTAATTCAACCATTCCCATGTGGAAAACAAGCAAGTCAAGTTGTTCTTTACTTAGGTGAGAAAAAGAAAGAAAATGTTTTTTCTCCACAAAAAGAGTTGGGCTAAAACAATGCTCGCCGTTAATGAAAGTAAACTTTATTTTTAAGCCTATTTGCTCTATTTCATACTCAAATTTCTCGTAAATAAAGACAGGATAGTTTTGGCGAAACTCTAAAAATTTTTCTGTATTGTTCATCTTAGTCTAATAATCTTGTCCTTGCTCAATTGCTTGTTCTAACTCCTTGTACCATTTCTCTGAAAAGCGTCTTATTAACGGCTCTTTAAGTGTTTTGTACAAAGGATTTTCTCTTTTTTTGCATACAGCGTCCTTGCAAATCTCCCAACGATGATAATTTAAGGCACGAAATTCACCATAATCCTTTACTCTAATTGGGTAAAGATGACAAGAAATAGGCTTAATAAAGTCAATATCTCCGTTTCTGTATGCCATTTCTATTGCACACAAAGCTAAACCGTCCTGAAATTTAACAAAAATACATTCTTTGTTATCTATAATGTTTGTACACAAATCTCCGTCATCGTCTTTGAGCCAAAAGCCTTCTTTTTTCACTATTTCAACAGCCTTAGGCTCCATATAAGGCTCTATTTTTGGTAAAAGATTTTCTATTATCTCAATTTCTTTTTTTTCAAGCGGTGCACCAGCGTCTCCTTCTACACAACAACAACCTTTACATTTGGTTAAATCGCAAGAAAATCCCTCATTTTTTATATCTTCGCTTACTAAACAATTGCCAACTATTAACATATTATATTATTTTTTGCTTGCAAAGTTAAAAAATAAAAAATCATTTTCGTACTTTTGCAATTAAAATCAAAGAAAAATAGTTTGACGTTATGGAATTAAAGGAAGAAATAGCAAAAAAACCAAGTCTTAATTTTATAGAAGAAATAATAGAAAACGATTTAAAGAGTGGTAAACACAAAAGCATAATAACTCGTTTTCCTCCTGAGCCTAATGGATATTTACACATAGGACACGCAAAAAGTATTTGCCTTAATTTTGGTGTTGCAAAGAAATATGGTGGAAAAACAAACCTTCGATTTGATGACACTAACCCTGTGAAAGAGGATACAGAGTATGTAGAATCTATAAAAGAGGATATAAAATGGTTAGGATTCAATTGGGCTGAGGAACATTACGCTTCTGATTATTTTGAACAACTTTATCAATGGGCAATTGAGCTTATCAAAAAAGGATTAGCGTATGTGGACGACCAAACCTTAGAAGAAATGAGGGAAAATAGAGGAACAGTTCAAACTCCTGGGAAAGATTCTCCTTATCGTAACAGAAGCGTTGAGGAAAACCTTGATTTGTTCCAAAGAATGAGAAATGGGGAATTTGCAGACGGAACAAAAACTCTTAGAGCAAAGATTGATATGGCTCATACTAATATGCACATGCGAGATCCTATAATGTATCGTATTCTTCACACAACTCACCACAAAACAGGAGACGTTTGGCCAATTTATCCTATGTATGACTACGCTCATGGTGAGAGTGATTCTATCGAAAATATAACTCACTCTATTTGTACTTTGGAATTTGACGTTCATAGGCCACTTTACGATTGGTTTATACAACAATTAGACATTTTCCCTTCACATCAATACGAATTTGCAAGACTTAATCTAAACTATACCGTAATGAGTAAACGTAAACTTTTACAATTAGTAAAAGAAAACTACGTTTGCGGTTGGGACGACCCTCGAATGCCAACTATTTGCGGTCTAAGAAGAAGAGGATACACGCCAGAAAGTATCAGAAACTTCTGCGAGGACATAGGAGTTGCAAAAAGAGATAACATAATCGATTACACACGCCTTGAAAATGCCCTAAGAGATGATTTAAACAAAAAGGCACAAAGAGTAATGGCTGTTTTGAATCCTGTAAAACTTGTAATTGATAACTATCCTGAACAAAGCGAAGAACTTGATGCGATAAACAATCCAGAAGATGAAAGTGCAGGAACAAGAAAGGTAAGTTTCTCTAAAACACTCTTTATAGAAAGAGATGATTTTATGGAAAACCCACCTAAAAAATACTTCCGTATGGCAATAGGTCAAGAAGTACGTTTACGTTATGCTTACATTGTAAAATGCACCTCAGTAGAAAAAGACTCAGAAGGCAATATTACAACAATACATTGCGAATATGACCCTGCAACACGTGGAGGCAACACACCAGATGGAAGAAAAGTCAAAGGAACTATTCATTGGGTAGATGCAAACAACTATGTTGAAGCCGAGGTTCGTCTATTTGACAGATTATTCCAAAGCGAAGCACCAGACAAAGTAGAAGAAGGAAAAACATTCCTTGATAATCTAAACCCAGATTCTTTGAAAGTATTGGAAAATTGTAAATTAGAAAAATTCCTTGCAAACACAAAACCATTAGATAAGTATCAATTTGAAAGACTTGGCTACTTCTCAACCGATTATGACACAAAAGAAAATCGCCTTGTCTTCAATCGTGCTTGCACACTTAAAGATTCGTGGAATAAATAACAAGAAACACAATTAGTTTTATGAAAAAACAAATCTTAATATTAGCATTGATTCTAACAAGTCTATGTGCTTTTTCACAAAGACACAGACTTGCAAACGGTGAACCTTACGATATATTCTTCCAAGTAAAGCCTATGGGAGGAATTGCCTTAGGAGATTTTGCCAAAAACAACACTTATATTTACGGAAGCCACTTTGCGTTGGAATTTCAATTACAAGAAACAAAACTTGGAATAGGATTGGAATTTGGATACAACTATTGCGTTCCTATGGCATACAAACGACCATTTGTTCCAACAAAAAACAATTGGGCATCACACCAAGTACCAATGATTTTAAACGTTAATTATTATATCTTTAACGAAAGAATCAAGCCATACGTAGGTTTAGGAATTGGAACAATATGGGGACGATACGACTATTCACTTTCCTCAGAGGAATCAACAGAAGAATACTACCTAAGAGACTTTGAAGGACAAAATGGTTGGAGATTTGGACTTACACCAAAAGTTGGCTTAATGATAAGTATGGATCACAAACATGGATTTGGAATAGAATTTTCACTTCCTTACCAATTTGGTTTCAATCGCCTCGAAACACAATACACAATCAACCTTGGCTTAAATTACACATACATAATAGATTAAAAAATCAAAGAAAAAATAAAATAATCCTTTGTTTTTTTCAAAAAAAGCAAAGGATTATTTTTTTAAAACAAAGAAAAATTTGACAAGCAAGCAAAATATTTTGATTACATTTGCAAAAAAGTATTTTTTATGGCAGAAAACGACAAAAAAGAATACAGAAATTGGTATAAAGCGCTGCTAAGAATCCAGAAATATTGCAAACGAATTATTCAATCTTTTAGAAGAGCGCAGAAAAGTGATTGGATTTTATTAGGTATTTTGATTTTAATGATACCTATATGGCTTGGTATTTCGGAAAAATTATATTCTTGGCTTAATATAAAAAATATCACAGATTTCCTTAACGGAAAAGAACTTTTTAATCTATCTATTTGTTTTATTATCTCAAGTTTTGCAATCTGGTGGTGGCGTAAAATTTGGAAAGATAAAGACATTAGACCTTTTAGATTGGGAATAATCCTTTTTTTATTCAGCATTTTAGTTTTTGATAATAACATTACTTACGCAAATATAGTAGGCATAATAAACTACAAAATTTTTTTTCTATTTTTGCTGAAAGTTTCATTCTATATAATGGCTTTTAAATTTTTTCTAATACCTGTTATTATTTCTAATTTCTGGAAATTCATAGTAGAAATAGCAAAAAAAGTCAAAGGTTATTTTAAAGAATTTATAGAGAACAGTAACTTTTATAAAGAAATAAAAGAGGTTATAAACACACTAATCTACAAACAAGATAACAAACCCGAATTAAAAGGTTTTTCGGTTGACAATACAGAAATAAAACTTGAAGACAATCAAATAAAATACGCAGAAACATTAGTAAAAAAGTTAAAAAATACTGATTTAAGTAAAGAATCTTTTGCAGTAGGCATAACAGGAGAATGGGGATCGGGTAAAAGTACGTTTCTCAATACTATGAAAAAAGAAATAAAGAAGGAAGATTTTGCAGAAATCGTAGAATTTAATCCTTGGCTTTGCAACTCTCCCGAACAAGTTACGCAAGATTTCTTTGCAACTCTCATAAATGAATTATCGCCAAAGCATAGTACATTATCAAGAGATCTAAATAAATATGCAAAATTGCTAAACAAAATGACAAAAGCAAGCCTTAGCTTTTTCGGAATAGACTTAGACCTAACGCCGGGCGATGATAGTCTTAATAAATTAAAAGAAAACATTTCCAAAAAATTAGAAAAACTTCCAAAAAAAGTAGTAATCCTAATAGACGACACAGACCGACTTGAAGGAAACGAAGTCTTTGAAATCCTAAGACTAATAAGAAACACAGCAGACTTCAGAAACGTAATCTACATAGCAACCTACGACAAAGAATACGTTACAGACGTACTAAAAGAAAACAAAATCAAAGACCCTTCTGCATACTTAGAAAAAATATTCCAAGTAGAAGTTCCCTTACTGAAAGTTACAGATCACAAACTTTGGGAATACTTTAAAAAAATCATATCTAAACAAGATATTTCTGAAAACAAATATTTCACAAACAAGATCTCAAATCTTGATTACAGCAAGCGTGAATTAATATTAAACATTCTCTATAATTATAGACGAATAGAAAGGTTCGGTGAATATTATATGTTTAATAGAAACTACGCATCAAAAACTATTTTACGTTTAGAGGTAAAACAAATTGATTTATTATGGATAAAGTTATTACAATTTTATGATCAAAAAACGTATAATGTATTAAAAAATGAGCCCGAAAAGATATTAGTAAAGAGTAATGGCAGATATTATCTACTTAATGGAATTTCAAAAAATGAAATTAGCGACAAAAGAGGTAAATTTGAAGACACTCCCTTTTGGCAACCTTTAACACCAAATATACTTGAACAAATTTTTGGAACCCATATAAAAACATTAGTTCAAAGTATTTGCTATATTGAAAGTTATGAAAAATATTTTACTCTAAATCTTTCTGACTTTAAGTTATCAGTTGAAGAATTTAGAAAGATTTTCACATCTAACAACAACGCAAAACAATTAATAGCAGAGTGGACAAAAAATAAATCTTACGAATCCATTCTTCATAATTTTAATCTTCCTTATACAGATGGAATAGATACACCTTGTTACAATAATTACTTCTATGGATTATTTGAATTATCGATATTTGCTGTTGAAAACAGCAAACAATTCCCTACCAATTGTTATGAAACTCGTTTTTATGACACAAGTCTAAGAGATGAAGCAACAAAAACTATAAAAAAGGCCATAGAAGAAAAAATAAACGAAATAGATACACTTGACAAGGATAAAGAAAATACACTTATTCTTAATCTAAGTAAGCTTCTAAACAATATATATAAAACGAAATACTATGATGATTACAATGTTCCTATGGAATGTTACACTATGATTATCGATAATAATAACATTAAAAATTTCCTTAAAAATCTAGTAACGATATACTTAAACATAAACACAGAGCATAGTGCAAAAGATGTTTTTGACAACAATTCAAATTTATGTAAATTATTAAAAAATTGTTGCGTTACAGAAGAAGACAGATTAAAATACGGTGATGGCGATGAAATATTTATTCAAATTGCATTTGATATAATTATTGGACATTTTAAAAACAAGAAAGATAAACCAAATACCGATGAATTATACACAACTCTCTATGATAATATTTCTCAACCGAAGTATGAATTCGAAGATGGATACGAGGAAAATGCATATGAGCTTGAAGAGCAAGACAAAATATATGATTTAATAAGAAATATTTTTGGAGGTCAATTTGGTAAGAAAACGTTCTGCTCAGACACTTCCAACGACTATGAAAAATTCAAAGAACAATGCTTTATAACAAAATCAAAAGACAACTAAATGAAAGAAAAAATTTATTTAATCTTTGGTTTGATGATTTTATTCTTTGCTTTGCCGTTTCAAAGTGCTTTTTCGCAAAGGCAAAAGTCTTTTGTGTGTGTAAAAACTATTAAATCAAGTCAAAGTCGCATTAATTCCGCAGAGTTTAGCCCTGATGGGAAATACATTCTTAGCGTTGCGGAAGATAGAATGATTAAAACAAGGAACGCAAACAATTATCAACTTCGTTTAGTGATAGAAAAGCATAAGCGATTCTTTATTTCAACATCATTTAGCAATGAAGGTGCGGTTAGAAAACGCATTTGCTGGGACAAAGACCATCAAACCTTAGACCCATTCAGTCCAAACACTCTTAAAGGCAAGAGGTTGTATAGTGCAGATGCAAAAACGGCATCATATAGTCCTGACGGAAAACATATAATCTCTGTTTTACGCAATGGAAACATAAAAATTTGGGACGCTATCAGCGGAAAAAGTCTCAAAACTCTAAAAGGACACTCCTCTTACGTTCATTCAGCGGAATATAGCCCTTGTGGAAAATATATAGTCTCTACCTCATCGGACGAAACGCTTAAAATTTGGGAAGCAAACACAGGCTCTTGCTTACAAACCTTAAAAGGACACAAAAGCGACATATATTCTGCAAAATATAGCCCTGATGGAAGGCATATTGTTTCTGCTTCACTTGATTCTACTATTAAAATTTGGGAAGCAAACACAGGAAAATGCTTGCAAACCTTAGAAGGACACACAAAATGCGTTAATACAGCAGAATATAGTCCTTGCGGAAAGTATATTGTCTCTGCATCAGATGATAAAACCATCAAAATATGGGAAGCAAACACAGGAATATGCCTGCAAACCTTAAAAGGACATTCTTCTTACGTTTTTTCTGTACAATATAGTCCTGATTGCAAACAAATTATCTCTTCTTCCATAGATAAAACCATTAAAATATGGGACGCAAACAGCGGAAATTGTCTTCAAACCTTAAAAGGACACGAAGATAGCGTAATTACCGCAAAATATAGTCCTGATGGCACAAAAATTATCAGCGGTTCAAGAGATGGAATTATTAAGATTTGGAAAGAAAAATAAGCGTTTTTATATTTTAATTCTTTTTAATCTTCTTTGAAATATACTTCTGCACAATACAAAGGTAGATTTACGATTTTTTCTTGTTGGCGATATTGATTCATTGAAAAGCGTACGCCAAACATTTCTTCGTTATTTTGCAAAATTGTGCTTAACGATTTTGATTTCACGTTTAATTCTGCTTTTACTTCTATCGGAATAATTTGCGTTTCTTTTTGCACAAAAAAATCAATCTCTAATGTACTATTTTCTTTGCTGTAATAAAACAAAGAAGAGTTGAATTGTGTTGCTAATTGCGTGCAAACAAAGTTTTCTGTAAACATTCCTTTGCTTTCTTTCATATTATTTGGCAATAATAGTTGCACTGGATTTATTTCTGCCATTGCTCCCAAAAGTCCAACGTCTAACAAATAGAGTTTAAATGCTGATAAATCTTCATAAACCTTTAAAGGCATTGATGGAGTTGTAACTCTACCTACTTTAATTATGAGTCCAGCGTCAATAAGCCATTGAATTGCTAATTCAAATTCCTTTGCACGTCCGCCTTTCTTAACTACACCATAAAGAAACTTTTTATTTTCTTTTGATAGCTGAGAAGGCATAGAATTCCACACCATTGCAATTCGGTGTGATTGTTCTTTTGTTGTGTGTTTTGATATATCGTTTTTATATGCCAATAGAATTTCTCTTTGAACTTCACGAACGCTGTTTGCATCATTTGTTTCTATAAAGACATTTACTGCTTCGGGCATTCCTCCTACCATATAATATTCTCTTAACATTTGAATTAGAACATCGTGGAGTGTAGATAATGTTTGCCAATCCTTGTTTTCTAACAATTCTGCCATAAGATTTTTACCTCTTGCTATAAGAAATTCGGTAAAAGTCATAGGATACATCTGTATTGTATTGACTTTGCCAACAGGGAAAGACTCTCCTTGTCTCAAAGTAATGCCAAGCAATGAGCCTGCTACACAAATATGATACTCAGGGGCTCGTTCATAAAAATATTTCAATGAAGCAATTCCTCTTTTCAATTCTTGAATTTCATCAAATATGATTAGCGTATCTTCTGCTACGATAGGAACATTTGTTATTGCTGAAATTGCAAGCATTACTCTATCTATATTGTAATCTTGCAAAAAAAGATTTTTCACTTGTTCGTTATCATCGCAGTTAATGTATGCAACATATTTGTAATTCTTCTTTCCAAAGTCCAAAAGACTATAAGTTTTCCCTATTTGTCTTGCACCTAAAAGAATTAAAGGCTTTCTTCGTGGTGATTTTTTCCACTTTAAAAGTTGCTTTTCAATACTTCTATACATTCTTTCTTTTATATTTAGAGTGCAAACTTACAAAAAAATGAACGAATATTTGCTATATCATTACATTTTTATGAGCGAATAAATAAAGATGAATAACATTTTTATGAGGATATGACAATATTTTTACCAATCAACTTCTACGCTTGAAAATCCTATGAGGCTTTCGTAGTTATTGCCTAATTCTCGGTGGTAAACAAAGACATTGTATTTGTTTTTGGTCTCAAAGTGATCGCCTTCTATCTCTTTTGTGGTGTATTCTTCTTTATTGTGTGGTTTGTAAAGGATTTGATAGTTGTAATAGCCTTGTTTTAATAGCATTTTAAGGGTATAGCAATTTAAATGCGGATCAAAAGTAAAGCGATTCAACTCTCCTAATCTCCATTGACTCATTTCTCCAACGGCATAGTAGTTTCCTTCTAAGTTTAATTGTATTGGAAGATAGAAACAAACCCATGCGTAATCGCTTCCAAGTTCTGGGGTTTCTCCTATGTCGTTTCTTACATAGTATGCACCGTTTATGTCGGAGTAACTAACGTATGGAATATGTGTTTTGATTTGTTCGGGTTTTAATCTAACGACATTCTCCCCTCCTACGTAGTCTATGTTTTCTATAAAAGCGGTTCGGTGTCTTAGGCTTGTAAAATCAAATTGTCTAAACTCGTTTCCTCCAAGGAATATATTCTCTGGCTTAAAGCGATAGTGCAATTCTCTGCCTATGCTTTCGTTTAAGGGTAAGAATCTTTCGTTATCTGTTCTTCCGTTTTGCTGTACTAAAACTTTTACGTCTTGATATGGATTGTTTAGTGAGGTTGGGCCAATTGTTCTAACGGTTACTTCTACTTCTTGTGCTTTATTTCTTAGTGAAGGTTCTCTTGTGGGTTTTATTACTATGCCTGCTGTGGTTTGTTGGTCAAGATAGTAAAATCTTTTAGTGAAAATAACTTTGTCGGGTTCGCCTTCGTGAAATACTTTAAGGATATAATTTCCGCTTTTGGTTGGTCGCATTTCTTCGGAAGGAATTGCTTGTTCGTAATGAACATATCGGCAAAGGGTGTTAAAGGAATTATTGTATTTTTCAATGATTGCGGTTTCAAATCCGTCAATGTATTCGTATTGTTCAAGGTCGCTTTGTGTCCAATCGCTATTACAATGAATTATTGTGTACTCATAGCGTCTTGTGTCTTCGGTTAATTCATCAAATTTCAAGATTAGAGATTCGTATTCGCCTAATCGTGCAACGGGTAAGGAGAGATCCGCATTTTTACTCTCTAATTTCACGGTTTTAATTAGCGGAGAATAGACCATATCCGAATATACAAATTGGGCGTAAAGTGATTCTACGCCCAATAACAATATTATGAAAAAAAATATTCTAAATTTATTTTTCATAATTAAAGAGACATTTGTTCTTCTATTTCATTTACCGTTTTTGGAATATACTTTCCTAATAGTCTGCAACCATCTTTTGTTACTAAAAGGTCGTCTTCTATTCTTATTCCTCCAAAATCTTTGTAGGTTTCTAAGACTCTGTAATCTATAAAGTCTTTGCATTTATTTTCTGCTTTCCATTTATCAATCAAGGCAGGAATAAAATAACAGCCTGGTTCGTTTGTGATTACAAATCCTTCTTGTAATTCTCTTCCAAGACGCAATGAAGAAAGTCCGAATTGAGTTGAGCGAACGTTTTTCTTATCGTAACCAACGTAATTTTCACCATAATTTTCCATATCGTGAACATCTAAGCCCATCATGTGACCTAAGCCGTGTGGCATAAACAATCCCATTGCTCCTGCTTTAACTGCATCTTGTATATTGCCTTTCATTATTCCTAATTCTTTCAATGCAGAGCCTAAACGTGTAACTGCTGCAAGGTGAATTTCAGAATATTTTACTCCTGGTTTAACTAAACTTGGCACAAGTTGTTGTGCAGCAAGCACTGCTTCGTAAATATCTTTTTGACGTTGAGAAAATTTTCCTCCCACAGGTACTGAACGTGTTATATCAGAACAATAGCCCATTGGATTTTCGCAACCAGCGTCAGAAACTATCATTCTCTCTTTCTTTATTTGCAAAGAATGATCGTGTCCGTGAAGAATTTCGCCGTGAGTTGTTAAAATAATAGGGAAAGACACAGGACCGCCACCGCTAAGTGCGATTCCTTCCATTGCTCCTGCTATTTCATATTCGTATGTTCCTTCTTTTGCAGCCATTTTCATCATTGTAGTGTGCATCAAGTAAGCATTATCTACTGCTTTCTCGATTTCAATGATTTCTTCCTCTGATTTGATTGAACGTTGTTTTACACAAGCATTTATTAACTCAACACTAACGTATGCTTTTACATATTCTCTTTCGATATGTAAAAGTTCAGAAATAAAATTAACATTTTCTGCTCTGTAAGGTGGTGTAAAGTGAACTTTTCTTCCTGCAAAAACTGCCTTATCTAAGAAAGCACGCAAATCAGTTATTGTTCCAACATTATCAACTCCTATTTCTTCAGCTCTATCTCTTAGACTTGGCACAGGACCTGTCCAAATTATGTCGTCCATATCTACTTCCTCGCCAAACAAATATTCTTTTCCTTCGTCAATATCAATAACGCCTACAAGATTTTGCAAAGCGTATGCAAAGAAATAACGAAATGTACTATCTTGTCTAAAAGTGTATGTATTAGCTGGGTAATTAAAAGGGCTATCTCCATTACCTAAGATAAGAATAACGCCACTTTTAACATCTTTCATCAACTGTTTTCTTCTGTTTATATAGGTTTCTTTTGCGAACATATTATTTTATTTTTTAATTTAAGTTTTGTAATGTATTATTTCTTTTTCCTGCTTCAAGAATTGGAAGATTGGCTTCGGTAGGTATATAAATCACTGTTTTTTCGTTAAGATTTTCTTGATTTTTTACCCAAAGATATTGAATATATGTTGAAGTCAATGTTCCGTTTTCTATCTTCATTGCTTCTGCTGCTCCTTTTGCTCTTTCTATTTCGGCTTTTGCATTTAATTTTTCGGCTTCAAGATTTGCTCTTGCTTCTTCTACCTTAATTCTTCTGTTTTGTTCTGCTTCTGCAAGTTGGGCTTTACCTCTCATTTCTTGACTCCAAACTCTGTAAACAGGCATTCCGAACATTGCTATGCCAATAAAAGCAACTACAACTACTATTAAAATTACTATGTGTTTTGGTTTGATTGTGTACATAAGGCTAAATGTTTTTTAATATTTCTAATGTGTGTTTCCAATAAAGCTCTACGGTTCTTATTTCTAAGCGTTCGTCAGGTGAATGCACTCCTCTTAGGGTTGGACCATAAGAAATCATATCCATTCCTGGATATTTCTCTCCTATCAAACCACATTCTAAGCCTGCATGTATTGCTCTTACTATTGGTTCTTTATTGAATAATTTCTTGTAAGCATCAACCGCTATTTTTAATATTTTACTTTCTGGATTAGGTGCCCAACCTGGATAACCATCTCCGTGTTCTACGTCTGCTCCTGCTAATAAGAAACAACTTTCTACTCTGTATGCTGCTGCGTATTTAGCACTTTCTACCGAAGAACGTTGAGATGTTGTGATAAAGAAATGATCTTCTTTCATTTTTACTGAGGCTAAGTTTGTAGAAGTTTCAACAAATCCCGGTATTTCTCTGCTCATAGCCAGTACTCCGTGAGGACAAGCATACAAAACATTCAAAAGATTGTCTTGACTTAACATATCTACTACAAATTCTGGCTTTTCTGCTTCTGAAAGAATGATTTCCATATCTGGTTCTGTGGTACGGAATTCGTATTTCAAATCTACTGCAAATTTTTCTACGATTTCTTTCATCAACTCTACGTCTGCTTGTGCTACAACAAAGGTTGCATTTGCTTCTCTTGCTATTGCGTTACGAAGATTTCCTCCTTCAAAACAAGAAAGTCTTAAATCCATTTCTTTATCTAATGACCAAAGAATACGATTCAATAATTTGTTTGCACAAGCCAATCCTTTATTGATGTCATCTCCTGAGTGTCCTCCTTTAAGTCCTTTAACCATTATTTTAAATGCAGGTGCATCTGGTGTTTCTTCTTTATCGTAAGGAAGTTTTGCAACAGTGTCTATTCCACCTGCACAACCTATGAAAATTTCTCCTTCATCTTCACTATCAAGGTTAAGAAGTATTCTACTTTTTAATACATCTACTGAAAGAGCTTCTGCTCCTGATAGTCCTGTTTCTTCATCTACTGTAAATAAACATTCAATCGGTCCGTGTTCTATGTCGTTTGCATCTAAGATTGCTAAGGCTGTTGCAACTCCAATGCCGTCATCTGCTCCCAAAGTAGTGCCATCGGCTTTTAACCATTCGCCTTCTATTTTTGGAACAATGGCATCTTTTTCAAAATCAAAGACTTTATCGCTGTTTTTTTCGCAAACCATATCTATATGTGATTGTAAGCAAACCCAAGGAGAGTTTTCTTTTCCTTTTGTTGCACCTTTGCGAATTATTACATTGCCTATTTCGTCTGAAACGTACTCTAAATTTCTTTCTTTCGCCCAATTGATAAGGTATTCAGTCATTTTTTCTTCGTGTTTTGAAGGACGAGGAATAGAAAGAATTTCTTCAAAAAATTTAAACAAACTTTTTGGTTCTAAATTTGCTAAAATACTATTGTTTGCCATAGTTTTATTTTTATTATATATACATTAACTTTAAAACGTCTTTATTTGTTTTATATTTTTCTTTGTTTTAAAAAATTATTTCTTTGATTTACAAAATTATTTCTTTGATTTATTTTAGTCTTTCTTAGAGAAAGAAAAATAAGGTTGAGACTGAGATTATTATCCACAAGAAAACACCGAGCAAAAAAGGACGAACGCCAACGGTTTTAAGGTCTGCGAAATTGAATCCGCTACCTATCATAAACAAAGCTAAGACCATTCCTCGTTTTCCTATGTAAGAAAGAACACTATACGCAGGTTGCAAAACCGGAATAAAGCCTGCGATAAGTATTGCAATTACAAAATAAAGTATAAACCAAGGAATTTTAATTTTTCCTTTACCTTGATTGTTCTTTCTATTGAGAAGCAAAACCAAAAATGAGAGAGGAATTATCCAAAGTGTTCTTGCAAGTTTTACTGTTGCGGCAACTTGCAATGCTTCTTTGCCATATTCTGCTCCTGCACCAACAACAGAAGATGTATCGTGAATTGCAATTGCTGACCAATAGCCAAAACTTTCTTGACTCATATTAAAATAATGTCCTATAAAAGGAAAAATAAATAAAGCAATGGCATTGAGAACAAAAACAACGGTTAGAGAAAAGGAAATTTGACTATCTTTTGCTCCAACAATAGGAGAAACCGCCGCAATTGCACTTCCTCCGCAGATTGCAGTGCCAGAAGAAATCAAAAATGTGGTATTTCTTTCTACTTTAAGGATTTTTCCCAAGAAAACGCCTAATAAGAAAACCAAAAGTACCGAACAAGCAGTTAAAATAATGCCTTTTGAAGATACTTCTATGACTTGTTGCAAGTTCATACCGAATCCCATAAGTACAACAGAGTATTGTAAAATTGGAGAAGAGTATTTTTTGAATTGAAACGGCTTTTCAATTTTCAGAAGCGAAAACAAAATTCCGCAAAACAATGCCATAGGAGCCGAAACGAACGGGAAAAGACAGAGAATCGCTACAATATAATACAGATATTTCATTTTCTTTTTTTGCAAAAATAGTATTTTTAAGCAAACTATTTATATCTTTGTAAAAAAAATTGTTTTAGAGATGAATATCCTTATAATAGGTTACGGAAAAATGGGAAAAATGGTAGAAGAGATAGCTTTAAGCAAATCGGATACCATTGTAGGAATAATAGACAAAGAAGAAGATTGGCAAACCTTTGACAAAAACAACAAATATAAAGACATAGTTGCAATAGACTTTTCTATTCCGAGCAAAGTCTTAGACAATATAGAAAAAGCGTGGGAAAGAAATATTGCAATCGTTGTTGGCACAACAGGTTGGTACGATAAATTAGAACAAATCACACAAAGAGCAAACCAAGAGAAGAAAACACTTTTTTGGGCTTCTAATTTCTCAATTGGAGTTTTTCTTTTCAATAAATTAAATGCTTATTTGGCAGATATGATGAAGGAATATTCGGACTATAATCCTTCGATTAAAGAAATTCATCACATACATAAATTGGACGCTCCTTCGGGTACAGCGATTACTTTGGCTCAAACCCTTGTAGAAAATCATAATATAGAAAAACAAAACCTCAACATAGAATCGGTAAGAGAAGGAGAAGTATGCGGAACTCACATAATAAACTATTATAGTGAGGTTGATGATATTGAAATCAAACACACAGCACACAGTCGCAAAGGGTTTGCAAGCGGAGCTGTTATGGCAGCACATTGGCTCAAAGGAAAACAAGGAGTTTTTACAATGAAAGATTTTATCAACCTATAAAAACAAATTAGAAATGAACTACTCAATAGGCATAGATATAGGAGGAACAAATACTTGTTTTGGATTAGTAAATGAAAATGCAGAAATAACATATCAAAGTGCAATAAAGACAAAGAATTTTCCTATTTTAGAGGATTATCTAACAGAATTAGTAAAGCAAATCAAAGACTTAATTGCACATTGTCCTGAACCAGAAAATATTTTAGGTGTAGGCATAGGTGCTCCTAATGGAAACTATTACAAAGGCACGATTGAACTTGCACCAAACCTTCCTTTCAAAGGCATTATCCCTATTAAAAATATGTTAGAGATGCTTTTGCTTAACGAAGGCTGGAATTTGAAAGTCACAATCACTAATGACGCAAACGCAGCAGGCATAGGAGAAATGATTTACGGTGCTGCAAAAGGCGTAAACGACTTTATAATGATTACACTCGGCACAGGAGTTGGCAGTGCTATTGTTTCAAACGGAAAAATGATATACGGACACGATGGATTCGCAGGAGAAGTTGGACATACTATTGTAGAAATTGACGGAAGAGAGTGTGGGTGTGGAAGAAAGGGCTGTTTAGAAACATATTCTTCTGCAACAGGCATAAGACGTACTGCATTAAGTCTTTTGAAACAAGAAAACTCGCCTTCTATTCTTAGAGAAATTGAAGAAAAAGACATAAATGGATATACAATTTGCGAAGCAGCAAGAAAAAATGATGCTTTGGCTTTGAAATGTATTGATCTTACTGCACGAATGCTTGCAATAGGTGTTGCAAATGCTGTTGCGGTTACTTCGCCTAAGAAGATTATTTTTTCGGGAGGGCTAAGCAAAGCAGGCGATTTGTTATTAACGCCTTTTAAAGCATACTTAGAAGAAAATCTTTACCCTGTTTTTCGTGGTAAAATAGAAGTTGAGTTATCTGCTTTGGAAGAAAACAACACTGCAATCTTGGGAGCAGCAGCATTAAACTATTAAAAAAAATGAAAAAGACTTTTTTATTTATAATTCTTTCTTTATTGTGTTGGAATTTTTCTTTGGCTCAAACAATCAAAATCAACAATGGAATTTTGGTTTGCAACGGTGAGGTTTTCAAAATACACGATAACAAAACAAATATTTACGATTTGCTTGCCGAAAAAAGACATGAAAATATGTTTTTTGCGGCAAACGAAAAGAATTATTCGTTTTTGGACACTTGTCATTTGACTTATGTTTTAACTTTTGAGGTTGATAAACATCTTTTAAAGAAAGATATTATCCGTTTAAAGTTTGATTATATAGATACGTATGCAAAAATCATTCTTAACGGGAAAGAAGTTGCTACAACACAGAACGCTTTTCGTTCTTATGAGTTTGATGTAAAGGATTTCTTAAAAAAAGGCGAAAATAGTTTGATTGTAGAAATTGAACCTATATATCAAAAATGGCAAGCGGTAAATAGTGATGATTTCAACATACTTCATTCCGAAAAACGAGCTGTTTTCCGTAAGGCTTCTTTTCAATTTGGTTGGGATTGGGCTCCTCGACAACTTGCAGGTGAGATTTCTTTTCCTATTTGTTTGACTTTTGAAGACGAAAAGGAATATTTAAGATTTGCAAGCGTGCAAACAGAGAAAATTTCTGACAATTCGGCAAATATGTTGCTTACTTTGAAAACCGAATTTCTTAAAAACAAACCTTATAATATTAAAGTATCTTACTCAACCGAAGGAGAAAAAACAATAACTAAGAATTTAGGAGAATTTTATCTTGCAAATTCCGAAGAGAATATCTCAAAATTACAATTTGAAATCGCAAATCCTCAACTTTGGTATCCTAATGGTTATGGCAAACCTACGCTTTATGATGCTGTTGTTTATATTTCCGATAAGCAATCAAAGATTTTGGATAGTGTAAAGACAAGATTTGGAATCAGAACAATAGAACTTTCACAGGAAAAGGACAAATATGGTAGCGAATTTTGTTTTATTGTGAACGGAAAGAAGATTTTTGCAAAGGGTTCAAACCTTGTGCCGACTGCTATGCACAAAGAAAGATACGAAGGCTTGGCTAAGCATATTGATTTGGTGAAAGATTGTAATATGAATATGCTTCGAGTTTGGGGAGGTGGATATTATGTAGATGAACAAATGTATAACGCCTGCGATGAAAAGGGAATTTTAATTTGGCAAGACTTTCCTTTTGCTTGTGCTTTGTATCCTGCAAGCGAAGAATACTTAGCGGAAGTTGAAGCCGAAGCAAAAGAAAATGTTTTAAGGATTTCTTCTCACCCTTCTTTGGCTCTTTGGTGTGGAAACAACGAAATTTGGGAAGGTTGGGGCAATTGGTCTTGGGATAAAGAGGTTAAGGATACTGCTCTTGCGGTTGAGAATTATAATAAATTGTTTAAACAACTGCTTCCAAACATTGTGAATGAATATTGCCCAACAACAGATTATACTCATTCGTCTCCGCTTAATGGTTGGGGAAGAAAAGAAAGTCTTACCGAAGGAGATTGTCATTATTGGGGAGTTTGGTGGGGTGATTCTGTGCTTGAAACCTACACAAGAAAAGTTCCGCGTTTTATGAGTGAGTATGGTTTCCAATCTTCTCCTAATATAAAAACAGCAAACAAGTATTTCACTCTGCCTTATTCAAAAGAAAACGAAGGTTTTGCAATACATCAAAAACATAATCGTGGATTTGAATTGATTGATAATAGAATCTTAGAACGTTTTGACAAGTATAATACAGATGAAGACTATATAAATAAGGCTTCTTACGTTGCTTCGGAAGCTTTTTCTATTGGAATTGAATCTCATTTACGTGCTTTACCTTATTGTATGGGTAGTTTGACTTGGCAACTCAACGAACCTTATCCTGCAATTGGTTGGAGTTGTATTGATGTTGATTATTTAAAGAAAGATGTCTATCACACAATTCAAAAATCCTTTGCACCTGTGGTTATAAGCATTGATAAGTTTTCTAATCAAGACACAATATTTATATATGTAATCAATACATCTTGGAATGATTTTGAGATGGATTTAATAGGTAAGATGACAGACTGCGATAACACTACAATATATTCTTTTGAGATTGAATCACAAATTCTTCCTCAAATGCAAAGTGTTTGTGTTTTAGAAATAGCAAAAAAAGACATTGGTTACTATGACGAAAGCACTACAAAACTTGAAGTTTTTGGCTCTTATAAAGATGAAAACGATAATTTAATTACAATTGATAATAGTTCATATTTTGTTTATCCTAAATATTTAAAATGCAACAAAGAATGAAAAAGATTTTTTTAGCTCTTAGTTTATGTTTATTTGCCTTTACTATCAAGGCTCAAACATCTGAAACTCCTTATTACAAATTAGTAAATCCTTTTATTGGAACAGATTTTCATGGACACACATATCCAGGAGCGATTGCTCCTTTCGGAATGGTACAACTTTCACCTGACACTCGCATTGATGGTTGGGACGGTTGTAGTGCTTATCATTATTCTGACAATGTAATATATGGTTTTTCTCACACCCACCTTTCTGGTACGGGTTGTTCGGATTATGGAGATTTTCTCTTCACTCCTACTATGAAAAGTAGCAATAGCAAAGATTTTACTTTAAATTTTTCGCATAAAAACGAATATGCACATGCAGGATACTATAAAGTAACAGCTTGGAACCAAGACACAATTTCAACAGAACTTACAGCATCGGAGCGAGCTGGCTATCACAAATACACTTTCCCTAAAAACGGAAAGAAAAAAGCAATAGTAATTGACTTTAAGCATAGAGATAAGCTTTTGGATATGAGCTATAAAATAGTGAATCAAAACACTGTTATAGGATATAGACGTTCTGAGGCTTGGAATACGGATCAGAGAATTTATTTTGCTGCACAATTCAACTGCGAAATAGCAAATAGCAAATTTGATGAGCAAAGCAAGAGATTATTCCTTGATTTTGGAAATTCAGATAGCGAAGAAAACAATTCAATAGAGGCTATTGTTGCAATTTCTTCTGTTGATGAGAGCGGTGCTATAAATAATTTACATGCTGAGACTTTCAAATCTTTTGAAGATGCAAAGAAAAATGCAGAGCAACTTTGGAATAAAGAACTCGGAAAAATAGAAGTAGAAAGTAAGGACAAAGAAAAACTCATAACTTTCTACACTTGTCTTTATCACTGTATGGTTGCACCAAATCTTTACTCCGATGTAGATGGACGATATAGAGGAATGGACAACAAAATCTACACAACAAATAATTATAATCGTTACACAGTATTTTCTTTATGGGATACATATCGCACACTCCACCCTTTGCTTGCTTTAATTGATAGAGAAAGAAGTTTAGACTTTGCAAAAACTTCCTTAGACATTTATTCTCAAAGCGGATTCTTACCAATGTGGGAATTAGCCTCTTTTGAAACCTATTGTATGATAGGAATGCACGGCATAAGTATGATGGCAGATTTATATACCAAAGGAATAATTCACGACAAAGACTTAACACTTCAATCAATGCTTGGTTCAATGGAGAAAAAGAAGTTTGGATTTGATTATTTCCTTGATAACGGATTCATTTCTTCGGAAAAAGAACACGAAAGTGTATCAAAAACTGTTGAATATGCCTACAATATGTATTGTGTTGCAAAGATTGCAAAAATGCAAAACAAACAAGACATATACAAATCAATGATAGAAAAGGCACAATATTACAAAAACCTATTTAATCCTAACAATACATTTATTCAACCAAAGGAAAACGGACGTTTTATGCTTGATTTCAATCCTACTCAAATCGATCAAAATTACACAGAAGGCAATGGCTGGCATTATACATTCTATGCTCCTGGCGATATAAACAGTTTGATTGAAATAATGGGCGGAGACAAAGAGTTTTGCAGAAAATTAGATTCTTGTTTCTTTACAAATGAAAAAACAACCGGCAGAAATCAAGCCGATGTTACAGGATTGATTGGACAATACTGCCATGGAAATGAGCCAAGCCAACACACAGCATATTTATACGCTTATTCTGGTCAAGCATATAAGACTCAACAATTAGTAAGACAGATTTTAACAACCCTATACTCTCCAAAACCTGATGGAATATGCGGAAACGATGACGTAGGTCAAATGTCTGCTTGGTATGTTATGAGTGCAATGGGATTTTATCCTGTTTGCCCAGTAGATAATCAATATGTAGTAGCTTCTCCTTTGTTTGAAAAAATTTCAATCAATCTTGAAAATGGCAAAAAATTCGTGATAGAGGCTCCAAATGCAGAAAAAACTCCGTATGTTAAAGCGATAAAACTAAATAACAAACAATACGACAAGGCTTTCATTAACTACGAAGACATTAAGGACGGAGGAATTATGCAATTCACTATGAGCAATGAACCTGTTAAAGATTTTGCAACTGCAAAAGAAGATAGACCTTATAGCAAGATTGAAAGCGAAGATTTTTGTATTACTCCTTTCGTTTCATACCAAGGAACAGGAACTTTTACCAAAAACATAGAAGTTTATTTCAAGGCGTTCAATCCACAAGATACGATTTTTGTTTCTCTATCTAATGGAAAGAATTATCGTTTTGTAGGAAACGGAAAAATTAAAGTAAAGGAATCTGTAATTATTTCAGCGTTTTCTCAAAATAAAACAAAGTCTAAATCTGTTGAAACAAAGCTTTACAAAATTCCAGCAGGAAGAAGTGTAAAGGTTTTAACTAATGCAAACTCGCAATACACTGCATCGGGAGATTTTGCTTTGATTGACCTAAAACGAGGCAATGATAATTGGAAACTTGGCTGTTGGCAAGGATACTGGGGCGAAGACTTAGAAGCTGTAATTGATTTAGGAAAGAAACAAGAGGTTAAAAAAATTGGTGGAAACTTCATTCAAGATCAAAAAAGTTGGATTTTTATGCCAACAAAAGTAGAATATTACATTTCTAATGACGGAATAGATTTTCAATTATTGGAAATCGTTGAGAACGATGTACCACAAAAGCAAGAAGGTGCAGTAATTAAAACATTCTTTACAAACAAAGAATTTACTGCTCGTTACATAAAAATTAAAGCATACAATCTTGGCATAAATCCAGAGTGGCATTTATCCGCAGGAGAAAAAGCTTGGTTATTTATAGACGAAGTAATAATAGAACAATAATATGACAAAAATCGGTGTAATGAGTGATACACACTCCTATGTACCAAAGCAAGTTTACTCTTTCTTTGAAGATGTGGATTTAATCCTGCATTGTGGAGACGTAGGCTCAGAGGACGTACTTTGTGAGTTAAGAGTATTCAAGCCAACCATTGCTGTGTGGGGAAATTGTGATAGTAGACACGAATTAGACGATGTAAAAGAATTTCAAAGTTTAGAAATTGAAAACACAAAGATTCTTATGACTCACATAGGTGGCTATCCGAAACACTATCCCGAACATATAATTAAAAAACTCAAAGAAGAAAAACCCGATATCTTTCTTTGTGGGCACTCTCACATATTAAAGATAATGTATGATCAAGACTTAGATTTTCTTTTAATAAATCCCGGAGCATGTGGCAGACAAGGATTTCATTTAAAATCAACTTTGGTAAAGTTTTGTCTTGATAATGGGAAAGCAAAAGACTTAGATATAATGGAATTTGATAAACACAATAAATAAGAATGATGAAAAAAATAATTAGTTTCGTATTATTATTTAATATTTGCTTGATTGCAAATGCACAATTAGACAAATTAGAAATTGGAATGGCTTTTGGAGGAAGCAACTATGTAGGAGATATAAACTCTGCCTTTAATTCCAACGAAGAAAACAAACAATGGAATCAATTTGAATCAAGTTTTGATTTCTATAACGTAAATTTCATGTGGGGAGTAGTTGCTCGCTACAATTTTAATCCCCGTTGGGTGTTGAATACCTCCTTTTCACTTTCACGATTGGAAGGAAATGATGCATATTTCAACAATCCGAGAAATCTAAGTTTTTACACAGACTTAAAAGAATTTAGTGCTGTTGTTGAATTTAACTTTTTGGATTATCAAACAGGAAGTAAAAAGCATAGAATTGCACCATATATTTTTGTTGGGTTAGCAGGATTTCACTTCAATCCAAAGACTGACATCATCAATCCTATAACTCAAATTGAAGAATCAATCGAATTACAACCATATAATACAGAAGGACAAGGTATGCCGGGGTATGACAAACCTTATTCAAAGTATAGTTTAGCAATTCCTTTCGGATTGGGTTGTAAGTTTAGCCTCAGCAATTATATTTCAGTGGCTGTGCAATGGGGATTTAGAAAAACATTTACCGATTACATAGATGACATAAGCACAAAATACGTTGATCACTATGAAATGGTGAATTGGTCGGGCGAACTTGGTGCTGCGGTTGCCGACAGAACAAATGAATTACCTGGAAGAGAGGGTTTTTATAATGAACACAATCTTTCAAGAGGTAATGAAAATAATAAAGATTGGTATAATTTCTTTGGGATAACAATAACAACGAAACTTTCTAACGGAAAAAGACATTGTTTGTAGATTTTTTTCAATATTTTTTTGTTTTTAAAAAATTTTTCATTAGTTTTGTCGCATAATTTTAAAATATTGGTGTTATGAAAAAAATTATAATCCTTTCACTGATTCTTTTATTAAGTTTTGGATTGGCGGCTCAAAGCAAAAGTAAAAAGAAAAAAACAAAAAAACCAGTGCCTGCTACTCCTGTTGAAGTAGCTCTTCCAGACAGATGTTCAGATTGTTTTTTCCCTGTAACCTTACAAGTAGATGTTCCTTTCGGACCAACAGAACCGCTAAAAGGTTACGGATATGTAAACGAAATCAAAAGAGATGCTCAAACGAAAAATGTTTTTGAAAGTGAGCATAACTCAATTTGGTATTTTTTAGAAATACCTTACGATGGAAAACTTTTGATTGACATCAAACCTAAGAGTTTTTCTGACGATTATGACTTTATTGTCTATAAATATACCGACAAATATTTCTGCAATAGAGTAGAAAAAAACAGAGTAAAGCCAATTCGCAGTGTGCAATCAGTAGTTAATACCGAGATTCAAGGCAAAACAGGACTTTCTTTAAAGAGTAATGTTGCCCATATTGCAAAAGAATCTTCGGAAGCATACGGAAAGTATATTGATGTAAAGGCTGGCGAAAGTTATGTTATTGTTGTAGATAATTTAAACAGCAGTGGGTTAGGACACACCATTACTTGCGAGGTGTGGACCAATTCTTCTCCTCTTGTAATCAATCCTATTGATAGTTTATTGCAACAAAGAACAACTGCCAACCTTCACGTAAAAGAATTAGAAACAGGAAGAGTTGTTATAGACAAACAAAATGCAGGTTCGACTAAGATAAAACTTTTGCCAGAAAGAACTTACGAGATTTCTTTGACCAAGGAAGGATTTTTTAACTACACAAGAAAAATCTCTCACGCACAAGCAATAGGCAAAGACACTATTCTTTCGGCTCGACTTGTTCAAATAAAAGCAGGTTCTCCTCTTCCAATAAACGGAGACTTATATTTTGACAACAATGAGAGCGGAGAATTATTCTTAATGCAAGAATGTTATCCTGCTTTAAAAGACGTAGTTCAAGCATTGACTCAATACCCTCAAATAAACGTTAATATAATCGGACGAATTATGACCGAAGGGTTAAATGTTAAAAAAGACAACGAAGTTTCAAAAGCAAGAGCCGAAGCAATTAAGAAATACTTAGTTTCGCAAGGCATTGCAGAAAGCAGAATCACTACAAGAGGAAGTTCTATCAAAGAATTAGAGGCACAAATCAAAGAACAATCGCGTTCAAGAAACAAAACGCTTAATCCTCCTTGCGAAATACGAATTGCGAATAAAAAATAAAATAAAAAAAAGAAAGAAAACTTAAAAATTTT
>DEPQ01000064.1 GCA_002358855.1 Bacteroidales bacterium UBA3388
AAATTTTGGCAAAATAAATCTGATTTCCCTATTTTTTAAACTTAGAAAACCAAAAGCAAAAAGAACCAAAAAAGAACCAAAAAATAATTTTGTCAAAACAAAAACTTGTACTACCTTTGCCACCGAATTTAGTTATTAACCTTAGAAAAGGAGGACAAAAAGGAGACAAAGAAGAATTATAATTTAGACTTAAAAAATTTTAACGACATATAAAAAGCGTTTTTGCTTATTATTGGTTACATGAAACTTCGACACTTTCATTAAAACCGACCAAAAAATAAGTGGAAAACGCTCACGTATCACATCGTGGGCTTTTCTTATTTGGTTGGTTAGGTAGTCGAAGACCTCATGTAACGATAAGAAAAAAGTCCCACGTTTTTTTATGTCCATAAGTCAAACTTTCGGAAAAACATCTCGCCTTTGGGACTTGGGCAAAGCAAGAAAAACAACATTAAAATGAAAAAAATTAAAATTTTTAGTTTGTTTGCAGGTAGCAAAGAGACAAAAGAAGACTTGGAAAAACAAACAGAAATAAGAGATGTAAAAACAGAAGTATATAGTGCTAAGTTTACTTGTTTTCAAACCTTAGAAGGACATTCATCTTTAGTGAGATCAGTTGCATGGAGTCCCGATGGAAAATATATTGTCAGTGGTTCATCGGACGATACACTTAAGATATGGGACGCAAATAGCGGAGAGTGTTTGAAAACCTTGGAAGGACATTCAGATCCCGTGAGATCAGTTGCATGGAGTCCCAATGGAATGTATATTGTCAGTGGTTCATGGGACAATACACTTAAGATATGGGACGCAAATAGCGGAGAGTGTTTGAAAACCTTGGAAGGACATTCAGATTGGGTCAATTCCGTAGCATGGAGTCCCAATGGAATGTATATTGTCAGTGGTTCAAATGATCATACACTTAAGATATGGGACGCAAATAGCGGAGAGTGTTTGAAAACCTTGGAAAGACTTTCATTAGGCGTGAGTTCAGTTGCATGGAGTCCCGATGGAAAGTATATAGCCAGTGGTCAAGTGTATAGATTGGGTGTATGGGACGCAAATAGCGGAGAGTATTTGGAATTATGGGATGGTTTTAATGGAAAGGATTGTGTTGCGTGGAGTCCCGATGGAAAGTATTTGGTCGGCAAAGGAGCGTATATTTTCCGCGATTCAGATTCAAAGAACATATACTCCTCACTCCTTAGTATATGGGAGCCAATAAAACGTATTCCTTTAAAAAGCTTTGGATACCATTTAGGTGAGGTGCGTTCAGTTGCATGGAGCCCTAATGGGAAGTATTTGGCAAGCGGTTCATCCGACACCATTAAGATATGGGACGCAAATAGCAAAAAGTGTTTTCAAACCTTGAAAGGACATTCAGATTGGGTCTATTCCGTAAGTTGGAGTCCCGACGGAAAGTATTTGGTCAGTGCTTCAGCGGACCATACACTTAAGATATGGGGTAAGAAATAAGGCTTTGATTTTTAAACAAAAATAAAATGCAAAAAACATATTATCGTCCTGCTTGGACTTGTGGACGTTTTAGCGAAAGAAATGCTCGTTTGGGTAAAAGGCATGTTGCTATTATGTATAATCTTATTGAGGGAATTAGTAATTTCTTTGAGGATTATTCTGCCGATGTAATAAAACACGTTCTTGCTGTAGGAAGAAATTCTTCTGTAAGTGTGGAAAATGTAAGTAAGGCTACGGGTATTGATAGTGAATCAATAGATAATTTCTTTCAACTGCTTGTTAGTAATGGCTTACTTTGTACTCATCTTTTTACAAGGGAAGAAGAGTTGAACTATCGCAAGACTGTGAGAGAAAATAACATTAAAGAACGTTCTACTATTAAGAGTACACGAGATAAACTGCCAATGTCTATAACTACTGCTGAGCAAAGTTATTTTAGTGCTATATCTGACGAAGGTGTTGTAGGATCTGTTATGTTTGAATTGACGTATAATTGTAGCGAAAAGTGTATTCATTGTTATAATCCAGGTGCTACACGTAACGATAGTGAGCAAAGTCATCGTGCAGATAGAGAAGAATTGCAACTTTCGGACTATAAACGTATCATTGATGAGTTAGAGCAAGTTGGATTAGTGAAAGTATGTCTTTCAGGGGGAGATCCTTTTTCAAAACCTTTTGCATGGGAAATTATTGATTACCTCTATCAAAAGGAAATAGCGTTTGATGTCTTTACCAATGGACAAAGAATTGTTAATGAGGTTAATCGTTTAATAAATTATTACCCTCGTCTTGTTGGAGTAAGCATTTATAGTGGTATTGCAGAGGAACACGATACTATTACTCGTGTAAAAGGTTCGTGGGAAAAGAGTATGTCTGTTGTAAAGCGACTTTCAGAATTTGCAGTACCGATGAATATAAAGTGTTGTATAATGCAACCTAATCTTCATTCGTATTATTTGGTCAATAACATAGCTCGTTCACTTGGTGCTCAACCTCAATTTGAGCTAAACATAACTGACAGTATTGATGGAGACAAATGTGCTCGTCAATTGCGATTAACAGAAGAACAATTGCAAATTGTGTTGCGTGATAGCAATGTTCCTATGTATGTAGGTAAAGAAGCACCAAATTATGGTGGACAACCGCGTGTTATGGATACGAGTCCGTGCGGTGCAGGAGAAACTGCGTTTTGTATTACTCCCGAAGGAAATATACAACCTTGCTGTGCTCACCCTCTTGTGTTTGGTTGCTTAAAAGAAAAGAGTATTTCCGAAATTATTGTCAATAATAAAACTCTTAAAGAATGGCAAACAACCACATTAAGTGAGTATGAAGAATGCGGAAAGCACGATTATTGCGATTATTGTAACCTTTGTGCAGGACAAGCTCAGTCTCAATATGGAGATTTCAAAAAAGCAGCAGAGAATTGTTGCTTTATGGCAAAGGTACGCTACAATTTAGCACTTAGAATGATGGAGGGTTACGACCCTCTTAATGGAGAAGAATTTGAATCAGCGTTGAAAAAACTACCAAAGGCCACGGTAGAATTGCAACGCATTATATGATACAAAGGGATAAATGGTGTCTCCCGTTCAGTACACCTATAACCGTTAATATTTATTGAAATGAAAATAGAATTAACAATCAGCAGACAAACAAAGGACGTTTGTATGAATAGTTGTCCTAAATTGTCAGAAAGTATGTGCGGAATAATGTATCGTTCAGTATAACGTACAAATTTGAAATTAACTAAGGGTGGTGATGAGCTCCACCACCCTTTAATTATTAACTTAAAAAAGAAAACGAAAATGACAGAAGAAGTTAGAAAATTATTAAAAAATTGGGCGGATATAAATAATGGACATCCTTGTGATGATAAAAGACTATATGATATAGTAATTAAAACTATTGATAACAAAATTTCTGAAACTGATTTCGAAGAAGTAGTATCTAAAGAAATATCTGAACAATACTATTCTTTGTATGAGAATTTAATAGATTTCGCACAATATTATCGTAAAAATGAAAAAAATAATTGCTAAGTCTATTCCTTACACAATTTTAGAGAATCAAGAGGGTGATACTTTTTACCCTCTTTTAAGATGTAAAGATGGAGATAAGGAAATCTACTCTGTAAGTCCTCTTCATGGAAGAAGTTTTGTTGTTGGGCAGTATGAAGATGGTAGATATATAGTTACAAAAGGTAATGGATTGTGTTATACTCAATATCCTTTTCTTTATACTATTGAAACCGTGGCTGATGTTTGGGGATTACTATTAAAAGAAGATGCTTTAAGGGATTATTATTGTAATCTCGATATTCAATCTCTTGGAATCAAGACTAATAAAATGGAATGTGTGTTAGAACTTGATTATCCTATGTATATAAGAGAGACAAACACAACCCTAAATCCTGTTATTTTACAATATAATGTTGAATGCCCATATAGAATAAGTGATTCTTGCTTTATGGAACACTCATTGATAGAAAAAGAAGTTGCAAAATGGCAAAAATATAACTTAAAAGGCTTTAAGAAAAATCACGAAATCGCAGCTGATATTATGATTAGTAATTTGCGTAAATTACATAGCAACAATGTCCTTCACAATGCTTTGAATGAGCAAAATTATACTTGGGCATTAGAATTGCTTGACTTTGAGCTCACACGTACACCACAACATCCTTATTCTAAATCTGATTACGAAAGACATGTCTCTTCATTATACGATAGAGAGATTATATATACATACGTTGTTATCAACTATATTGCAAGCGTACTTAGAGAAGAAATTGATTTTGTGTCAATAGACAATCTTTGGAAAGAGTATGGCTTTGATATTTCAAAGTTTTGTCTTTTCAAGTCTTAGTTTTATTTTGACAAACGAGCGTTTTGTTTTTTTAATTCTTTGTTTCCGTAAATTATTTCTTTGCTTTATTAAATTATTTCTTTGTTTTATTTCGCCAAAATCAAATTTCAGTAAAAAATAGTCAAAAATTTTGCGGAAATCTCAGTGTTGAAATTTCCGCAAAATAGAGATGATTCACCTAAAACTTTATTCACTTGAAATTTTTCTAAAAAGAATTTAAAGAAATGTTTATCGGGGAATAATCTTATCAAGGGTTAGATGTATAGAAGTTGTTTTA
>DEPQ01000069.1 GCA_002358855.1 Bacteroidales bacterium UBA3388
TTCAAACTCCGTTTACAAGCTTTCTGCTCATCAAATCAAAGACTTATCAAGGTAAATCTTCGTTCTATGGAATTGAATTTCCGTTTTATGGGATTGAATCTTTGGTTTAAGAGATTGATTCTTTGAATTAGAAAATTGAATCTTGATTTCAGCGAAATAAAACAAAGAATCAGAAAATTGTTTCTTCGTTTTATTTTGTTGGTATTTTGAGAGGAAAAAATACTCTTTATTCAGGTATGAATAATTTTTAGTTTGGTTTTTCTAATGCTTTGCACCGAGGTTTTGACCATTAGACCTAAAACTTAAAAGAGTGAAAGTATTGCGAGTAACAAAATTTGGATTAGTCGCTTAAAAAGATTATAAACATTTTGTTAAATTGAATTAAAATGTAAATTTGCAAGCATAAAACAAATTAAATTAATAATTAAACCTGTCTAAAAACGGGGAGTAGTATATTTTTTGTGTAAACATACAAATTATCTCACGATATGCAAAATAGTAAAACCGAACATGTTTGTGATTTAAAAGTGATAACGAACAGATATCAATCTGGACCGATTGTTTTAATCAAAGGAACCTTTCTTTTTGCTCTGTATAATCTTTATCTTTTTGCCTTGATTAAGATAAAAAGAATCAAAAAGGCAGAAGTGTTTAAATGCAGAATTTGTGGAAGATATGAATGGAAGTGTCCATATTGCAATTCACTAGAGGTATTGGATACCGTACCCCGTTTACATAAATGTAAGGAATGTGATAAAAACTCTTATTTTGATCCATACCTTAATTCTTTTGTTTACTTATTTCAAAATGGCAAAAAAACGTAGAAGTAGTATGGACGATAAATTGTTAAACTGAATTTAAAGAGTAAATTTGCAAGCATAAAACAAATTAAATTAATAATTAAACCTGTCTAAAAACGTGGAGTAGTATATAAAATGTTTGCCATATTCTTTATTTTTGGTCTAAAAGACTAATTTAATTTCTACTATTGTAGATTAGTCCACGAGTCTACGAGATTACTAGACAACAAGACTACAAAATAAGACAGCGAGACAAAGTCTTCAAATCTGTTAAATGCCGTTTAATGTGTTCGAATTTTAGGGAATAAATTTCAGAAATCAAGGATTAAAACTGCAAAACCAGGCTTTTCAAAAATTATCACGCCTATGATAATCTTTTATCACGCCGATGATAATTTTTTCTCATGCCTATGATAATTTATTATCAGCACGATGATAATTTTTTATCAACAAGGAAAAATCATTTGAAAAAAGATTTTCAAACTCCGTTTACAAGCTTTATCCTCATCAAATCAAAGAATTGGCGAAATAAGTCTTCGATTCAGCTGCATGATTTTTGATTTTGCAGTAGAGAATCTTAGCTTTAGAAAACGAAATCAAGGGAAGATAAAAACGAGAGTTCGAAGTCCGGTTTTTGCCATTCGAACTCTCGTTCTTGCTCTTTACAATATGTGCAAAAGCGTTGCATCATATACGATAAGAACTGAAATACGAAGTTATTCTTTAATCACTTTCTTCATCGTTGTCTTGTCTTCGATGGTTAATCGCAAATAATATACTCCCGCAGGCAAAGTCTCGATGTTGATTTCGTTTGTATCAAAGAAACGCATAACAACTTTACCGATGTTGTCTATCACATCAATCCTTTCAATCTCCTTGCTGAACGTTATCATTCTGCTTGTAGGATTAGGGTGGAAGGTGATTTCTGTCAACTCCGCAATATCTTGCAAAGAAGTGTTAATTGTAAGATTCAAAGTAATAGTACTATCACAACCATTTATAGTTTGAAGATTTTGGACATAAGTGCCGTCTTCTGTTTCGTTAAAACCATATTCCGAATAAACATCACCTATGTTTATTGTTGCATTGATAGTTGTGTCAAATGCAGGATTAACGTTTAAGGTGAGCATAACAACACTATCACAACCATTGCTAGCTTCTAATATTTGAGTATAAATACCAGCCTCACTTGCATTAAAGCCTTGCTCTTGGTAAACTTCGCCTTGGCAAATAGTAGCGGTAATAGAGGAGTTTAATATACCATTAAAAATAGCAGTAAGAGCAGTATCACTTTCAAGATTAATCGTTCTTGGATTGTCTGTGTTGCCATCACTCCAACTTATAAACTCATAACAATCATTTGCTGTAGCAGTAAGAGTTGCAGTAGGACATTCGCTGACAATAGTAACAGAACCAAATAGATCATTGTTTGCAGTTACAGTAACATTAAAAGGAATTTCGTAAATATTATTAGGAGCAAAATCAGTCCAAACTATAGCATAATCATCTCTCAATCCACAACCAACATTTAATATTTTATCAGTTGGTGTATTATAAAAAGGTGGCCTTGCTGGATAATCTTCTTCCTCTAAAATAGGTGGAATAGATGCGAAACAGGTAACAGAAGTTAAACTACTGCAACCATAGAACGCATTATTTCTGATATTATTTACACTGTTAGGAATTGTAACAGATGTCAAACCGCTGCAATCCATAAATGCACCATGATCAATAGAAGTAATCGGATAACTTACTCCGTTATATACATAAGAAGTAAGTACTAAATCTCCGCTTAATTCCGGAGTATGACTCCAAACCGTTGCACAATTCGGAGCATAAATACTATCTCCAATAGTAAATGTAACATTAAAAACTCTTTCAAAAGTATAGTTGCCGATATTTGCAAGTGGATCGTGAGATAAACAATAAACCACATTATCAACAGTATCAATTGTTGAATAGCCGGATTGATAAAATGCAGAAGTGTCAATTGTCGCATTCTCAGGTAAAGTAACCGAAGTTAAATATTCACAATCATTAAACGCAGCTATGCCAATCGAAGTAACGCTGTTAGGAATATCGATAGAAGTTAAACTGCAGCCACAGAAAGTATACGGAGGAATATTCGTCAAATTAATTCCTTCCTCAAATGTAACAGAAGTTAAACTTGTGCATCCAGTAAAAGCCCCTATAGAAGAATTCCATTCCTCATGTTCAATGGTGGTAACACTGTTAGGAATAGAAACTGAAGTTAAACTACTGCAAACAAAAAACGCTGTTTTGCCAATAGTGGTAACACTATAAATTGTTTCGTTATACGTTACTGTTGCCGGAATGTTTGCTATTGTAATTGATGAAGCCGCATCATAAACTTTTACTTTCGGTGGATTTGTTGAAGTTACTTCATATTGTAAATCATCAATCCAGAACCTTGTTTGTGCGAAAAGCACGTTTGCACATAGGATTGTGCAGATTGCGAAAATAATTCTTTTCATTTTTTGTACTTTTAATTTGTTAATAAATTACTTAATGTTCAAAAAAAGCATAAAAAAGTCGTGGAACTTTTGTCTTATC
>DEPQ01000007.1:0-2532 GCA_002358855.1 Bacteroidales bacterium UBA3388
AAATAAATCTGATTTCCCTAATTCTTGTACTTAGCGGACTAAGACTTTATTCGCAAGATTTTTGTGCTTTAAAAAATTTGTCTTAACTTTGTCGGCTGAAATTTTATTGACTTAAAAAAGCGTTTTTGCTTATTTTTGGTAATCTGAAACTTGGACACTTTCAGACAATACGCCAGATAAATAAGGAAAGAACGCTCACGAGTATATCGTGAGCTTTTCTTATTTGGTGTATTAGGTAGTCCAAGACCTCAGATTACAGTAAGACAAGGCTCACGTCTTTTTTAATGTCTTTTCATTAAGCAACAATTTAATTATTAACAAATAAAATTTTAATAAAATGAAAAGAACATTATTAATTATTTGCACTCTATTATGTGCAAATGTGCTTTCGGCACAAACAAGGTTTACCATAGGAGATTTAACCTATGAAGTAACATCAGGAAACGAAGTAGAAGTACACGATTGCGCCTATGTAACAACGTCGGTCGTTATTCCGGAAACAGTAACTAACGAAGGAACAACGTATAGCGTTACTTCAATTGGAGACTCTGCGTTCTATTCGGAATATAGTTTAACTTCTGTTGAGATTCCTAATAGTGTTACTACTATTGGAAATAGTGCGTTCAGAGTTTGCAATAGTTTAACTTCTGTTACTATTGGTAATAGCGTTACTTCTATTGGAGATTATGCGTTCCGTTCTTGCTCTGCTTTAACTTCTGTTACTATTCCGGAAAATGTTACCTCTATGAGAGATGGTGTATTTAGTCTTTGTAGTAATTTGACTACAATTAACTTTAATGCCATCAATTGTGATTTTATTTTGGATCAATATCTTGTTTTCCCAAATACGATTACAACAGTTAATATTGGAGAAAGTGTACAAAAAATTCCAGATTACTTTATTCAAGGTACATCTGTTACATCTATTGAGATTCCTAATAGTGTTACTACTATTGGAAATGATGCGTTCTCTAATTGCAGTAGCTTAACTTCTCTTACTATTGGTAATAGTGTTACTTCTATTGGCATAGGTGCGTTTAATGGTTGCAGTAGTTTGACTTCTGTTACTATTCCGGAAAATGTTACCTCTATGAGAGATGGTGTATTTAATGGTTGTAGTAATTTAACTACAATTAACTTTAATGCTATTAATTGTGATTTTATTTTGGAGCAATATCTTGTTTTCCCAAATACGATTACAACAGTTAATATTGGAGGAAGTGTACAAAAAATTCCAAATTACTTTATCCAAAATACATCTGTTACATCTATTGATATTCCTAATAGTGTTACTTCTATTGGAGGATATTCGTTTTATGGTTGCAGTAATTTAACTTCTCTTACTATTGGTAATAGTGTTAGTTCTATTGGAGAGTATGCGTTCTATGATTGTAGTAGTTTAACATCTGTTGATGTTCCTAACAATGTTACTTCTATTAAAGAAGGTACGTTCGCAGGTTGCAGTGGTTTAACTTCTGTTGATATTCCTAACAGTGTTACTTCTATTGGAAATTATGCGTTCTATGATTGTAGTGATTTAACATCTATTGATATTCCTAACAATGTTAGTTCTATTGGAAATTATGCATTCTCTGGTTGTAGTCGTTTAACATCTGTTGAAATTCCTGACAGAGTTTCTTCTATTAAAGAAGGTACATTCTCTGGTTGCAGTCGTTTAACATCTGTTGATATTCCTAACAGTGTTACTTCTATTAGACTACATGCGTTCTCTGGTTGTAGCCGTTTAACATCTGTTGAGATTCCAAATAGAGTTTCTTCTATTGGAGATTCTGCGTTCTATAATTGTAGCCGTTTAACTACTCTTACTATTGGAGAAAATGTTTCTTCTATTGGACGCGGTGCGTTTAATGGTTGTTCTTCATTGCAAAACGTTACTTGTTTGGCAATTAATCCGCCTGCTCTTGGAGACAATGCAGCTTTCCCTTATCCTAATATTGCTACTTTAACAGTTCCTTGCGGTAGTTTGGAGGCTTATTCTACTGCTAATTCTTTTTGGTATATGTTCTTTGCAGACAGAATTGAGGAAGATTGTACTGGTTTGGAAGATTTGAATGCTGTTGAGATTTCTTTCTTCCCTAACCCTACAAACAGCAAAGTTACTTTCAATCAAGCGATAGAAAGAATAGAACTTATGGACCTTGCAGGAAAAACTCTTAGAACTTTCAGAAATGAAAGCGAAATAAACATTGAGCAATTGCCTGCGGGAGTTTATTATCTAAGACTAACAAACAATGAAAAGCAAACTTTAAGAAAACTTATAAAAGAATAAGACAACAAACAAAAAAGGCGTTTCAATTCTCTGAAACGCTTTTTTAATTCTTAAAAACAAAGGTTCTGCTCAATTAAGTGCAGAACCTTTTCAATCATTATGAAAAAAATAAAGTATTATTCGTTAAGATACATTGCGAGTTTCTTGCAATTTTCACTTGCTCTTATGCGTTTTAGTGCTCTTTCTTTGATTTGTCTTACTCTTTCGCGAGTTAGGTTTTGTGCAACGGCTATTTCTTCTAA
>DEPQ01000007.1:2687-26772 GCA_002358855.1 Bacteroidales bacterium UBA3388
GCGTCTTCTTCTACGTAAACGTCAATTAAATTCAAGTCTTCGTCTTGTATCAACGGTGCGTCCATAGAAACGGGTTTGTATCCAATGTGCATCGTTTCTTTTACTTTGTCAAAACTCAAATCCATAAACTCTGCGAGTTCTTCGTCTGAGGGTGTGCGTTCTAATTGTTGCTCTAAAAGTGAAGATGATTTCTTTAATTTATTTAAAGCACCAACTTGATTGAGTGGAAGACGAACCATTCTTGATTTTTCGGCAATTGCTTGTAGTATGCTTTGACGAATCCACCACACAGCGAAAGAAATGAATTTGAATCCTCTTGTTTCATCAAATTTTTGTGCGGCTTTGATAAGTCCAATGTTTCCTTCGTTGATTAGATCTGGCAGGCTTAATCCTTGATTTTGGTATTGTTTTGCAACGGATACGACAAATCTTAGGTTGGATTTTACTAATTTCTCCAAGGCTATTTGATCACCTGCTTTTATTCTTTGGGCTAATTTTACTTCTTCTTCGGGTGTGATTAGCTCTTCTTTGCTTATGTCTTGAAGAAATTTGTCTAAACTTCCTATGTTACGATTTGTAATTGATTTTATTATTTTTAACTGCCTCATATCTCTTCCTTTTTTTCTTTAAGCTGGACTTTATCAACGTGCAAAGGTATAATGTAAAACAAATCTCTGCAAGTAGATATTCTAAAAGTTAATAACCAACTTATTAACAATTTACTTTTTGATTATTTCTGTGTTTCCGTTTTCGTTTAGTAGGATTACGGTTTTTTCTATGGTGTTTTCCCCTCGTTTTATTTCAACTTTTACCTTGTCGCCAGGGGATAGTTGTGATAATACTTCGTTTAATTCGGAGTAAGTATTAACTTCTTTGTTGTCTATTTTGGTTATTATATCGCCTGCTTTAATTCCTGCTTTGTATGCTCCTGCATCTTGTATTACTTCTGCGATATAAATTCCTTTTAGACTATTTACTCCACGGCTTTTTGCGATGTCAGAATCTGTTTCTGCAAAATGTACGCCTAAGTGTGCTTTTTGTGTTTGTCCGTATTTGATTAAATCTCTTGTGACTTTCTTTACTATGTTTGAAGGTATGGCAAATGAATATCCTGTGTAGGTCCCTGTTGAGGAGGCAATTGCTGTGTTGATTCCTATCAGTTCTCCTTTAAGGTTTACCAAGGCTCCGCCACTATTTCCTTGGTTTACGGCTGCGTCTGTTTGAATAAAACTTTCTATTGGAGTCTCGTGCATTCTGTTTCCCCAGATATTTAGATTTCTTGCTTTGGCTGAAACAATTCCTGCTGTAACTGTAGATGTGAGATTAAAAGGATTGCCAACAGCAAGTACCCATTCCCCAATTTTCACTTCATCACTATTTCCAAATTGTAAAGGAATGAGGTTTGTGGTTTCTATTTTGATAACCGCAAGGTCGCAAGCAGGGTCGTTTCCTATAAGAATAGCGTCAAAAATCCTTTTATCGTTTAAGATAACTTTAATTTTTTCTGCGTTTTGTACTACGTGGTTGTTTGTGATTATGTAACCATTTTCTTGAATAATTACTCCTGAGCCAGAGGTGTGGTAAACTCTTTGTTGAATCTGTGGCGGAAGGAAGAAAGAAAAGAAATCGTCATAGTAAATTGATTGTTCTGTTGCTTCACATTGAATATGCACAACAGAATGTATGCTTTTTTCTGCTGCAAATGTGAAATCAATGTTTGGATTGAATTGTGCTTTTGAATTAAAACTTGAAATTACTGCGAAAAATACTAAGAAAAAAATCTTAAACTCTGTGTTTTTCATATTTTTTGTTTTTAAATATTAACGTAAATTCTTTAAAAAATTGTGTTATTGTCAAAATAATACTTAATTTTGCAGGTTAATAAGATAAAAGAAATAAATCTTAGAAATGATAAACAAAGATAACTATTGTATAATAATGGCTGGCGGAATTGGAAGCCGCTTTTGGCCACTCAGTAGAACGAAAAAACCAAAACAATTCATAGATATATTGGGAGTAGGGGAAACTTTGCTTCAAATGACTTTTAAAAGATTTGAATCAATTTGCCCAATTGAAAATATATATATTGTAACAAGCAGACTATACAAAGACTTGGTTTTAGAGCAACTACCAATGGTAAATCCAGATTGTGTTATTACTGAACCAATCAGAAGAAACACCGCTCCATGTATTGCATACGCTAATGCAAAGATTAAAAAAAGAAATCCAAATGCAAAGATTGTTGTAGCACCAAGCGATCATCTTATATTGAATCAAGAAGAATTTATAAAAAAGATTGAATTGGGCTTTTGTGTCGTTGAAAACAATGATGTATTAGTAACACTTGGAATAGAACCAACTTATCCTAATACAGGATTTGGCTATATTCAATTTACTGATGACAATAATTTTTCTAAGGATGTAAAGAAAGTAAAACTCTTTACCGAGAAACCTGAGTATGAAATGGCTCTTCAATTCATTAAAAGTGGTGATTTCTTATGGAATGCAGGGATATTTATTTGGTCATTGAGTAGTATAGAAAAATCAATGAAACAATTTTTGCCAGAAATTTATGAATTGTTTGATCAAGGCATAGAGTTCTATGATACAGATGAGGAAAATGATTTCATAGATGTTACTTATTCAGCTTGTCCTTCTATTTCGATAGATTATGGCGTTATGGAAAAAGCCTCAAACGTTTATGTAATTCCTTCATCTTTTGGTTGGAGTGATATAGGTACTTGGAACGCACTTTATGAGCAAAGAGAAAAAGATGATAACGCTAATTCCTATATAGGAAAGAACGTTATGACATACGAGGTGAATAATTGTTTAATCAATACTCCAAAAGATAAATTAGTAATTCTTCAAGGATTAGATGATTATATCGTGGTTGATTCTGATGATGTGCTGATGATATGTCACAAAAGCGAGGAACAAAGAATTAAACAATTTGTAACAGATGTTGAAGTAGAAAAAGGAACAGATTATTTATAAAAACACATATAAAAAGTATGGAAAACATAAAGAGAATAGAAATAGTAGATTTGTTTAAGGAAACAATAAAAGAGACAATTGGTCAAGAAATTTGCGTAAAAGGTTGGGTGAGAACCAAAAGAGGTAATAAAAGTGTAGCATTTATTGCTTTAAATGACGGATCTACCATAAAGAATATACAAATCGTTGCAGACGTAGAAAAATTCTCAGAAGACTTATTAAAAAGGATAACAACAGGAGCGTGTTTAAAAGTAAACGGTCTTTTAGTTGAGTCAATGGGAAAGGGACAAAGTGTAGAAATTCAAGCAAACGAAATAGAAGTTTACGGAGAAGCAGATGTAGAAACTTATCCTTTACAAAAGAAAGGACACACCTTAGAATTTTTAAGAGAAATAGCACACTTACGTCCAAGAACTAATACTTTCTCTGCAGTTTTCAGAGTAAGACACGCAATGGCTTATGCAATTCACAAATATTTCAATGATAGAGGATTCTTTTATTGGCATTCACCTCTAATAACTGCAAGTGATTGCGAAGGAGCAGGCGAAATGTTCCAAGTAACTACCTTAGATCTTGAAAATCTTCCAAAGATTGATGGAAAAATTGACTATTCACAAGATTTTTATGGCAGACATACATCTCTAACTGTTAGCGGACAATTAGAAGGAGAGTTAGGAGCAATGAGTTTAGGAAAGATTTATACTTTCGGACCTACATTCCGTGCAGAAAACTCAAACACTCCACGTCACCTTTCAGAGTTTTGGATGATAGAACCAGAAATGGCATTCTATGAAATTGAAGATAATATGGATTTAGCAGAAGACTTTATTCAATATCTTGTAAGATACGCATTAGAAAACTGCCAAGACGACTTAGAATTCCTTCAATCAATGTATGATAAAGAGTTAATGGAACGCCTACGCTTTGTTGTAGATAATAAATTCGTTCGTTTAACATACACCGAAGCCATAGAAATTCTTTTACAAGCAAAACAAAAATTTGAATTCCCTATTCACTGGGGTGTAGACCTACAAAGCGAACACGAAAGATACCTTGTAGAAAAACATTTCAAATCACCTGTAATCCTAACTGACTATCCAAAAGAAATAAAAGCCTTTTATATGAAACAAAATGAAGATGGAAAAACAGTAAGAGGAATGGACGTTTTGTTCCCTCTTATAGGAGAAATCATAGGAGGCTCACAAAGAGAAGAAAATATGGATAAACTTCTTGCGAGAATGGCAGAGGTAGGAATAGAAGCAAAAGATATGGATTGGTATCTTGACACAAGAAGATTCGGATCAGCACCTCACTCTGGATTTGGTTTAGGATTTGAAAGATTATTGCTATTTGTAACAGGAATGAGTAACATTAGAGATGTGATACCATTCCCTCGTTATCCAAAGAACGCAAATTACTAATTTACAAGTGGCAAAAACACAAGTAAAGTTACAACAAATACAACGCCAAGCACTTTCCCCACTTCAAAAACTAAGTGGGGAATTGTTGGAGTTGCCTTCCGAAGCCTTAGAAGAAAGGATAGAAAAAGAAATACAAGACAATCCTTACCTTGAAGAAGAGGAAAGCGAATACTCAAAACATTATTTTTATTCCTCTAACGACAAAATAAATGTTAGAAACTTTACTGACAACGATCAAATAGGCTTAAACACACCTACAACCATAACTTTGGCAGAAGATTTAATAAATCAACTGCAATTAAGCAACATAAGCCAAGAAGAATACAAAATAGGAGAGTTTTTAATTGGCAACTTAGATGACAGAGGTTATCTAACTCGTAGTCTAAGTGCAATAGTAGATGATATTTACTTTGAGACATACAAAGAAGTAGATATAGCATCATTAGAAAAAGTACTTAAAGTTATTCAAAACTTTGAACCAGCAGGAATAGCCGCAAGAAATCATCAAGAATGTCTTATTTTACAACTTCAAAGACTTGATAATAACAATCCAACAATAAGCCTTTCAAAACAGATAATCACAAAATATTGGACTGAATTTTGTAAAAAAGATTTTCAAAAACTACAAGAAAACCTCTGTTGCAGTCAGCAAGACTTAGAAAACGCTTTTAAACTTATTCAAGGTCTTAATATATCTCCCGGATACATTGAAGCCTCGCAAGAAAAAGAACAATACATAATACCAGATGTAACGATTTGGAATGATAACGGCAAGATAAAATACAAACTAAATAAAATTTCCGATAGAAAACTTCAAATCAATAAAGAAGGTCAAAGATTATTGGAGAAATTAGAAAACACACAACAAAAAGATAAAGAAACAATAAAGTTTCTCAAAGACAAAATAGAATCAGCCAAACTTTTCATTGAAGCATACAATAATCGAATGCAGACTCTCAATACATTCGTCCAAGAAATTATTGCTTATCAAGAAGAATATTTTCAAGAAGGAGACGTAATGAGCCTTCGGCCAATGAAATACGAAGACATAAAACAGCGAACAGGCTTTTCCGAATCCACACTTTCACGTTTAGCCAATGATAAGTATATGCAGACTCATTTTGGTACTTTTAAAATAAGAAAACTCTTTACAAAATCTATTGAAAACCAAAGTGGAGAGAGCGTTTCCTCAGACTCTGTTCGCAATATCATAATAGAACTTATTCAAAACGAAGATCCACTTTTACCACTCAAAGACCAAGAAATAGAAAATATACTAAACGAAAAGGGATTTTCTCTTTCAAGACGCACGATTACTAAATATCGCCAACAATTAGGAATAGAAACAGCAGGAAAACGAAAGAAACAAACAAATGAACAGTAAAAAACTAATATTATACACAGTATTATTTTTAGCAAGTTTTGTTTCTTTTGCTCAAAACAGTGAGAAAAAAGAAAAATCCGCTGCAAGACGTTTTGCAGACTCTCTTTACTATGTTCACAGCATTAAACCACAACAAAAACAGCAACAAAAACAAGAAGAAAACGCAAAAATAGATTTAAGCAAAACAAAAGATGCAAAAACAAATGTAAAATCTGCTTACACATCTAAAAGTGCGAAAATACCATCTTCCACACTTTATGAAAGCACTTGGTATAATGAAAGGGTAAAAGTACCAACCTTTTCTTTCAAAGACGTACCCGATGAAATAGTTCTAAGATTGATAGATCCAGACAAAGGACAAAACTTTTGTTTTCCAATAAAAAAAATAAAAAGTTCTTCATACGGTTGGCGATGGGGCAGACCTCACTCTGGTATTGACATAGCCCTTAACGTAGGCGACCCAATTCACGTAGCCTTTGATGGAGTTGTGCGATTAGCCAAGTACAATGGAGGTTACGGTAATTGCATCGTTATTCGACATTATAATAATCTTGAAACGCTTTACGGACATCTTTCAAAAATCAATGTTAAGGTAGGACAGGAAGTAAAGGCGGGTGATGTGATTGGCTTAGGTGGAAACACAGGACGCTCAACCGGTCCGCATCTTCACTTTGAATGCCGACTAATGTATGCTTGTTTTGATCCAGAATGGATATTTGATTTGGAAACTTACAGCATAAAAACATCATTTTTAAGAATTGACAAAACATATTTTGGAGTTGAATCTTCACAACAAAAGGCTAATAAAAAGACTCAAAAGTCTAAACTCTCAAAGGTAGATAAATGTTTTGAAAACAAACCATATATTTCTCCAAATACCTTGATTGCAAAAGAAAGAAAAAAGATTAAAGCAGGAGAAATACCACAATATAGTGTTCAAACACAAAAAAACGATTCTTCTACAAAGGCTGGGCAACAATTTATAGTAGGAAATAAAGGAGAAAAACTAAAAGATATAGCAAAACGCTTTAACATACCGCTTGAATCGTTAAAGAAGATGAATCCAAACATAAAAACAACAACATTAAAAGAAAAAACCAAAATTAGAATAAAATAAATTATGTCATCACAACTTAAAAATCTTTCGTCATACAATCAAGACGAAGTGCCCTCGGGCGAAAAGGAAATATTCGGAATAGTAGTTTCTGAATGGAATAGCCAAATTACTGATAGTTTATTGGAAGGTGCAGTAAGCACCCTTTTGAAATATGATGTAGATGAAAAAGACATTGACATCATTCACGTTCCTGGAAGTTTTGAGCTTCCATTTGGAGCAGCAAAACTATTAGAAAAAAACAGAAGATTTAGTGCTATCATTTGTTTAGGCTGTGTTATTCAAGGTGAAACACGTCATTTTGATTTTATTTGTGACGCTGTTGCTAACGGAATAATGCAATTGCAATTGAAAGAAGAAATTCCTGTAATATTTGGAGTGCTTACAACAAATGACTTACAACAAGCAATAGACAGAAGTGGAGGGAAACACGGTAATAAAGGAGTTGAAGCCGCTATAACAGCGTTAAAAATGGCTGCACTATGAAAAACAAAAAGATAATCTTTTACGGAACACCAGAAATCGCAGCCTACCAACTCGAAAAACTTCATTTGAATAAATATAACGTAATTGCAGTAGTTACTCAGCCCGATAAACCATCGGGCAGAGGACAAAAAATAAATTATTCTCCTGTAAAACAATACGCAATAGACAATAACTTACCATTATTTCAACCAGAAAAACTCAATAATCAAGAATTTATTGACCAAATCTCAGCCTTGCAACCCGATATCCAAGTTGTATTGGCTTATCGTATGATTCCAAAAAGCATTTACAGCCTTGCAAAATATGGAACCTTTAATTTGCACACATCTCTCTTACCTCAATATCGTGGAGCCGCTCCAATAAATTGGGCAATCATTAACGGAGAAACTCAAACAGGTATGACAACGTTTTTGTTGAATGAAAAAACCGATGAAGGCGAAATTTTACTTCAAGAAACAATAGAGATAGGCAAGGAAACAACAGCAGGAGATTTGCACGATGAAATGATGTATAAAGCCTTTGACTTGATTGAGCAAACAATAGAAAAACTTTTATCAGAAAATCTACAAACCATTCCACAAATTCAAAGCGAAAATTTAAAACCTGCCCCAAAAATTTTCAAAGAAACCACAGTGATAAATTGGAATGAAAAAGGGGAGAAGATAATTAACTTAATTAGAGGAATGAGTCCATATCCTGCTGCTACAACGCAGTTTATAGACAAAGCAGATGGAAAGATTTATCAATTTAAAGTATTTAAGGCAAAATTTATTCCAAGAGAAAATAAAGAAAATCTTTGTGGAATTTTTAAAATTCAAGACAAGGAAACAATAACTGTTAGTTGCCTTGATGGTTTAGTGCAATTATTTGATTTGCAATTAAGTGGAAAAAAACGTATGCCAGCAAAAGAATTGATAAAAGGATTGAAACTAACCTCAGAAGTCTTAGAAATAAAAAAATAAAACAAAGAAATAATTTCTTTAAACAAAGAAAAAAATAAATTTCTCTTTGAAAAATTTTGCTAATATTTAAAAAATAATTACATTTGCACCGATTTAGTTCAAACAAATTAAAAACCAAATAGATATGACAAAAAAAGAATTTACTGACAAAATGGCTGAAAGAGCTGGAATGTCAAAAGCAGATGCTCAAAAAGCGTTTGAAGCATTTTTAGGAGTAACAAAAGAATATTTACAAGCAGGTGAAAAAGTTGCTTTCTTAGGATTTGGAGCATTTTCAGTACAAGAAAAAGCTGAAAGAATGGCTAAGAACCCTCGTACAGGTGAATTAGTAAAAGTTCCTGCAAAGAAAGTTGTAAAATTCAAAGCAGGTTCTGAATTATCAGCAAACTTATAATCTCATAGGCTTAAAATTATAAAATAAGAAAAAGGACTAAAAAAATTTTTTAGTCCTTTTTTAGTTTGAAAGATGTATTCAGTAGGATTAACAAGTGGAATAGGTTGCGGAAAAACATTGATTGCCAAAGTATTCACTACTTTTGGAATACCAGTCTTTAACTCAGACCAACAAGCCAAAGAGTTGTATAAAGATTCTGTCTTTTTACAACAAATAGTCCACACTTTCGGGAATACAATCATTGAAAATGGGAAATTTATTCCACAACGATTAGCCGATATTGTCTTTAATGACAGACAAGCCCTTAAAACCTTGAACGCACTTATTCACCCAAAAGTATTAGAGCGTTATAAACTTTGGCAAAGCCAACAAACTTCGCCTTATACCATTTTAGAATCAGCCATAATCTTTGAATCAAATTGGCAAAATCACTTTAACAAAATCATAAACATTACCTCGCCATTAGAAATTGTAATTGAAAGAGTAAAACTCAGAGATAAAATTTCGGAAGATCAAATTTTACAACGCATAAACAATCAATTACCAGTAGAAGAGAAAGAAAAATTATCAGATTATAATATATTTCACGACAATAAAACAATGTTATTGCCACAAATCATAGCAATACATAACGACATATTAGAAAAATCAAAAAAAATAGAATAATGAAAAAGACATTTCTTGTAATTATTGCACTCTTTATGAGTTTTAGTGCTTTTTCTCAATTAAGCACAGAAGAAAATCCTTACACTTACAAACTTGAAGGATTCAATTATCAAAACATTACAACACTTAAAGTTGATGCTCCTGACCTTCAACAAGTGATAGAAGAAGACTTAGAAAACGATAAGCAAAACAAAATGATGCGATTCGGAGTAATCGTTCCCGTTTACAAAGACTTCTTTGAATTAGCCGATAAAAAACAAACCGCAGACGGCACAGTTTGGACACTATCAGTTGAAAGCAAAGACGCAGAAGCCTTAATATTCTATTCAGACAACTTTAAATTACCAAGAAGCGGTAAATTCTTTGTCTATAACCCTGAACGCACAAAAATATTAGGTGCTTTCACACAAAGAAACAATAATGAATTTAACACATTCGCAACAGAATACATAGAAGGTGAAAAAATAATCTTAGAATACTATCAACCAAATTCAGAAAACGAACAACCACAAATCGAACTCACCGAAATAGGATACGCATATCGTGGAATCACAAAATTATCAGATGAATACCGTTCCTCAGGCGATTGTAACGTAAACGTAAACTGCTCCGAAGGCGACAATTATCGCAATCAACAAAGAGGAGTTTGTAGAATACAAGTGAGAATGAGCAGTTATTACATCGGTTGGTGTACAGGTACATTGATAAACAACACAAACTATGATTTAAAACCATATTTACTAACAGCCGCACACTGTATTGAAGACGTTGCATCAAGTTCTTATTACAGTCAATTTGTGTTTTATTTCAAATATGAAAACTCTGGCTGTGCAGTTACCTCGTCTGAACCAAGCCGTTCAAAGTCTTTAACAGGTACATCAGTAAAAGCATACGATAACACATACGGTTCAAATGGTAGCGACTTTGCTTTATTACTTTTAAGCGATGATCCGCCAATGTCATACACTCCTTATTGGTGTGGATGGGACAAAAGAAACCGCTCAGTCAGTCAAGGAGTAGGAATACATCACCCAAGCGGAGACGTAAAGAAGATTTCAACATTCACAACAAGTCTTCAAAACTCCTCATACGGCTCTTCATCAGCAACACACTGGTATGTAGATTGGGCAGAAACTGAAAACGGATGGGGAATTATGGAAGGCGGTTCTTCTGGCTCAGCATTATTCAACACAGACGGCAGAATAATTGGCTCACTAACAGGAGGAGCATCAGGATGCGATGTTTCAGCAAGTTATAAATATGATGTATATGGAAAAATGTCTTGGCACTGGTCTTCAAACGGCAATACAAATTCAAGAAAGTTAGACCATTGGTTAGATCCTAATGAAACAGGGGTAAGTTACATCGATGGAATGGATTATACCTCAGCTCTTACAAATCCAAATGCACAAGATATTTCACTACAACTTTACCCTAATCCAACAAACGATGTAATCAACATAACACTTGACCAAACTACTATCATAAATCAAATAGATGTTTTTGACCAAGCAGGAAGAAAAGTAGAGACTTATAGCACTGCAAGCCCAATTTACACACTTAACCTAAAACATCTACAAAAAGGAGTTTACACTATAAAAGTTATAACAGACGAAACAACATTTACACAACAAATAATATTAAACTAAATAAAAAGAATATGAAAATAAAGAAGGTATATTTAGTTTTGTTCGTGCTTTTCTCAGTTTTAATCTCCTCATGTGCAACATCGAGTAGGGGAGCGAAAATGAAAAAAACAAGAAAAAGGAAATGTAATTGTCCTACATTCTCATATCAAGCACCAAAACAAGAAACTACATATTATGTATAAAGAAATAACACACTTTAAAGGGCTAAATACATTAAGATTTATTGCAGCCTCTTTGGTGGTTCTTCATCATAGTGCAACAATTGGACGAAAATATGAATTGTTTAATATAGAAAATTTCAGTTTGTTTAGAAACGGAGCAAACGCAGTTAGTTTCTTCTTTGTATTAAGCGGATTTCTAATAACATATCTTCTGCTAAAAGAAAAAAATCAAACAAAAACAATCAGTATAAAATCGTTTTATCTAAGGAGAGTAAAGAGAATTTGGCCTCTTTACTTTCTTTTGATTTTTATAGGCACTATTTTCCTTCCGTTTTTCTTCTCCTTATTCAACATAGACTATCAAATGCCTTACACACTCTCTCAAACATGGTATTATTTCCTTTTCTTCTTTCCGATACTCGTTCTTTTTAATTACGGAAACCACTTTTTAGAACCCTTATGGTCAATAGGAGTAGAAGAAGTCTTCTATTTAATTTGGGCACCCTTATTTAAATTTATCAAAAAAAGCCTTATACCAATCCTATTAATTATAATAATAAAACTAAGCCTTGCAATCTATATACAAATACAAGGCATAGACACATCAACTAACCTTTTTGCATTTCTAATTCATAATTATAGCTTTGAAACAATGGCGATAGGAGCATTAGGAGCTTATCTTTTATTTACCACACCCCCCCTATAAACAATTGGAAAACAGTATATTATTAAGCCGACCTGTGAAATATTTTATCTATATCCTCACAATAATTTACCTTTGCTTTAACATAAATATCAATAATCCAATTTGGAATGCTATTTTCAAAACTCCCGTACTTTCACCCTTGATTGTATCTTTTCTTTACCTCTATATAATAATCTCATACACCCTTTCCTTTAAAGAAAAGAAAGAAAACAAAATCCTATTTCTATTAGGCGAAATCTCCTACGGCATATATATGTATCACATGGGCGTAATGTTTTTCACAGTCCTTATATTCACAAAACTAAAAGCCTATATCCCAAGTAGTTTACTAATAATAACCTTTCTAATCACAGTCTTTATTCTCACAATTCTAATATCCTATCTATCAAAACGCTACTTCGAGAATTTTTTTCTAAGAAAAAAATAAATAAAACAAAGAAATACAAAAAAAAGAGTACTCTAAATTTTTAGAGTACTCTTTTTTTTAAGGAAATAAAATGATTACTTTATGTTTTGTTTGTAATCTTCTAAGATTTCTGGGTTGAAGTTTTTGATGTAAGTTATTGCTTTTGCTATTTCACTTTCTGCAAGTTTTGTCATTATTTTTGCAGATTTTGTGAACATTGCATCTTTATTTGCATCATTAACTAATAGATTACACATTACTAAATAACCTGCTATTTCAACCAATCTTCTTGAATTGAAGTCGAATGCTTCTGATGATGAACCCCATTCTTTTGCTATTTCATAAACTTTTTCAAATTCCTCTCTTAAAGAGATTAAAGTTTGTCTCAATGGCTTCAATTCATCTCTTACTTCTATTTGTTCGTATTCTTTTATTCTTCCTACGTATGCTCCTGATACTACTCCACGAATTGCTGCTACTACTTGAAGTTGTGATGTTCCTTCGTAGATTGTAAGGATTCTTGCATCACGATAGAATCTTTCGCAAGCGTAATCTTTCATAAATCCGCTTCCTCCGTGCACTTGTATGCAATCGTATGTTATTTGGTTTGCGTATTCGGAAGAGAATAGTTTTAACATTGGTGTAAGAGCGTCTGCAAGTCTTGAATATGTTTTAAGCGTTTGTCTTTCTTCTGCTTCAAGTTTTCTTTCTCTTGATATTGCTTCTAAACTCTTATACATATCTACCGCTCTTGCTGTTTCGTATAATAGGGTACGGATAGCGTCTGTTTTTGCTCTCATATTAGATAGCATTTCCATTACAGCAGGGAAGTTGATAATTGCTTTTCCGAATTGTTCTCTTTCGTTAGCGTATTTTACTGCTTCTCTATATGCTGCTTCTGCTAATCCTACTGATTGTGCTCCAACTCCAAGTCTTGCTCCGTTCATTAGGCTCATAACGTACTTAATCAAACCTAATTTTCTATCTCCAACAAGTTGTGCTGGTGCGTTATTGAATACTAATTCGGCAGTAGGGGAACCTTTTATTCCTAATTTATTTTCTATTCTACGTACTGTTACTGCTTTGTTTGCTCTATCGTAAACGAAATATGATAAACCTCTACCATCGGTTGTGCCTTCTTCACTACGTGCAAGCACTAATTTGATGTCGGCATCACCATTTGTGATAAAACGTTTAACACCGTTTAATCTCCAACAATTATTTGCTTCATCAAAAGTAGCTTTCAATCCAACGGCTTGAAGATCCGAGCCTGCATCAGGTTCAGTTAAGTCCATTGAACAAGTATCTCCTTTATTGATTCTTGGAAGAAATTCATTCTTTATTTCTTCTGACGCAAATTCATAAATAGTTTCAGCACAGTCTTGTAATCCCCAAATGTTTGCAAAACCACAATCTCCTCTTGAAACTATTTCCGCTGCCATTACATACGGAACGTATGAGAAGTTTAAACCACCATATTGACGTGGAAGACTTAATCCATAAACTCCTGCATCTTTTAATGCTTGGTGATTCTTTTGTGTTCCGTCTGCATAGATAATTTCATTGTTTTCTATTTTTGGTCCTTGTTTATCTACGCTTTCTGCGTTTTCCCAAAGTACATCGGCAGAGATTTCTCCAATAATTCCTAAAACTTTTTCGTAAGAATCTACTGCATCTTCAAAGTTTTCAGGTGCATAGTCGTATTTATCTTTATCTGCATAGTCTCTCTCTTTCAAACGAATGATTTCTTCCATCAATTCGTGGCGAAGATGAAACTTTAAACCTTCATTATCATTAAAAAAATTACCCATATCTATTTTGTGTTAGATTTGTAATACTTTATTAATTTTGGTATGATTTCAAAAGCATCTCCTATAATTGTGTAATCTGCTATTGAATTTATAGGAGCTTTTGCATCTGTATTAATACTTATTATTTTGGAAGATTGATCCATTCCTGCACGATGTTGAACTGCGCCAGAAACTCCGCAAGCTATACAAAGTTTTGGACGGATTGTAACTCCTGTTTGACCAACTTGGCGTTCGTGTTCCGCAAGTCCTGCATCTACTGCTGCTCTTGTTGCTCCAACTTCTCCACCTAATGTTTTTGCAAGTTCGTGAATTAGTTCAAATCCATTAGGTTTGCCAGCCATTCCATAACCTCCAATAACTACTATTTGAGCTCCTTTGATATTGATTTTTTGTGCTTCAATTTCTCTTTGCAATATTTTTACACAAAAGTCGCTTTCTTCAACGTATTTTGCAACATCTAAAACATTCAAACAGCCTTTGTGAGAAGGAGAGTAGATTTCTTTTTTCATTACACCTTCTCTCACTGTTGCCATTTGAGGACGTGTTTCAGGGTTTATGATTGTTGCAATAATATTTCCTCCGAATGCAGGACGAATTTGGTATAATAATTTATCGTAAACTTTTCCTGCTTTTTTATCTTCGTGAGAACCAATTTCCAAACTTGTACAATCGGCAGTCAATCCGCATTGTAGGAAAGAAGAAATTCTTGGTGCAAGGTCTCTTCCAACTGATGATGCTCCAAATAAACAAATTTGTGCTTGTTTTTCTTTCAATAATTTAGTAACTATTGAAAAGTGAGGAAGAGTTTGGTATGGAAATAATCTTGTGTCGTTTGCGTAATTGATTACATCTACTCCGTATGGATATAAAGTTTCTTCTAAATTTTTAATTTCAGAACCTATAACTATTGCTTCTAATTGACAAGATAAATCGTTTGCTAACTTTCTTGCTTTTGAAAGTAATTCCAAACTTACGTCTGCAATTGTTCCTTCTTCTGTTATTTCGCAATATACAAATATATTATTCATTTTCGATTACAATTTTAATTAGAAATTAGCCTATAATATGTGTTACAATCAACTCTTTTACCAAATTGTTTAATGCTTCTTCGGTGTTTTCAACATTGATGCTTTCTTTTTCGGCAAGAACTACATTTTCGATTTTCTTAACCTTAGTAGGAGAACCACTCAATCCTAAACGGCTATCTTCTGCTTGAATATCAGCAGCACTCCATTGATCAATTTTTAAATAAGGTTTTCTTTCCCAAAGTGCAGTGCAATCTTTTCCTTGTTCTGTCGCTTCTGCTTCTGAGATAGCATTTTTGTATTTCATAAGAAGTTTTGCATGATGAAAACGACACTCTGCTGCACTTCCGTGAACGGTTATCAAACAAGGATAACCACTTTCTACTATTTCTATACCTCTTTCTAAACGGCGTTTGATTTGAATTTTTTCTTCACAAACTTTTACTACTTCTTCTGCGTATGTTATTTGAGGAATTTTTAATTTTTCTGCTACTTGTGGACCTACTTGCGCTGTATCTCCGTCTATTGCTTGGCGACCTGCAAGAATCAAATCTACTTTTCCAAGTTTTTTTACTCCTTGGCTAATTGTGTATGAGGTTGCTAATGTGTCTGAACCTGCAACTTTTCTATCACTAATAACATATCCACAATCTGCTCCACGATAAAGCGAATCTCTAATTATATCTGCTGCTCTTGAAGGTCCCATTGTTAGAACAATAACCTCCGCATCTTTGATATTGTCTTTGATATGTAAAGCCATTTCCAAGGCATTTAAATCCTCTGGGTTGAAAATAGCTGGTAAAGCGGCTCTGTTTACAGTTCCTTCTGCTGTCATAGCGTCTTTTCCAACGTTACGAGTATCAGGAACTTGCTTAGCCAAAACTACAATTTTAAAACTCATTATTATTCAAATTTAGTTAAAAATCTCGGCAAAGATAACAAAAAAAAATGAAATAAGACAATTTATTACTAAACAAACTATATTTAACTCCAAGAATTAGAATCGAAATCGGGAACTAAATTATTTTGTGAACAAAGTTCTTGAAAAAAACCTTGACTTAATCCAATTTCATAAAAATAATCACAAACTTCTTGATATTCTTTTTCGCTCAAGTATTGATTTAAATATTCTTGTTTATATTTCTCACAAGGAGTATATTGACTCATTAGAGATATATTTAGATTAAATGATATATCACTTAAATTCCATAGTGCTTTTTTAGAGTTGTTGATTTGTTTAGGAAGAATCAAATGCCTTACGATTACTCCCTTTTTACCTTTTTGACGATACATTTCTTCAATTGCTTTTAAGGCAACTTCAGGATAGTTTTCAGCAAGCGATAACTCTTTTGCAAGCAAATTATCTGAATATTTGTAATCAGGGAGGTAAATATCGATAATATTTTCTAAATCTCTTAATATATCTGGATTATCATAAGCATTGGTGTTGTAAATTATTTTTGGATAAATGTCTTGTGAATGCAGGGTGCGAATTATTGCTCTCATTAGTGGAATGGAGTGGGAAGGAGAAACAAAACCTAAAACATTTTCACTTTCTTTAAGTATGTTTTTTATTTCTTTGATTAAAGTTTCAAAATCAGCGTAAGAATTTTTTATTTCTTTCTTATTATTGCTTATTTGTTTGTTTTGACAATAAACGCATTGAAGATTACAATGGGCAAAAAATACATTACATACCCCTTTCTCTCCACTTATAGATGGTTCTTCTCCTTTGTGGTTACACACTAAGGAAATATTGATATCTGCTCCTGTATTACAAAAACCTTTTTCGCCTTTAAGTCTATTTACACCACACTTTCTTGGACAAAGTTGGCAATTAGAAAGTAGGTTTAGTTCATATTCATCGTATGGAATTGTAGAAAACATAATTTTAATATTTTTTTCAACTTGCAAAGGTAAGACAAAAAATAATAGTATCTTTGCAAAATATGGAACAATTAAGCAACGCTGTTAAAAAACAAACAAGAAGATTAAGTCAAGAGGAAGCTTTTATGATGAATGGTAAGATTCCTCCACAAGCAATTGAAATAGAAGAAAGCGTTTTAGGTGCTTTATTATTAGATCAAAACGCTATTACAAATGCAATTGATATTTTACGTCAAGAATATTTCTACTTAGAAGCTCATCAACACATTTACAGAGCTATTTCTATTCTTTTTAGAGATGGAAACCCTGTTGATTTATTAAGCGTTGCCGATCAGTTAAAGAAAGATGGCAGATTTGATGAAATAGGAGGGCTAACCAAATTAGTAAGTCTTACAAATAGAATTACATCTGCTGCTCATATTGAATATCACGTAAGAATCCTTTCAGAAAAATACATACAAAGAGAACTTATCAGAGTAAGCACCGAAACATTAAAAGACTCTTATGATGACACTGTTGATGTTTTAAATCTTTTAGACAGAACGGAAACTAAGTTTTTGGAGATTAACGATAGTAATTTTAAAAGTGATTTTCATTCAATGGACGTTTTACTGTCTAATACATTGAAAGAAATAGAAGCAAATCAAAATTCCCAAGACGAAACTATGGGAGTGGTTACGGGATTCAATGACTTAGATGCAAGGACTGGAGGATTTCAAAAAGGAACTTTACTTATCTTGGCTGCACGTCCAGCAATGGGGAAAACAGCCTTAGCCTTAACAATGGCAAGGAATATGGCAGTAGATTTTAACAAACCCGTAGCGATTTTTTCTCTTGAAATGACAGCCTCAGAATTGATGTCACGTTTAATTGCGGCAGAGTCGGGGATAGATGCCAAAAAATTTAAACTAAAAGGTGAACTTCAAGATTGGGAAAAAGAACAATTACGTAATAAAACCAATGCCTTAGCTCACGCACCTATGTATATAGATGATAATCCCGGCTTAACAATTTTTGAATTGCGTGCAAAGTGCAGACGATTGAAACAAAAATATGACATTCAAATGGTTTTTATTGATTATTTGCAGTTAATGTCAGGAGGAGAGACAATGAAAACAGGAGGAAATCGTGAACAAGAAATCTCATACATATCACGACAACTCAAAGCCTTATCAAAAGAAATCGGAGTTCCTATTATGGCACTTTCACAACTTTCGCGTGCGGTAGAAACAAGAGGGGGAAGCAAGCGTCCTCAACTTTCAGACCTTAGAGAATCAGGAGCAATTGAGCAAGATGCCGATATGGTTATGTTTGTCTATCGTCCATCATATTATGGCATTGATGTAGAAAACGGAATGAGTACAGAAGGATTAGCAAAACTAATTATCGCAAAACATAGGAGTGGAGAGCCGGGAGATGTTAATCTAAGATTTGTTGAAAGATTTGTACGATTTGAAAATATGTATGATGCCGTTCAAACACCCGAAGCAATGATTCTTAATTCTCAAATGAATAAAGAAATAAACACTACATTAGAGAAAGATGAAAGCGTTCCGTTCTAAGATTTTAGCAATATTTTTTATCCTTTCAATATCTTTTCAAGCCAAAGCCAACTATTTGGTAATTCCAATGGACGAGGCTCAAAAAAATCATTTAAAATCATACGGCATAGCATACAAAGCACTCTCTATGGAGATTGAAGTAGATTGGCTTTTGAACTATCAAGGAGGAGCATTTGCACTTTCATATTCCAAAGAAATAGAAACAACTTGCAGACTAAAAGGAGTAAGTTATTATATCATAACACCCTCACAATACGCCAATGTTTTAGAAGAAATATCCGCACCAAGCGTTAATCAAGACGTTGTAAAACTCCATAAAGCACCAAAAATCGCCGTTTATTCCCCAAAAAGTAAATTACCTTGGGACGATGCCGTAACACTCGTGCTTACATACGCCGAAATACCTTACGATGTTGTCTATGACCAAGAAGTAATGAACGATGTCTTACCTTTATACGATTGGTTACATTTGCATCACGAAGATTTCACAGGACAATATGGAAAATTTTGGGCATCATATAGAAACAAAAAATGGTATCAAGACGATGTCGCTTTACAAGAACAAACAGCAAAACTATTAGGCTTTCAAAAAGTTTCGCAACTTAAACTTGCCGTTGCAAAAAAAATAAGAGACTTTGTAGTAGGAGGGGGATTTATGTTTGCAATGTGTTCCGCACCCGATAGTTTTGACATAGCCTTAGCAGCAGAAGGAGTAGATATTTGCTCAGAAATGTTTGATTATGACCCAATTGATCCACAAGCACAAGAAAAACTTGATTTCTCTAAATGCTTTGCTTTTGAAAACTTTACAATCGTTACAGACCCTTACACATACGAAGTTTCAAACATTGACGTTCCCCAAAGCAGAGCAAGACAAGTCAAAGAAAAAGACGATTTCTTTGTATTATTTGACTTTTCCGCAAAATGGGATTGGGTTCCTACAATGCTAACTCAGAACCATAGCAGAATTATTAAAGGATTTATGGGACAAACAACAGCGTTTATGAAACGTTTTTTAAAGAGTTCGGTCATTATACTTGGAGAAAACGCATCGTTAGAAGAAGCAAGATATATTCATGGTACTTACGGTAAGGGTACTTGGACTTACTTAGGTGGACACGATCCAGAGGATTATTCCCATTATGTTGGAGATCCTGTAACAGACCTTGATTTACACCCTAATTCTTCGGGTTATCGTTTGATTCTAAACAATATTCTTTTCCCGGCAGCAAAGAAAGAAAAACGCAAAACATAGAAAAGAAAAATAAAACGCTCGTTTATCAAAATATTTCTTTGATTCGCGAGCGTTTTTCTTTGAGTTGTTTATTTCTTCTTTATTTTGAGAAAAATTCAATGCCGAGATACACAACATATCTCTTGATGATATTAGTCGTATTATCAAGAAAAATTTTTTGGGAACATAATTGCATTTTAAAAAGTCTATGTTTTTTTGAAATAATTCTAAGAAATAATTTTCTAAAACAAAGAGTTACGAAAATAAATCAAAGAAAAAATTCACGCATTTTTTGACTTATTTTTTTAATTCTGCGTTTGGAACATAATTTAAATTATGTAAAGTAGAATATTTTAAAGCATAAAAAAGGCCACTCTTTAAATTGAGTGGCCTAAACCTGAAAATTTCAACAAAATCTAACGTCTATTGTTGTTTAAGTCTGTTATCTATGTCTTGATATTCTGCTTTCATTCCAAGCAATGAATAAATTGTTCTCAATGCTTTTAATGATTGGAAATCTTTTGGCTTAGTTTCTAAAACTTTTGTGTAGTTTGGAATTGCTTTTTTGAATAAATCAAATGCTTCGTTTTTCAATTTGTCGTATGCACCTGTCATATCGTCTAATGGAACTTTGTCTGCTTCTTTTAAAACATCAACTGCTTTGTTGAAATATGTTGATGCTAATCCGAAGTAAGCGTCTGTTTGTGCTGGTTCAAGGGCTAATGATTTGTTATAGTATTCTTCTGCTTTTGTTATATCGCTTGCATCACGGTAAATGTCGCCTACGTAGTTGAATACTTCTTTCTTCTCTCCTAACGATAGGAGTGATTGGATTATCTTTTCTGCTTCTTCTTTGTTTCCGTTTGCTAAGTATGTGCTTCCTAATAAAGCTTTTAATTGTGCGTTTTCTGGTAGGTTTTTAACTCCTCTTTTTAAAACGTTTATTGCTTTATCTGTTTCTTTTGCTGCTTGATTTGCTGCGAAAATCTTGATATAAACGTCTGGTTTTTTAGTGTTTTCTTTTATAAGTTCTCTATAAAGTTCGTTTGCTTTGTCTGTGTTTTTCAACACTTCGTATGACAATGCCATAACGTATTTTGATTGTTCTAATGCTTCTTTATAGTTTGCTGCTTTTGCTGATTCTATTGCTTCTTCTGCATATTTGATAGCGTCTTCATATTTTTCTGCATTGAAAGCATTAACTGTTTCGTTTGAGAAGAAACTTGCTACAACGTTTAATGTACCATTACATAATGAAATAAATTCATTTGTACCGTTTTTCTTTTCTATTTCAATTGCTTTTAATAAGGCATTTTTAGATTTCTTTGCAATCTCAACAATAGGTTCGTTAATTTTTTGTTTTTTCATTATTTTTTGGTCTTCCTTATTGTCAGATTGAGAGATTTCTACTACTCTTGCGTAAATTGCTCCTGCATAATACCAAGTTTTTGCTTCTAAACTTGTTTTTTCGTGAGCACATGCTTCATCAATATTTGTCATTGCATTACGTAAACGATTGTTTTGCCAATCGGCGTATGCACTTTGAACTTTCATTGTTTGAGCGCTTGCTCCAAATGTAATGGCTAATAATGCCAAAAATAAGATTCTTTTTTTCATTGTTTTGTTATTTTTATTCGTTATCATTATTTATTATTTCTTCTGCTTCGTCTTCTTCTCTGTTTATTTCAACGACAGAAGCAATTGAATCATTGTCTTTGATATTAATTAATTTCACGCCTTGGGTTGCTCGTCCTTGTTGTCTAATGTCGGCAACGTGCATTCTAATTGTTAGTCCTGAGCGATTCATTATCATTAAATCAAAGTCGTCATCTACTTGTTTTATAGCGACTAAGTCTCCTGTTTTTTCGGTTATGTTAAGCGTTTTGATACCTTTTCCTCCGCGGTTAGTGATTCGGTATTCTTCTAATTTACTTCTTTTTCCATATCCGTGTTCCGATACAACAAGTATGTCGCTATCTTCTTTTGCAACTACCATTCCAATAACGAAATCGTCTTCTTCTGAAATTGAAATTGCCTTCACTCCTGCCGCTGTTCTGCCCATTGGTCTTACGGTGCTTTCGTTAAATCTTATACATTTACCGCTGCGAGTTGCTATAAGGATTTCATCACTTCCGCTTGTTAGTTTTGCTTCCAATAATTCATCTCCTTCTTTCAATCCAAAGGCTAAGATTCCTTTTTGTCTTGGACGTGAATATGCTTCAAGCGTTGTTTTCTTAATGTGACCAGATTTAGTACACATTATTATATTGTTGCTTTCTACATATTCTTTATCACGTAAATTTTTTGTGGTTACGTATGCTTTTATTCTATCATCGTCCTCTATGTTAAGAATATTCTTAATCATTCTTCCTTTTGTTGTCTTTGTGCCTTCTGGAAGTTCAAATGCTCTTAACCAATAGCATTTTCCTTTTTCGGTAAAGAAGAGAACGTAATCGTGCATTGAGGCAATATAAATATGTTCTATGAAGTCCTCATCTCTAAGGGCTCCTCCTCTACTTCCTTTTCCTCCTCGGTTTTGTACTTTGTATTCTGCAAGTGGGGTTCTCTTGATATAACCCATGTGAGATATTGAAACGACAACTTCTTCGTTCTTTATCATATCTTCAATGCGGAAATCTGCCGAAGAATATTCTATTGTAGAAAGTCTTTCATCGCCATATTTTTGACGAATTTCTAATAACTCATCTTTTATTACTTGCATCAAAACGCTTTCGTTTGAAAGAATTTCTCTACATCTGTTAATGAAAGCAAGCAATTCGTTATATTCATCTTGAAGTTTTTGTCTTTCCAATCCAGCTAATTGTCTTAGTCGCATTTCTACAATAGCTGAGGATTGTATTTCGGTAAATCCGAATCTGTCTTGCATTTCTAATTTTGCTTGTGCAATAGTTTCGGAATTCCTTATTATGTTTATGATTTCATCAATAAAGTCCAAAGCCTTCAAAAGTCCTTCGACAATGTGCATTCTTTCTTCTGCTTTGGCTAATTCAAATCTTGTTCTTCTTTCTACAACTTCGTGACGGTGATTTACAAAACACTCAATCATATCTTTTAGATTGAGAAGTTGTGGTTTGCCTTTTACAAGTGCGATATTGTTGATTGAGAAAGATGTTTGTAAGTCTGAATATTGATAAAGTTTGTTTAAAACTACGTTAGACATAGCATCACGTTTTAGTTTGTAAACAATTCTTATACCATCTTTATTACTTTCATCTTTTATTCTTGAAATACCTTCAATTTTTTTCTCTTCCACCAATGCGGCTTGGCGTTTTATCATATCTGATTTGCAAACTTGATATGGCACTGATGTAACAACTATTTGTTCTGCGTCAGAATGTTTGTCTTGTTCAAAGTGTGCGTTTGCTCTAATTACAATATGTCCTCTTCCTGTATGGAATGCTTCTCTTACACCATCATATCCGTAAATTATTCCACCTGTTGGAAAATCTGGTGCTTTGATATATTGCATCAATTCATCAATAGAGATTTCTTTGTTGTCGATATATGCAATTATTCCGTCAATACATTCGGTTAAGTTATGAGGAGCCATATTTGTTGCCATACCTACCGCAATACCATTCGTACCATTTATCATTAAATATGGTATCTTATTTGGTAAAACGGTTGGTTCGTCCAAACTATCGTCAAAGTTCTTTGTGAAATCGACTGTGTCTTTGTTTATATCTGCCAACATTTCATCGGCAATCTTTGACATTCTTGCTTCGGTGTAACGCATTGCTGCTGGTGGGTCAAGGTCTATTGAGCCAAAGTTACCTTGTCCGTCAATCATTGTATATCTTAATGACCATTTTTGAGCCATACGTACCATAGCCATATAAACTGAACTATCGCCGTGTGGGTGATACTTACCTAAAACCTCTCCTACTATTCTCGCAGATTTCTTGTGCTTGGTGTTATAGGTCATTCCCATATCTCCCATCGCAAATAAAATACGGCGATGCACAGGTTTCATTCCATCTCTTGCGTCTGGCAAGGCACGAGAGACAATAACACTCATTGCATAGTCTATATAGGCTTGCTTCATTTGAGTTTCTATATTGACTCTCTGTATCTTTTCGTTTTCTAAGTTCATATAGTAAAAATCCTATTTTAATATCAATCTACAAAAGTACAAAAAAAATTACTAAAACAAAGAAAAAAAATAATAAAACAAAGAAATATTTAACTAAAACAAAGAA
>DEPQ01000007.1:26852-64870 GCA_002358855.1 Bacteroidales bacterium UBA3388
ATGGGATTATTTGAAACAAGAAAACCAAGACAATTTGAGTATAAGCCAAGATTTTACGATCCAAATAAGGAACAATTAGAGCAATTAAAGGCTAAGTATGGCGAAATTGAGGGAGAGTCTTACAAACGCCGAATAGATTTTAGAAGTGCTATGAAAGAAAAGAAAGAGGCTAAGTTAGGTAAACCTGCTTCTTTGCTTAGAGTGTTTTTAATTGCTACAATCATCACGGGATTGTTATATTTCCTTCTTCATTACGTTGAAAAATGGCAATAGAAGTACTTAGCGAAATTGTTGCAAATCAAATTGCTGCTGGCGAAGTAGTCAATCGTCCCGCCTCTGTTGTCAAAGAATTATTAGAAAACTCTATTGACTCAGGTGCAGATGAGATTCTATTGATTATAAAAGACGCTGGCAGAACGCTTATTCAGGTTAAGGATAATGGTTGTGGAATGTCAAGAGAAGATGCAGAGAAATGTTTTCTTGCTCACGCAACAAGCAAAATCAGAACAAGCGAAGACCTTTTAAATCTTTGTACAATGGGATTTAGAGGCGAAGCATTATCTTCAATTGCCGCTATTTCGCAAATAGAACTGCAAACAAGGAGACAAGAAGATGAATTAGGAACAAGGGTTATTATTGAAGGAGGAGTAGTAAAAGAAGTGTCGGAAATTTCTTGCCCTAAGGGAACAAACATATTCGTAAAAAACATATTTTTTAACACTCCAGCAAGAAGAAATTTTTTGAAAAGCGATAGTGTAGAGTTTGGACATATTAACGAAGAGTTTATTAGAGTTGCCTTAGTTAATACAAATGTAAATTTTTCCTTATACCACAATGAACAATTACAATATCGCTTAGAGGTAGGTAATCAAAAGCGTAGAATTATAGATATTTTCGGTTCTAATCTTAAAGAAAAACTTTTACCAATAGAAGAAAACATTGAAGTTGTTAAGATAAAAGGTTTTGTTTGTAAAGCAGAGTTATGCAAAAAGACTAAAAATCAACAATATTTCTTTGTAAACGGTAGATTTATGAAGAATAACTATTTTGCAAATGCTATAGAAAGAGCATATTCTAATTTAATTGCAGAAAAAACTTATCCAATATTTTTTATAGAATTAGAGGTTAATCCAAAAAATATTGATGTTAATATTCACCCTACAAAAACCGAGGTAAAATTTCTTGATGACAAACTAATATATGCTATACTTCATGCTGCAACTAAGCGAAGTATTGGACAATTTTCCCTTTCTAACGAATTGGACTTTACCGCAAAACCAATAGAAATACCTGTTGTAACAAAAAGTTCTTCAATCCCTAACGCACCTGTTGTGAATTTTAATTCAAGTTTTAATCCCTTTGAATCAAAACCGCAAATCAAAGCCTATAATGAGGTGGAACAAGTAGTTCTTCCTCTAAATCTCACAGAAACTCAAACACCTAATAAAACGATTGTGTTTCAACTTGCAAATAAATACATAGTTAGTCAATCAAAAGATAGTTTTACTTTCATAGACCAAAGTCGTGCTTCGGAAAGAATTATATACGAAAAAATATTATCAAACAACACAACTACCATTGACTCACAACGTTTACTAACTCCTTATCCTCATAATTTTTCTCCGCAAGTTAATTGTCAAATCAAGGAGTTTACCCCTATTTTACGCCAATATGGAATAGAAATAGAGTATGATGAAGCAGAAAAACAATTCCTTATACTCTCAAAACCACTTTCTCAAAACATAGATGAGTGTATTGATTTTATAGAGGAGTTAATTTGCTCTCCATATCAAGAAGAAGGATTGGTAGAAAAACAAGAAGACAAGGCTATGCGTTTATCTAAGAAACTAAGACTAAAATACGGAGAAAAACTTTCGGACTATCAAATGCAGACTCTTCTTTCACAATTATTTTGTCTTCCTAATTGTCAAACAACCGCTGATGGAAAAAAAATAATTCACAAACTCACAATACAAGATATAGAAAATAAGTTTTAGAAAAATAACAAAGAAATTTTTTAAGCAATGTATCAACAATATTCACCACCAAAATTTAATATTCTTCCACCCGTTTGTAAGAATCTTTTGATAATAAACGTAATTGCGTTCCTTGCAACGTACGTTTTTAAAATGCGAGGAATAGATTTAAGCGATATTTTCGGTTTGCATTTCTTTGCATCGGACAATCATTACTTTTGGCAATACATTACATACGCCTTTTTTCACGCTAATTTCTCTCATTTGTTTTTCAATATGTTTGCTATATGGATGTTTGGCTACACTTTGGAGAATGTTTGGGGACAAAAAAGATTTCTAATCTTTTGTTTAGTGGCTTGTCTTGGTGCTGCTGTTGCTCAACAAGGCGTTTATTATTTTATGTACTCTGATTTACTTCATGGAGTCTATTCGGGAGTAAACATTGGTGGTGGAATAACTATCTCAACCGCTGAGTTTTTGAATAATCTCAACACCGTAGGAGCATCAGGTATTGTTTTTGGTTTGCTTGCCGCTTTTGGAATGATGTATCCTAATTCAACAATTTATTTTTACTTTCTAATTCCAATCAAAACTAAGTGGTTCGTAATTATTTATATTCTTTTAGAGTTGTTTAACGGCATCACAACAACTTCTGATGGTGTTGCACACTTTGCTCACTTAGGGGGAGCAATTGCAGGTATTATTCTGCTTTTTATTTGGAAAAAACAAAGAGACGAATATAGGTTTTAAATGAGCGAAAATAAAGAAAAAAAAGATCAATTTGTAATAGCGTATCTAAATAATTTAGACTATACAGACTCTTGCATTGAACACGCAGTGCAGATTGCTAATATATTAAACAAAGGTCTTATTTTAATCCATATTTATGATGAACAACTAACTTCAATAGGTGTTGAAGAGGCGGAAATTAAACTAAAAGAATTAAATTCTAAAATTCCTGATACACAACTTCATTCATATATTTCTTTAAAGGGTAACTCCAAAGAAATAATTAGTAAATTAGGACAATTACTTAATGCGGTTATTATTGTTACTTCTTGCAATCCTAATGATAAACAAAAGAATAAAGCGGATAATCCTTCTGTGCTCTTGAAGAATATGGAAAAATCTCGAACAGCCTACTTGATTTGCAATCAAAAAGAAAGTATTGTTGATTATAAAAAGGTGCTTTTGACTCTCAATAACGCAAGAGAAAGTAAAGAAAAAACACTTTGGGCTTCTTATTTTGCAAGATTTTTTGGTAGTGAGGTAACTTTGTTTTACCATACCTACAAAGATAGTTTCTATCAAAAGCAATTGAATCTTAATCTTGCTTTTGCAAGAAAAATGTTAGGACAATTCTCCATTATTCCTTCAAATCACAAAAGCGAAGATAGGAAAACTCTATTAGATTTACAGGCTTTGAATTATGCAGACAAGGAAAACTATGGGGTAATTATTTGTCAAACAACAAAGGATAAAAGCTTTTTTGATAAGATTAAAGGATTGGAAGAAGTTAAAGTGCTTAAAGAATTGAACGATAAAGCAATACTTTTTCTTAATCCAAGAGATGATTTGTTTGTTTTATGTGAATAGATTTTATGTTATACTTAATTATTTTTTTAATTCTCCTTTATCTTGTTTTTCGTCTTTTAACAACGGTTGTTATTCCTCGCTATGTGCTGAATAATGTAAAGAAATATCAAGAGAAATTCAAAAAAGATAATCCTCATATATTTAAAAAAGAAGACGAGAAAAAGCAATAATTCTCGTCTTCTTTGTTTTTGATTTATACCCACTTGATTAGTGGTAATTCCATACGATGTTGCATTAGTGGATGTTTAGGATAAATTCTGAAAGCAAAGTTGTGTACTCCTGCCCTACTTGTTTTGATTTTTATTTCATAATCTGCTTTCTTGTTTGAGGTTGAAATAAGTTCAAAAGGTGCTATAAGAGTGTAATCATTTATTTGATTATTTTCTTTATCTGCTATAATCATTTCTACTCCTATGTGTTCTGCAGAAATTTTGCCAAGAAATAAACTAACCTTTGCTTTGAAAATATCATTTAATTCTATGTCTGTGTTTTCTACATCAGGAATTTGAACATCTAACAATTCTATTGCGTTCCATAAACGAGTCATTTGATTTTTCCAATCAGCGTATTCTTTAGCTAATTGAGCGTTTTTTTCGCTTAAATCACTGACTTTTTTGAACATTTTATTGTAAAATTTAGAGTAATAATCGTCTAATTGTCTTTTCATAGTAAAATGTGGTGCTATAAGAGCAATTGTATGTTTTATTCTCTCAACCCATTTTACTCTAATGCCATTTTCGTCTTTAAAATTGTAGCAAGGGATAATTTCATTCTCAAATATATCGTAAATCATCTCAGCATCCAATGCGTTTTGGTAGTCATTAGATTCGTAAGTCTGTTCTTCTGGTAATGCCCAGCCTGCTTGGCTAACATATCCCTCAGCCCACCAACCGTCTAATACTGAAAAATTAACTACACCGTTCATTACTGCTTTTTCTCCGCTTGTTCCCGATGCTTCCAATGGGCGTGTTGGCATATTTAACCAAAGATCTACTCCATGAATTAAGTGTTTAGCAATATACATATCATAGTTTTCCAAAAATATTATTTTGCCAACAAATTCTGGCATTTTAGAAATTTCTATGATTCGTTTGATTAGATTTTGTCCTGCTCCGTCTTGTGGATGTGCTTTACCTGCAAATAAGAATACAACTCCTGAATCTACTATTTGTTTTAGTCGTTCAAGATTTGTAAACAATAAGTTTGCTCGTTTATATGTTGCAAATCTTCTTGCAAATCCTACTACAAATTTATCTTCTGTAAGTTCATTTATAGTTTGGAAGTAAAGTTGAGGATTTTCTGCTCGTTTTGTAAAATCTTTCTTTAAACGTTTTTTTACAAACTCAATAAGGTTTTTCTTTTCATTATTGTGAGTGTTCCAGATCAAAGAATCCTCTACTTCATATATCCTTTTCCAATACTTATCGTTTGATTCATCTTGAAGATATGCCTCAGAGAATGTTTGTTTGTAAAGATTCAACCAAGCCTTTGAGGTCCAAGTTGAATGATGTACGCCATTTGTTACATAATCTATGTGTAATTCTCTTGAGAAATAGCCTTTATAAAGGTAGGAAAACATATCTCGACTCACTCTTGCGTGTATTCTACTCACTCCATTCACGTATTGCGAAAAATTCATTGCTAATACACTCATTGAGAATTTAGAATCTCGATTTTCTCCATCTTTTCCAAGAGAGAAAAACTCGTCCCAAGTCAAATGAAGTTGATCTGCAAAATGTCCAAAATAGCCTCGCATCAATTCTTCTGAGAAAGCATCGTGTCCAGCAGGCACAGGAGTGTGTGTTGTAAATAATGTACTATTTCTTACTAACTCTTGTGCTTGTTTAAAGGAATAAGATTTTTTTTGAATGAAGTTTCGCATTCTTTCAAGGCTTGAAAAAGCAGAGTGTCCTTCATTGTTGTGGTATAAAACCACAGGAAGATTTAATTCTTCTACTAATCTAACTCCCCCTATTCCTAAGAGAATTTCTTGTTTTAAACGATTTTCCCAATTTCCTCCATAAAGTTGATTACTAATTGCTCTATCTTCAGAATTGTTCTCTTCAATATCGGTGTCAAGCAAATAAAGAGGCACTCTACCTACTTCACAACGCCATATTTTCGCATAAATATTTCTGCCAGGGAATGCCAAAGATATCTTTCTCCATAATCCGTTTTCGTCTTTTTCTGCTTGTAGTGGCAGATGCGTAAATTTTTGAGGATATTGTGCCGAAATCTGTTCACCTTCTTTAGTTATTTGTTGTGTGAAATAACCATTGCGATATAGCAAACCAATACCTATCATATTTTTATTAGAATCGCTCACTTGTTTTAGGTAGTCTCCTGCAAGCATTCCTAAGCCTCCGCTAAATATTTTTAAGGTATCGTGTATTCCGAACTCCATGCTCAAATATGCAATCATATCTCCTTCCTTATTTTCTGCTTTTTGCATATAGGAGTTGAAGAGTTGTTGTACTTTTTCTATTTTTTCTATGAATTTTTCATCTCTTAAAAGATTTTCTATTTCTTCTTGCGAAAGCGATTCTAAAAGATGAATTGGGGAACGTTCATATTTTATGAATTTTTCTTTGTCTATGTATTCAAATAGTTCGTATGCGTCGCTGTTCCAAGTCCACCAAAGATTTTTACTTAGTGTTTGAAGAAACTCTAACTTTGAAGGCATTTTTTGCTTTATGAATATCTTTTTCCAATTAGGTGTTTGACCCCAATTTATTTGAGATGTAAATTCTTGACTTATTGACTGTTTATGACTATATTGTTCTTTTCTAAATTCTGCTCTTGAAATAGCTCTATCGTATGCTTCTATATAATTGTTAATCAATTTTTCCCAAACCACAGTTGAGGAAAGGTTCATTGCTTTTGCTTTTAAGTTTTGATTTTCCTTTCTGTCGTTTTTCAAAAACTCTTCTATCGTGATTTTAATCTTACTTATAACTTCCTTGATATTGTCATCATTTCTTTCAATTACCGTAAGAACTTTGTCAATGTCGTATTTTCCGCTATTCATCCAACGACCAAATCCTGCTAAACTTGTAGTTATACTTGGAACTCCAAAAGCAATACTTTCCATCGGTGTATATCCCCAAGGCTCATAATAAGATGGGAAAATAGATAAATCAAATCCTGTTAGAAAATCAAAATACGGAATATTAACCAAACCATCTTTTCCATCTAAATAAGAAGGTGTGAAAATAATCTTTACTTTTTCTGATTGTGAATTATTAAGATTGTTAGCTTTTATTTCGTTTAATATAGGATCACTTTGTTCGTCTACGTTATATGCAGGAACGGCAATAACGGCTACTACTTCTTTTTCTATATTTGATTTATTTAGTTCACCTAATGCTTTAATAAAAACATCTATTCCCTTGTTTTTAAATTCATAACGACCAGAATTGATTATAAGAAAAGCATCTTGTGAAATTTTTGTATTGGTTAATTTTTCTGCTACTGAGATTATTTTTTTGCGAGAGGTATTTGATATTTCTTCGTATGCTTCTGCTTTTGGTACAAAGTCGTTTTCAAATCCGTTTGGTGTGATTACATCTGCTGATTTTTTGAAAAATTGTTTGCATTCAGCATTTGTAATTTCGCTTACCGTAGTAAATACATCTGCATTTAAGGCTGAGAGTTTTTCTATAGAGTATTTTGCTCTCATATTAAACTGATTGGCTACGTTTTCGCCTTCAAAATATTGCAAAGAACTATATAAAGCCATATTATTGCCGGCTAAACAACGTCCTAAAACGCTTGCGTGTGTTGTAAAGGCAGTTGCTATTTGTGGACAATACTTTTTTAGATATAGTATTCCACTTCCTGTCATCCATTCGTGAAATTGTGCAACTATTTTGTCTTTTGCTTCGGCATAAAATTCATAAAAATTTTCTATTACTTTGGCTGACGCATATCCAAACAAACAAGGTTCTATGTAATCCCAATTTCCTGTTATGCTATCTAAACCATATTCTTGCCAAAAGTCTGAGAAAATTCCATCTTTTTGAGAAAAATATTGTGTAAAATCTATTAAAATTACTATTGGCTCTCCAATAATTTTCCAATGTCCTATTCTAATTCTTAAACCTTTTGTTTGTGCGTATTGTCTCCAAGATTTGAATAAGCAATCGTCTTCTTCAAATTCACTATTTTCTAATTTATCTTTACAAATGTCGGGACCTATAAGTATTAACTCGCCTTTTATTTTTTCTTTTAGTGTCTTAGCCTTAGTAGAAACTACTGTGTGTATTCCGCCTACTTTATTGCAGACTTCCCAACTTGTTTCAAATAAATAATCTATATGATTCATTATTTTATCCTATATTTAACATTCTTTTTCGAGCAAATTCGTATCCGCTTTTTAAGTCTGCAAAGATTTCTTCAACGCTTTTGATTTCGTTTATCATACTTGCAACTTGCCCTATTTCTAATTCTCCTTCTGTTAAGTTACCTTCAAACATTCCTATTTTACTTCTGCCTTTTCCTATCAACTCTAAGAGTTCTTCTTTGCTTGCTCCTCGATTTTCTGCTTCCATTACAGAGGAGAAAAAGCCACCTTTTAAAAGTCTTGTAGGAGAAAGTTTGCGGAAAAACAACATTGTGTCGCCTTCTTTTGAGTTTACAACTGCGTTCTTAAAGTTTTCGTGAGCCGAAGATTCTTTGCTGATTGCAAATGCTGAGCCTATTTGAACTCCTTCTGCACCAAGCGAAAGCATTGCAAAGATTTGTTCTCCGCTTACAATACCTCCTGCTGCTATTACAGGAATATCTACTGCTTTTACTATTTGTTGAACAAGCACAAGAGTAGAAGTTTCTTCTTTTCCATTGTGTCCACCTGCTTCAAAGCCTTCTGCAACTATTGCATCGCAACCTGCTGCTTGTGCTTTCAATGCAAATTTTTCATTAGCTACTACATGAACAACTTTAATTCCATTTTCCTTTAAGCGTTGTGTATGAAGAGCAGGATTTCCCGCAGAAGTAAAAACCACAGGCACTTTTTCTTCTATTACCTTTTCAATATGTTCTCCACTCATTGGGTTCATTAGCGGAATATTTACTCCAAAAGGTTTATCGGTTGCTTGTTTTGTTTTCCTAATGTGTTCAACCAATATTTCTGGTGTCATAGAGCCTGCACCTAATAGGCCTAATCCTCCTTGATTACTTACTGCTGAGGCTAATTCCCAGCCACTACACCAAACCATTCCCCCAGAAATTATAGGATAGTTTATAGAAAATAAATCTGTTAATCTTGTATTCATTTTTTTTCTTTGTTTTATTTTTCTAACTCTTTGTTTCGGAAAATTATTTCTTTGTTTTATTTTTTTAATTCTTTGTTTTAAAAAAATTATTTCAAAGACTTATTTTTCTGCAAAAATAAAACAATTCTGAATAATTTATGTTCAAAAAAATATAAAAAACTTTGTGTATATTGTTTTTATTTGTAATTTTGGGCTTTGAATTAGATTAGAAATTTAAATATAGAAATAATAAAATGAAAAAAACATCTATCTTTTTAGCATTTGCTATACTATTCTCTATCAATTTATTTGCTCAAAGAGGTGGCGATTGGAGAACAGGAAAATGGCATAGAAATTTCCCAGAACATTTATTAACTTTACACGCTTCCTCAACCCAAACAGCAACTCAACAAAGCGTAACTAACCCTTGGAGTATTGGAGTAAACGTTGGCTATGAGAATAGAATAAGACCTTATAATAAAAACAATCAAGTTTCTCTTGGTTGGGGTGTTCACACAGGTGTACAAATATATCCTGGTTTAAGTATAACACATAATGCAACAGGCTCAAATAGTGAAGTGGAATTTGGAAATTATAGAACCTATGGCTATGTTCCTTTAATGGTTAGTGCTTCTATGTATATAACAACTCGTCCTACTGCAAGTTTCTTTTTACAATTAGCAGCGGGTGGTAATATGTTGTTAGGACAAAGAGACTTTGCTGCTGGCGAAAACTTTATTTATGTACAAAAAGACCCTGCTAAATCAATAAAGATTTCTCATTTTATACCATCTGCAAGATTTCTTATAGGATTTATGACAGAGCTTACGCCGAATCTTCGTTTCAGAGGAAGTTTTGGAGTTCAGTATGAAATGGGATACTCAGATGAATATGCAGGATATTATTTAAATGGAGGGTATATTGAAAGAGAATCAGTATTTACCAACGATCCAACATTTAGTACAGTTGTTGAATTAGGCTTGGCATTTTCTCTTTAATAAAATGTTATGCACCTATTTTACACACCGGATTTTGAACTCAACGAAGGAGAATATTATTCTTTAAACAAAGAAGAATCCACTCATTGTATTAAAGTATTAAGACTTAGAGAAAAAGATATAATCTGCCTTACCAATGGTTTAGGCAGATTTGTTTTTGCAGAAATCAGCGATGCAAATCCAAAGAATTGTAGTTTTGTTGTAACCGAAGTAAAAGAAGAGTACGGTAAACGAGATTTTAGAATCCATATTGCAGTTGCTCCTACTAAGAATATGAATAGAATGGAATGGTTTTTGGAGAAAGCAGTTGAAATGGGAGTAGATAAAATTTCGTTTTTCATAGGAGAACATAGCGAAAGGACAATTATTAAAAGAGAACGTTTAGAAAAAATAATGGTATCTGCACTTAAACAATCTCTAAAAGCATATATGCCCGAGTTGAATGAGAATGCGGATTTTAGAGAGTTGGTAAATTCTAATGAAACAAAGAAATTTATCGCTTATTGTAAGCCTGATGGAAGAACAAGTATAAAAGAAAGTTATAACAAAGGAGAAGACGTTTTGATTTTAATAGGTCCTGAGGGTGATTTTTCTGAAAAAGAAGTAGGATTAGCACTTAATAATGGTTTTCAAGCAATAACATTAGGTGAAAGTCGTTTAAGAACAGAAACAGCGGCACTTTTTGCATTGCAAAGCATACATTTTGTAAATATGTAAGTAATGAAAAAAAAACTATTCTATATAATTATTAGTTTATTTTTACTGAATACATCTCAATCTCAAACCTCTATTGCATTATTAAAGTACAATGGTGGTGGGGATTGGTATGCAAATCCTTCATCTCTTACAAATCTTATAAAATTTTGCAATGAAAATTTAAAAACCAACTTAGATGAAAAATTTCCTACCGTAGAGGTCGGAAGTAATGAAATATTCCTCTATCCTATATTACACATGACAGGACATGGAAACGTGGTTTTTTCTTCACAAGAGGCAGAAAATCTAAGGAATTACCTTTTAGGGGGTGGCTTTTTGCACATTGATGATAATTATGGAATGGATAAATACATAAGAGAGGAAATGCTTAAAGTTTTTCCAGATTTACAATGGGTAGAACTACCTTTTTCTCATCCAATCTATCATCAAAAATACGATTTACCTTATGGGCTTCCAAAGATTCACGAACACGACAACAAAACTCCGCAAGGACTTGGATTGTTTTATGAAAATAGATTGATATGTTTTTATTCTTATGAATGCGATCTTGGAGATGGTTGGGAAGATGAAGAGGTTCACAATGACCCTTATGAAAATAGATTAAAAGCATTAAAAATGGGTGCGAATATTGTTCAATTTGTATTTATGCAATAAAGAAGTAAAATTATGGGAATAAATTTCACAGAAATATTAACTGCTTTTATGGTGCTATTTGCCGTAATAGACATTACAGGTTCTGTTCCTGTTATAATAGATTTAAGAAGCAAATCAAAAACAATAAATGCTGAAAAAGCAGCAATTATATCCTTTTTACTAATGCTTGTTTTCCTTTTTGTAGGAGAAGCGGTTTTGAAATTTTTCCACGTAGATGTACACTCCTTTGCAATAGCGGGGGCAATAATCCTTATCGCAATAGCAATAGAGATGACATTTAATGTGGAATTATTTAAAAACGAAGGACCAAGTGAAAATTCCACTATTGTACCTTTGGTTTTCCCTTTAATAGCAGGAGCAGGTGCTTTAACAACTGTGCTTTCACTTAGAGCAGAATGTGAAACAATTAACATTATCATAGCAATTGCATTAAATATGTTGTTTGTTTGGTTTGTAGTAAAAAAAGTTAATTGGGTTGAAAAGATATTAGGAAAAGGTGGAATTTACATTTTAAGAAAATTTTTTGGAGTTATTTTGTTAGCAATGAGTGTAAAGCTTATCATTTCTAACCTAATACCGTTAATTTCGTAAAAATAAATTAAATATATGCAACGTAAGTGGACAGAAAACGCTCAAAAAGTCATTGAAAACGCACGTGGAGAAGCAATAAGACTACGCTGTCAATACATAGAGTCTGAACATCTTCTTCTTTCTATGCTAAGACTACCTAAATGTAGTGCAACAATGCTGATAAATGAGCGATGCAAAGATATAGAGCAACTAAAAACAGACTTAGAACTATCAGTTTCACAATTTAGTATTGACGAAAATTTATACGAAGAAAGCGATGAAATATCATTCTCGGAAGAATGTGATATTGTAATAAAAGCAGCTAATATTGGAGCAATAAAATTAGGAAACAATTTCGTCAATACACTTCATTTATTTTCTGGATTCTTTTTTAAAGCAGGTAACAGAGTAGCTGAAATTCTAAAAAAGCACAACATAAATAACACAAAAAGCTTTGACAAACCAAGCAATGGAAGTATAACTATTCAAGTTACTACACGCGGAAACCTTGCTGATGTCATTCCTGAGATAAAAAATATTGAAGAAGCATTCTCTGATTCTATGTTTTCAGACCAAGAACCTCCAAGAGTAGAAAAAATAAAAAAGATAAAAGACTTTCTTGGAGAAGAAGACAATGTTTCCGATACTCCGTTTTTAGATAACTTTGGCAAAAACCTTACAGAGGCAGCAAAAAACAAAATATTAGACCCTGTTGTTGGTAGGGAAAAAGAAATAGATCGTATTTGTCAAGTATTAAGTCGTAGAAAAAAGAATAATCCTATTCTAATTGGAGAGCCAGGAGTTGGAAAAAGCAGTATAGCTGAAGGATTAGCGATAAAAATAGCAAATGGAGATGTACCATATACACTTTCAAATAAAATAATCTATACTTTAGATTTAGCATTAGTTGTTGCAGGTACAAAATACAGAGGACAATTTGAAGAAAGAATAAAAGGACTAATTGCAGAACTTGAAAGGAATAGAAATATCATTCTTTTTATTGATGAAATCCATACAATAGCAGGTGCAGGAAATTCCGAAGGAGGCTTAGACGCTTCAAACATATTCAAACCTGCCTTAGCACGAGGAGAAATACAATGTATAGGAGCAACAACCATAGAAGAATATCGCAAACACATAGAATCTGATGGAGCATTAGAGAGAAGATTTCAAAAAATCTTTATTGAACCAACCACAGATCAAGAAGCATTACATATTCTCAAAAACATAAAACATAAATATGAACAATATCATAAAGTAAAGTATACAGATAAGGCCTTAGAAGCATGTGTTACACTATCACAACGTTACATTACCGATAGATTATTACCTGATAAAGCAATAGATGTAATGGACGAAACTGGAGCTGCAAAACACGTTGGGACCGTTAAAATATCTGACAAATTACTTGAAATAAAAAACAAAATAAAACAAGCAAAACAAGATTTATACGATCTATCGCAACAAAAAGCATTTGAAAAGCGTAGTCAAACTCTAAAACTAATTGATAGTTTAGAACAAGAATACGAATTAGAAGATAAACTTTGGCATAAAAATATGCTTGAAAACCCTGTTGAGGTAACAGAAGAAGACATCGCGAGAACAATTTCCCTAATCAGTGGAGTTAGTGTAGAAAAAGTAAACAAGAACGAAACAGAGAAACTACTGATGATGGAAAGCAAATTAAAGTCTATCGTTATCGGACAAGAAAAAGCTGTTGAGAAAGTATCAAAAGCAATCAAACGAGCAAGGGTTGGATTAAAAGATCCTAACAGACCGATAAGTTCTTTTATGTTTGTTGGTCCAACAGGCGTTGGAAAGACACTCTTAGCCAAAGAAATAGCTAAATATCTCTTTGATTCCGAAGATAATTTTATTCGCATTGATATGAGCGAATATATGGAAAAATACAGTGTTTCAAAACTTATAGGTTCTCCTCCAGGATATGTAGGATACGAACAAGCAGGACAATTAACCGAAAAAGTAAGACATCACCCCTATTCTATTGTTTTATTTGATGAAATAGAAAAAGCACACGAAGATGTTTACAATCTCTTGTTGCAAATACTTGACGAAGGACAACTAACAGACTCTGCTGGAAGAAAAATAGACTTTAAGAACACTGTTATAATAATGACTTCAAACGTAGGAAGCAGAAGGTTAAAGGATTTTGGTACAGGTGTTGGTTTTTCAACAAATGCAGTTATTGAAAACCAATCTGCTAATGAACAAAGCATAATTGACAAAGACTTAAAGCAGAGTTTCGCACCAGAGTTTTTGAATAGAATTGATGAAATTATATATTTCAATTCTCTAACAAATAACGAATTGATTCAAATCATCGATTTAGAATTTAATAAACTAAGAAAACGTACTGAGGCTTTGTCTTTGAGTTTAGAAATAAAGAAAGCAGTAAAAGAATATATCATTTCTACAATTGCAGACCAACACTACGGAGCAAGACCATTGAGAAGAGCTATTCAAAATCTAATTGAAGACAAACTGTCAGATATATTGCTCAGCAACCAAGAAAGTGAAAAAACAAAAATAGTTATATCTCTAAATAAAGAAAAGCAAATAGATATCAAACTAAAATAATAAATTAAGGCAGTGAAGAAGATAAGATACTTTTTTGAGGATTTTGGAGGCTATCTCTTGCTAATGAAAGAAGTATTTCGTTGGCCACAGAATATGCATATATTCAAAAGACAATTATTATTTGAAATCCGAACATTAGGATTAGACTCTATTCTTATCGTTCTTTTGGTCTCTGTTTTTGTTGGAGCAGCTGTTGTTATTCAACTCCTGATTAACTTAGAAAATCCTATCTATCCCGATTGGATTTATGGCTATGCCTCTCGTAAAACGATGATGTTAGAGTTCTCTCCTACTATTATCTCGCTTATTCTTGCTGGAAAATGTGCTTCAAAAATTGCTTCGGAATTAGGAACTCAAAAAATAACAGAACAAATTGACGCATTGGAAGTCATGGGCGTTAATACACCTTCCTATTTAATTCTTCCTAAAATAATAGCATGTATGATAACCTTTCCTTTATTGATTGTAATGAGTATATTCGTTTCAATCTTAGGAGGAGCTGTTGGAGCACTATCCGTAGGAACATTATCAATGGCAGCATATATTGACGGACTACGCTTAGAATACACAAATATGGATTTAATCTTTGCAATTGTAAAAGTATTTGTTTATTCAATCATCATTTCCACTATTGCATCATACAGAGGTTACTCAATGAAAGGTGGTTCGGTTGAAGTAGGAATACAATCCACAAAAGCAGTTGTTCAAAGCAGTATCATAATTATGATATTCGACCTAATAATCACAAATCTCTTTATGTAAAACAATTACAACTATGATTAGAGTAGAAAATGTATCAAAATACTTTGGAGAAAGGCAGGTTTTAAAAAACATAAACACCGAATTTGAGACAGGGAAAAGCAATCTTATCATTGGTAAAAGCGGAAGTGGAAAAACCGTTTTAATGAAATGTTTAGTTTCTCTTTACACTCCCGATGAAGGATTTATACATTTTGACGATAGAGTATTAAGACATCTTAATAAAAAAGAGAAGGTTAATCTTAGAAAAGACATAGGAATGCTTTTTCAAGGAGGAGCATTATTTGACTCAATGAATATTGAAGAAAATGTGATGTTTCCCATAAGAATGTTTCAACTCTCAGACTACAAAACAATGAAAAAGCGAGTAGATTTTTGCTTAGATAGGGTAAATCTAAAAGGAATAAACAACTACTACCCTTCTCAAATCAGTGGAGGTATGCAAAAACGTGTCGCAATCGCAAGAGCAATAGCAACACAACCTAAATACCTTTTTTGCGATGAACCAAACTCTGGCTTAGACCCACAAACCTCAATTGTAATCGACCAACTAATCAAAGAAATCACTCACGAATACAACATAACCACCGTAGTAAACACTCACGATATGAATTCGGTTATGGAAATTGGAGAAAACATAAATTATATCCATGAAGGACAACTTTGGTGGAAAGGAAATAGCGAAAATGTACTTACTACAAATAATCAAGAACTTAACGATTTTATTTTTTGTTCAGCATTAACCAAGCGATTAAAGAAATGAATCCAATAAAGAAGCATAAAGCAATAATGATTTCAAAACGAGCATTTCAAGTGCTTGTAACCGCAATAATAATCGTCTTAGCATTTCCAAACAAATCTGGATTTAAATACGAGTTTACCTTAGGTAGTCAATGGAAACACGAAACTCTTGTATCTCCTATTGATTTTCCAGTTTTCAAAACCGAAAAAGAAATTTCAGAAGAAAAGAAATACATAACCGATACAAAAAGCCTTTATTTCAAAAAAGATAACGAAGTAGAAAAACGCCTTTTTGAGAAAATAAATGAGGGAAATAATTTCTCAAATCAGCAAAAAAATCAAATAAAGCAGTCATTAAATAAAATATACTCCATAGGTGTAATAAAAAATATCGATTTACTAAAAGCAGACCAACCAATCTATATTATAGAAGACAATGTGGCAATAGAATATGAACAAGAAGAAATACTAACTCTTGACCAAGCAAAACAAGAATTATCAAAAGTCATAAAAAACAAAGAAATACTAAATCAAATTGAAGCAAATATAATCTACGACAAGCAAATAACCGAAAATATATTACAGACTAAACTTCAAGAAATCACTTATAACAAAGGACTTATAAGCGAAGGAGAACAAATAATAAGTAAAGGAGAAAAGATAACACCAGAAAAAAATCAAATACTCCTTTCTTTCAAACAAGCATACGAAGGAAATAATATAGAAAAAAACAACGAACTAACTATATTCTTAGGAAGATTTATCCTTGTCTGCATAACGCTTTTGGCGATGATGCTTTTCATCAATCACAACCGTGCCGACATATTCCCTAACGATAGAAAAGTACTTTTAATTCTCTTTGTAATCTTGTTTATTTGTTGTGTAATGGCGTTTATCATCAATATAAATCCAAAATACATTTACGCTGTACCTGTATGTATTGTTCCGATTGTGATAAAGACTTTCTTCGACACAAAAACCTCTCTTTACGTCTTTTTAGTCTCTATTATCATTATAGGATTTGCTGTTCCAAACAGTTTTGAGTATGTTTTTTATCAACTTATTGCAGGTATAATGACTATTGTAAGTGCAGAAAGTTCAAGTAAACGTTCAACTTTCTTACTTACTTCTTTAATCCTATTTATCACCTATGCTTTAATCTATATTGCTAACAATCTTATGCAAAATATAGAGATTACTTCAATAGAGACAAACGTGATTTTAATGTTTGCACTCAACTCTATCCTTCTTCTTTTCGCTATTCCGTTTATTTCAATCTTAGAAAAACTTTTTGGACTCATTAGCGACTATTCTATAATTGAATACACCAATACCAATAGCAAAATTTTAAGAGAGTTATCCGTTAAAGCTCCAGGGACATTCCAACACTGCATTCAAGTAGCAAATATTTCCGAAGACCTAATCTTAGAAATCGGAGGAAATGCTATGCTTATTCGTGCAGGAGCTTTACATCACGATATTGGAAAATTAGCTATACCAATCTTTTTTATTGAAAATCAAAACACAGGCTTTAATCCACATAACGAAATTTCCTATCAAGAATCTGCTCAAGCAATCATTTCTCACGTTACAAATGGAGTTAAACTTGCCTATAAGCATAAATTACCAGAACCAATCATAGACTTCATTCGCACACACCACGGAACAAGTAAAACAAAATACTTTTACAATCGCTATGTTGCAGAAAACCCAGACAAACCGATTGATTCAACAATATTTACCTACAAAGGACCTCGACCATTCTCACGAGAAACAGCTGTTGTTATGATGGTAGATGCAGTAGAGGCTGCCTCACGCTCACTAAAAAATCATTCCGAAAGCGAAATATCTAAATTGGTAGATAATATCATAAACTCACAAATAGAAGACGAACAATTCTCCAATTCAGACATTACATTCAAAGATGTTGATAAGATAAAAGAATTATTAAAGAAGAAGTTACAAAGCATTTATCACGTTCGTATAGAATACGAAATAACAAAAAAACAATAAGACAATGGAAGCAATGATATTTGCCGCAGGACTTGGCACACGACTCTATCCCTTAACAAAAAACAAACCTAAGGCTTTAGTAGAAATATGTGGTAAAACATTATTAGACCGTTGTTTAGAAAAAATCATTAAAGTAGGTTGTAAACGAATTGTCATAAACGCTCATCATTTCGCAGACTTAATTGAACAATATTTAAAAAACAATAAATATAACGCTGAAATAATTCTTAGTAAAGAAGAAGAACTTTTAGATACAGGCGGAGGATTAAAAAATGCCAAGAAATACTTCTCTTTAAAAGAAAATATCCTTATTCATAATGTAGATATAATCTCACAAATAGATATATCTGCAATGCAAGACAATTTAAACAATAGCAATGCTTTAGCAATATTAGCTGTAAGTAAAAGATTAAGTAGTAGACAACTGCTTTTTAATAAAGAAAACCTACTTTCAGGTTGGCAAAACAATCAAACAAAACAAGAAATAATAACAAGAGAAAATCAAAACTTAAGTCCTTTGGCATTTAGTGGAGTTCATATTATAAGACCTGAGGTTTTAGAACTCATGCCCAATGAAAATAAATTCTCAATCATAAACCACTACTTAGAACTCTCTAAAAATAACGATTTACTCGCCTTTAAGCATGAAAATATCCTTTGGTACGACCTTGGAAAATATGAACAAATCGCTGAAATAGAACGACAAATATCCCAAAATTGTATCTAAGCATAAGCAAAAGAAGATTCTTTGGCTGCTTGTAATAAATAAAATGTTTTAAATATCCATAAATTACGTGGAATTGATAAAGCGTTTTGCTTGACCAAACAAACCATTGAGGCTTAAAATAATAAACCTCATATTTTTTAACAGAATTTACACTTTGAGAAGCATTTCCTTCACTGCTATCGGTCCGATAGAATGCTGTAACCATATCTGTCTTTGCAAAAACAAAGTTTTCAAACAATCTTGCCCACAAATCAGTGTCCTCACCCTTAATTAAATCAGTGCGAAAGTATCCAACCTTTGCAAAACACGAAATATGAACAACAGCAGAAGAAGAACAAATAACCTTTTTCTTTGCCAACCAATCTGCATGCAAGTCTTTGATTAAGTAATGATTAAATTCTCTTTTTACATTCTTTAATTTACTCTCCACTCCTTGAGAATCTAAAAAAGTATCAATAGAAGAAGAAAGTACTAATGCCAAAGGCTCGCTTTTTGATAAACGAACAATTGTTTCTAAATGCCATTCCGCCCACACATCATCTGCATCTAAAAACGCAATCCAACTATTCCTTGCTAATTGTATTCCTCTATTTCTTGTAGAACTAACTCCTCCGTTTTCTTTTCTTTCAAAACGTATTCTATTGTCGGAAAACTCTCTTAGTATCTCCTCACTTCCGTCAGTACTACCATCATCTACAATAATAAGTTCAAAGTCTTTATACGTTTGATTAAGAATGCTTTGAATACATTGCTTTAAACTATTTCTTTTATTGTAAAGAGGAACAATAATACTAAACTTCATAATTATTTTTCTAAGGAATCTATCAAGAAAGCTTTGCTTTTATCAACTAAAACAAAGAGTTTTTTTCTTATCTTTTCGTAATCTATATCTTTTTTTAAGAGTTGTGTATCAAAATCTTCTACTTGTTCAATCAATCTATCTTCTAATCCAAGAGCAGAAAGCAATGAAAGAAATCTTGAACTACCTCTCTTTTTGTTAAGAATAACTAAGAATGGTTTTTCAAAGATTATAGAAAATACCATACCATGAAAACTATCTGTTAAGACAAATTTAGCATCATAAAACCCTTTTAACCATTTTTCAACCGCAGGAAATTCTTCGTTTTCATGTGCCATAACTGTGAAAGCATTTAATTTTCTTTCAGCTTCAACTAACTTTATCAAATAATCCTTTTCTTCCGAAGAATCAAATATATAAGTCATTAAATTACCTTCACTTTTTTCTGGAAATTTATCTTTAAAAAGTGAGATATAATCTTCTTTTGAAAGAAGCATCGTAGGGTCAAGTACCCATTTTGCTTCTATGTTTAAATTATCTCTACATAACTCAACGGCATCTTTTTCTCTTACTGAAACTGAACGAAATTTCTTTACTAATTTTCTTAATTTTTCAGTTCTTTCTATATCAAACTGCCAATCACTTAATCCAAAAGATGCTGCGTATGAAAATATCTTTTTATCATCTGTTTCTAAGAAATCACCAAAATAATTCTCCACTCTTGAATATGAGTCTCTCCACACTTGGTCTGAACCTATCACAAAAGTATCAAAACGATTTATCATCTCTTTTGAAGGAAATTGATTACCATTAAAAAAGTCCACAGTATCAATTCTTTCCTTTACAAATCTTGAAGTATTACTACATATCTTTTCCCAAGATTTTTCTGTTGGATAAAAAGGATTTGGATTAACTGTTTTTCTTCCTAAAACATAGTGGGCAATCATTCTTTTTGACTTATCTTTCACTTTGCCAAAAGAAGATAAAAATCTACGAGGATATTGGTCTGTTACTACCTCATAATTCATTGCTTTCAAACACTTTTGTAAGGCGTATGCTTGTAGCAAACAACCATAATTGTGCCATAAAGGCTGAGTTAGAATACAAATCTTTTTACTTCTCATCATTCTTTTTTTCTAATCATTGAGTATTATATAGTTAAGTCTTCTTGGGTTAATCTCTAAAATCTCGACATTCTCTGGAATATTGGCGTATCTTACTGGTAATTTCTTGTAATTTTGCATATCTTTGTCACAAACCACATAGAAAGAAAAATCTTCTGGTACAACCTTTTTGAAATCCTTTATAGGTAAACGTATTTTCACACTAACTGTTGATGGAAATACTTTCACATTTTCTTCTAATCCTTTTTTTTCAATCTTAATTGGCACCTCGACTACTCTTTCGGTCACTTGCTCAACCTCTATTTTTACAGGAATATTTGTTGTCTGAAAATACACTCCTTGATGTTGTTGATTTATCTCCAAAGGTATTAAAGCAATATGTGTTTTATTTATATTACTCAAAGATAATGTCTTTGTATATATAGTATCTATTTTATCTAAGATATGTTTTTCACCTTCTATTCTTATTTGCTTTAAAAGAAATTCGGGTTCCTTTTCTATTCTAAACGATGGCTTTGTATCAAACTTTGCTCTGTTTGCAATAGGCACTTGTTTTGAGAATTTCTTTTGCCATTTTAAGTAAATTGTATCAGGAAGCAATGATATCTTCGCATCTTCCATATCTAAAAGTTTTGCAATAGGTGCTTTAAGAAAGTTAGACGATAGTTTTATTTCTCCTTTTGCTTTATTGAGAGGTAAATCGTTTACATCAAAATCCAAAGTCTCTCTACGGGTCTTAAATCCGTTTCTAAACAAGAAATAAAATCCTGTTGCATTTACTTTTACTTCTACAACACTGTCTTTTGTGTGATAAATCTCATCGGGTTTTAAAGAGTTCTCAAACCTAATTGGAACTTCAAATTCGTGTTGTCTGTAATCGCCAAAAGTAATGAAAGACCATAAAATAAAACTTAAACAAATACATAAAGCAATTGCTCTAAATCTAATGTTTTTCAAAATTTTAGATATTTTGCTCATTATTTTATTTTCTTCCATAACTCATTATAAAAAAATAAGCGTCCACCAAATATTCTAATGCGGACGCTTACTTATTTTTCTCTTTTTTATTTTTGTGGAGCAACAACATTCATTGCTATTGAAGCTTTTTCCATTTCTATTCTTACATCATGTGCAACTTCTATAACAACTGTTGTTTCTTTTACTTCAACAACCTTTCCGTGTATTCCACCAATTGTTACGATTTGTTGTCCTTTTTGTAGTGAATCTCTGAAATTCTTTTCTTCTTTTTGACGTTTTTGTTGTGGTCTAATCATAAAGAAATAGAATATTGCTATCATTAACACAATCATGATTATGCTACTCATAGCACCTCCTCCTTGCTGACCACCAGCCATCATTAAAATGTTCATTAAGTTCATGTTCTTTGTTTTTTATTTTGTTTTATTATTTTTATTTCCTCTTTATTTTCACTACTAACGCACATCTGCAATGATTTTAAGTTTTGTCTTTGCAGGTGTTGTGTTTGCATTAACTGTTACTTCCTTACTGATTCTCATTCCAGAAGCACCTTCTGAATCATATTTAACAGAAATAGTACCTTGTTCTCCCGGTGCAATTTCACCTTTTGGATAATCTGCTACGGTGCAACCGCAACTTGTGTTTACATCATAAATAACCAAAGGATACTTTCCCTCATTTGTAAAGATAAAACTTCCTTGTACTACTTCTCCTGCTTCAACTAATTTGAAATCCAACACAGTGCGTTCAAATTTTATTTCAGTCATATTCTCAATCACCGAAGAATCTATTTTCTTTTCTCCTTCCGTTTTTGAGCAACTGATAAACAATCCAACGCTCAACAGCAATAAAATTGATAATATTCTCTTTCTCATTAGTTTTTATTCCTCTTTTTCTTCGTTTTCCAACTTTCTGATTTTTCCAGATGCTCTTAAATCTATTAAGAATCTATCCAACAAACCATTGACAAACAAATTACTTCTTTCGGTAGAAAATTCTTTTGCCATTTCAATGTATTCGTTCAATGTAACTCTCACCGGAATCTCTGGACAATATACTAACTCAACTAATCCCATTTTTATTATGAGTGTATCCATAAATGCTATACGTTCCTTGTCCCAATTCTCAATGTGTTTATCAAACATAGAGTCAAATTCATCGTAATGACTAACACATTTTCTAAATAAATCAAGAGCAAAATCTCTTATCTCTTTTTCGTCAAATCCAAAAGATTTGGTAATTGACTTTGAGGCAGAATCGCTTTGTTTAAATTCTTTAAGAAACTTCAAGAAAGACAATCCAACATATTGAAAATCACTTTCCCAATAAAGCTTTAATTCTGCAAGATAATCAAGGAAGCTCTCATTCTTTAAAAGATAATTTTTCAAAAGTTGAATCACTGCTTTTTTGTCATCATCATAAGTGATTTCTTCTTTCGACATATAATCTTTATAAGAATTTGACGCTTTGAATTTATTTAAAATTCTTTTCAACAAATCTCTTTGGTCACTCCAATTTATTTTTAACTTTTCAATAGCTTTTGTCAATTCAGTATTTTCAGACAATTGACGCAATAGTTCATTGTTTACAAAACGCATATTAGGATTTTTTTCTTCTTCTGTTGGGAAAAACTTTCCTTTTGCGTCCTCTATTTGATTTTCAGCAATATCTCTCATCTCTAAAAGAGAAGAAAAAAGATAAACCTCCAAATCGTATGTTTCTGAAATACTTTTATCTAATTCTTTTTCTGCAATATCTAATGAGGAATTTTCTGTTACGATATACGCATACAACGATTGCAGTACTTTTACACGTAAGAAATGACGACTTAACATTTAATTAGTTTATTTAATCTTTTATTATTTTGCAAAGATACGAAAAAAACATAATAAACAATCGAATATTTATTAAAAAGTATTATCTTTGCAGTACTCAAAAACGGAGAGATGCTCGAGTGGTTGAAGAGGCACGCCTGGAAAGTGTGTAAACGTCAAAAGCGTTTCCAGGGTTCGAATCCCTGTCTCTCCGCAGCAAAGGCTGTAAATCAAATAGTTACGAGATTTATACCCTTTTTTACACCCAAAAATCAAGGTTTGGTGTATTTTTTTTGAATTTTTAGATAAATGCTGGCGAAAAAAGAAGAATGAGCGTCTTTCTCTTTTCGTCAGCATCTTTTTTTTGAGTGCTATCAACGCAAAAATAAGTTTAGTCCGTTTTGGGTATATAACCAATGGGGTAAACTGAACCTTATTATCGTCAGCCATCGGCTGGCGAAATTATGCCGCATAATATAGCAAAACCATAGAGTATATTTATATAATAAGGTAGATGTTTTCAACCTTTCTTATTTACAATCGAATTGTAAGACCGCGCTATAAAATTTTTGCGAGAAATACAAACAAAAACGAGGTAATCTCTAATTAATTTCTTAACTTTGCAAGCAAATTAGGGGTACTATGGATATTAAGAAACATATTACGGCTTTGGGATTTGCTCCAAAAAACGGGACGAATGGCATTTATCATAAAATATATGTTGATTATGCCATAGAGATTGACTTTGAAACACAGAGCATTAACTACGGTAGTGCCATTACTGCCGAAAGCAAGACTACACAGAATTTTTCACAACCCGAAAATTTTGTGGTGCTTGAGTGTGTTGATAGACTTCTTACCAAGGGATATAAGCCTCAAAACATAGTTCTTGAAAAGACTTGGCCATCTGGACATGGCACATCAGGGCGATTGGATATTTGTGTCAATCGTGAGGATGGGATACCATATATGCTTATCGAATGTAAGACATTTGGCAAGGAGTACAATAAGGAATTGGCACGAATCCGTAAGGATGGTGGTCAGTTATTTACATATTTCCAACTATCTGGAAGCAAGGCTGATGTGCTAATGTTGTATGCGTCAGAATCAAAAGAGAATAAGATTGTCTATGTAAATGAGATTATCAAGATTGAAGATGATTATCGCAATGGTGATGTTAAGGACATTTATGAGAAATGGAATAAGCTCACCAAAGATAACGGTATCTTTGATTCTTGGGTGCAACCATATAATTTCCAGAGCAAGGCGTTAACAAAGGAACAATTAAAGGAAATTAAAGCTGAAGATTCAAGTTTCATCTTTAATAGATTCCTCGAAATATTGCGTCACAATGTAGTATCAGATAAGGGAAATGCTTTCAATAAGATCTTCACACTCTTCTTATGCAAGGTATATGACGAGACTACTACAGATGATGGTGAAGAATTAAGATTCCAATGGCTTGAAGGCAGAGACAATCATGTAGATTTCCAACTTCGCTTAACAGACCTTTATAGCAAAGGTATGAAGAAGTTCTTAGATAGAACTGTTAGCGACTTTAATGACGATGATTTTAACAAGCGGTGTGCAAGTCTTACAGCAGAAACAAAAGAGTTTCTGCGCAAGGAGGTAAACAAACTCCGTCTTGAAAAGAATAACGAGTTTGCGATTAAGGAAGTGTATGATAGTGCCTCTTTTGAAGAGAATGCGAAAGTAGTAAAAGAGGTTGTAGAGTTAATTCAGGGATATAGAATCCGATACAACAAAAGACAACAGTATCTGTCAGACTTCTTTGAATTGTTACTTACTACTGGTCTCAAACAAGAGGCTGGGCAGTATTTCACCCCTGTACCTATTGCACAATTTATCATAAAGAGTCTTCCTTTGGATTCTATTATGGCTGAGAAATTCTCTCGTAAGGTTGGAGAGATCTTGCCATATATGATTGACTATGCAGCTGGTAGTGGTCACTTTATCACAGAGTTTATGCATGAAATTCAGGATATCATAAACGATTGTGATACTTCTAAATATATTGAGGAAACAAGAAAGCACCTTGTCAATTGGCAGAATTGCCATTTTGATTGGGCTACAGACTACGTGTATGGTATCGAAAAGGATTATAGACTTGTAAAAGTTGGTAAGGTTGGATGCTATTTGCACGGTGATGGTTTGGCAAATGTTATCCTCAGTGATGGACTTGCTAATTTTTGCAATAACAAAGAATACAAGGGTAAACTACGCAAGCAGACTAATGATGGTCAAAAGGACAATCAGCAGTTCGACATTGTATTGAGTAATCCTCCATATTCTGTTTCATCATTCCGTCAGACAACTCGTGACTATTATACAGAACAAGATTTTGAATTGTATAACTCTTTGACAGATAATAGCTCTGAAATAGAGTGTCTGTTTATTGAGCGTACAAAGCAGTTGCTTAAAGATGGAGGTATCGCAGGTGTTATTCTCCCAAGTTCAATATTGAGTAATTCGGGCATCTATACAAAGGCTCGTGAGATTATATTGCAATACTTTGATATTGTAGCAATAGCAGAGTTGGGAAGCAATACCTTTATGGCTACCAACACAAATACTGTTGTTATGTTCCTCCGCCGTAGAGATAATTATTTTGCAGCCAACACAAAGAATGCTGTTGATACATTCTTCCGCACATTGAATGATGTAACTATTAATGGTATAGAAACTCCTGCCTCAAAATATGTAGCTCATGTTTGGGAGGGTCTTGATTATGCAGACTATGTTACATTGTTACAAAAATTGCCCAATGACAAGGTTAAGGCACACGAAATATATGCAGAGTATAAAAAGAAAATCTCTGCAAAGAGTGAAGCCAAGTTGTATGAGACTATCTTAAATATTGAGGCTGAAAAGCTTTTATACTTTGTTTTGGCATATCCTCAAAAGGTTGTTGTCGTCAAGAGTGGAGAAAAAGATATTGAGAAGCGTTTCTTGGGTTATGAGTTCTCTAACCGCCGAGGGAATGAGGGTATTCATGCTATACAAAAAGGCAAGAACATTGATGAGTGTACCAAACTCTTTGATATTAATGGATATGACAATCCAAAGAAAGCCAGTACTTATGTGTATAGAGCTTTCAAGGGTGATTACACCTTGCCAATAGCAGAGGAGATGCAATCTCATATCAGTCGTATACCATTGATTGATATGCTTAATTTCAAGAGAGATTCTTTTGAAAAGAATTTGTCTTTGGTGGCAAAAAAAGTAGAGATCAATACTAAATGGGATAAACGTAAACTTGCTTCATTTTGTCAGACAAATCCGGGGAAAGACCAATTATCATCATTAGATGATTCTTATACGGTTTCATTTATTGAAATGTCATCAGTTTCCAATGAGGGATATATAACGTATAAGGAAGATAAGACTCTTAAACAACTCAAAAAGGGTAGCTACACCTTATTTCAAGATGAAGATATAATAATAGCCAAAATTACGCCTTGTATGGAAAATGGGAAGTGTGCATTGGCTAGAAATCTAACTAACGGTTTGGCAATGGGTAGTTCTGAATTTCATGTGCTCAGAACTAATAATGATGTCGTTATTAATGACTACCTATTTCATTTGTTAAATCGACAGGTTGTCAGAGATTTTGCGGAGCAAAATATGACAGGCACAAGCGGTCATAGAAGAGTTCCTATAAAATGGTATGAAGATTTGGATATTCCCGTACCTCCTATTGATATCCAGAAACAGATTGTAGAGGAAATAGGCAAGGTTGAGAAGTCTAATAGTGATGCTAAGTATTTAATTGACAAGAATCTTTCAGATATTAGGACAATTATAGATGGTTTAGACTCTACCGTAAGTATAAAAGAGTATTTTGATATAAATACTCTAACACTGAATCCTACATCTTGCTGGAAAGACGAGTTCTTTACATATGTAGATATTGATTCTGTAGGCAAAGGTGATGGTAGCATATCTTTTGACAAAAAGATATTAGGCAAAGATGCTCCATCCAGAGCAAGGCGAGTTGCAGAAGATAGAACAGTGGTAGTATCTACGGTTCGCCCTTATCTTAAAGGTTTTGCATATATAGATAGTGTTCCAGAGAAAACTATTTTCTCAACGGGTTTTGCTTTGCTTAAGTCTAAGAATGAGGAGAATTATATATCCAAGTTGTTGTACTACTTGTTTATGTTCTCCGATAACTTAATGAAGCAAATGGAAACAGCTATGCCAAAAGCCGCTTATCCAAGTATAAACAAGGAGGATATCGACAACTTCAAGATTCCATTATTGACTATAGATGAACAAAAACACATCGTGGACCAGATAGAGGCATTGGAATTAGAGATTACTAATGCTCGCACTTTGATAGAAAATGCAGCAAGTGAGAAACAAGCGATACTTGATAAATATTTATAATTATGGAAACAGCAAATACGATACAAGAAACATATAATATTTGGAGTTGGTTGTTACCACTTATCAGTGGAGCTATAGGTGCTTTAATCGGTACTTATGGCGGTTCTTATTTTTTACACTGGAAACAGGAGAAGAAAATTAAAAATGTGCGCTCTATGGCCGTTAAAGCGTTAGATATTTTCAATGGATATGCTCAGCAAAAGAAGAATTATTCTGATTCTGCTAATGAATTTAACACAAAGCTGAATGTCTCAGAAAAAAGAGCAGTCGTTGTAGCCTTACATAAACTTGGTATACCATTCGAGACACCGACAAAGGATGCTTTTGATATTAAAAATATAAGATTCAAAGACATTGTAATAGACAAGGATGAAATCAATACGATGATAGTGCAAATCAACAAGGGTAATTGTGATAATCATTTCTTTACAGATATTGAATCATATTTTACATCAAACTTACGACTTAACGCAGTGAGAAATGTTGGTAAGAAATATGTTGAGGAAGTCCATGCAAAGAGTTGGGTTGAGAAAGAAAAACCAAATACGATTGTGAATCCAGTAGATTGGTATAAACAGTTTACTCCAGGAGAGCTTCAAACGATATTAGTGTTGAGAACACAATTAGCGAACACGGAATATTTTTCTCAAAACGGACGAGCTGATTCGAATAAGATAAAGGATCTAATTAGAGAAATTGAAATTGGATTGTGGGATAATTATCTATTCTATGATTATGAGTCTTTCACAAATATTCAAGCACAGCATAATTTAGCGAATGTTGTGCAAAATATGATAATGATGAATCAGCAGCAAGTCAACAATGTACCACAAAAAACAGAAATAGTTGAAAACAACTAAATAACAATGGCGACCACTTTATTGCGGTCGCCATTACTTTTACAATTTTACCCCTCTGCTCTTCTTTTGCTGAATAGGCTGACGGATTGATTGTCGAAGTTTATCGTATTGCTCGCTGAACCATTGGCTAAGATTCTTTTGTTAATTCCTGATATTTTTTTCTATCCTTTTCTTCAAGTGCTTTGTATTCTGCTTTCTTTTTTTTGTCAAGATTTCTATTTCTATCCTTTGCAAGTAGTTTATAGATAATTCCTCGATTGTAATATGCCTCAGCGTTAGTTGAATCTAATTCTATTGCCTTATTGTATTCTTCCAATTCAGAACTTTGTGCGTATAGGTTTACGCAAAATACCAACATTATTGCTGTTAGTAGTAGATGTTTAATTTTCATTTTTATTTCATTTTTAATTTACTCTACAAAGTTACAAAAAAAATCTGAAATACGAACACAATAAAATTCCACAATATGGAGTCGACACTCCACAGTATGGAAACAATAATATATATATAATAATAACTATAATTAGAAAAAATTTAAAATAAAAAAGAAATTAATCTTGTTTTTGTTAACTCAAAAAAAAGGCGGCGATTTTTCTTTGTTTTTTTTATTTTTTTTCAAAGAAATATTTTGAAAAATCAAAGAAAAAATAAATTTTTTGTTAGTTTTTTTCGTATCTTTGCAATCTGTAATAGTTGAGAAAAAATAAAGTAAAAATTTTAGAGATATGTACAACAATTTTCAAAAATTTCTTCAAGAAGAAATACAAGGAATAAAAGACGCTGGTCTTTACAAAAACGAAAGGGTAATCATCACTCCTCAATCTGCCGCTATTAAAACAGCAGAAGCAGGTGATGTTTTAAATTTCTGTGCTAACAACTATTTAGGCTTGGCAGACAGTCCTGTTCTTATCAATGCTGCTAAAAAAGCATTAGATGAAAGAGGTTATGGTATGAGTTCTGTTCGTTTCATCTGTGGAACAGGTGATTTACACAAAGAATTGGAAAGAAAAATTTCTGAATTCTTTGGTACAGAAGATACTATTCTTTATGCTGCTTGTTTTGATGCTAATGGCGGTGTATTTGAACCTTTATTGAATGACCAAGACGCTATCATTTCTGATGCTTTGAATCACGCTTCTATTATTGATGGTGTAAGACTTTGTAAGGCTCAACGTTTCCGTTATGCTAATGCAGATATGGAAGATTTGGAAAAGCAACTTCAAGCTGCTCAATCTTGCCGTTTCCGTTTGATTGTAACAGATGGTGTATTCTCTATGGACGGTAATGTTGCTCCTTTGGATAAGATTTACGAACTTGCTCAAAAATATGACGCAATGGTAATGGTTGATGAAAGTCACTCTGCTGGTGTTGTTGGTAAAACAGGTCGTGGTACTACTGAACAATACAATTTAAGAGGACAAATTGAAATCCTTACAGGTACATTAGGAAAAGCATTTGGTGGTGCTGTTGGTGGATTCACAACAGGTAAGAGAGAAATAATTGAAATGCTTCGTCAACGTTCAAGACCTTATTTATTCTCTAACTCTATTCCTCCTATGGTTGCAGCAGCGGGTGTTGCTATGTTTAATTTGATTGATGAAACTAACGAACTTCAAGATAAACTTCACAACAATACAGATTATTTTGTTGCAGAAATGAAGAAAGCAGGCTTTGATATCAAACCTACTCAATCTGCAATTTGTGCAGTAATGCTTTATGATGCTAAACTTTCACAAGATTTTGCTGCTGAATTACAAAAAGAAGGTATTTATGTAACAGGTTTCTATTATCCTGTTGTTCCAAAAGGTCAAGCAAGAATACGTGTTCAAGTTTCTGCTGCTCATGAAAAAGAACATCTTGATAGATGTATTGCAGCCTTCACTAAGATTGGAAAGAAATTAGGAGTAATTAAATAACAAAACAAAAGCCACTCAAAATTGAGTGGCTTTTTTATTATTCGTAAATCAATGTAATTAAAAATTTACCTTGGGAATCTTGTTCTTTGCTTAGAGAAATCGGTTTATTTTGTTCTGCTATCATTTCTCTTAATTCTGCAACTCTTTGATTTAATTGACTTGCATCTAATTGATTTAATTCTTTTACATTCATTCTATCTATCATTCCGTTTTCTGAGAGTGTGAATGTAATTTCTACGTTTTGATTTGAAACTTGTCCTATCAAGGCTCCTGAATTATTTTGAGTAAATCCATAGTTTTGAAGTTGCTCAATCATTGTTTGTTGAGATACCTTGAAATTGATTTGATTAAATTGCTCTGATGTGATTTGAGCTGAGGCAATGCTTGTTATGAATGCCATTGCTACGATTAAGAAAATTCTTTTCATAAACTCTAAATTTTATTTTGTTACTAAATATAAATCTTGCTTCCTATATATATAGACAAGCAAAATAGCTATTTCGTTTCACTTGTGCAAAAATAATATTATTTCTTGAACAAACAAAATTTGTTGGATTAAAGATTATTTAGTATTTTTGCAAGCGTTTTAAATATGTAATTGTAATGAAAAGAATATTGGTTTTAGGCTCTGGCGGTCAAATAGGCAGCGAGCTTACAATGAGATTAAGAGAAATCTATGGTGGAAGCAACGTTGTTGCAACAGATATCAACCCTGCTCGTTTGACAGAGGCTATTCAACAAAGTGGTCCTGTGGCTGCTTGTGACGCAACAAAGGCAGAAGAAATTGCTGCAATAGTTGATAAATACCAAATCGACACAATTTACAACCTTGTTGCTATTCTTTCAGCTACTGCTGAGAAAAATCCTATGCTTGGTTGGAATATAGGAATTGGTGCTTTGATGAACTGTTTAGAAATAGCAAGAGAAAAGAAATGTGCTTTGTTTACACCTTCTTCAATCGGTGCTTTCGGTGACACAACTCCACTTAACGGTACCCCACAAGACACTATCCAACGTCCAAAGACTATTTACGGAGTTACAAAAGTTACAGGAGAATTATTAGGAGATTATTATTTTGAACGTTTCGGCGTTGACGCTCGTTCAGTTCGTTTTCCTGGTTTGATTTCTAATGTATGTCCTCCGGGAGGTGGTACAACAGACTACGCAGTTGATATTTACTATGCAGCAGTTAAAGGAGAACAATTCTCATGTCCTTTAAAAGCAGGTACAATGCTTGATATGATGTATATGCCTGACGCATTAGACGCTGCAATCAATATTATGGAAGCAGACCCTACTAAATTGATTCACCGAAACAGCTTTAACGTAACTGCAATGCACTTTGACCCAGAAGAAATCTATGCAGAAATCAGAAAACATAAACCAGATTTCAAAATGATTTATGAACACGATGAAACAAGACAAAAAATCGCTGATTCATGGCCTAACTGGATGGACGATAGTTGTGCAAGAGCAGAATGGGGATTCAATCCTAAATACAACCTTGAAACAATGACAATAGATATGTTAGACAAACTATCTAAAAAATTCGGAAAATAATATTTTAAAATTTGCTTTAACCAACCCCGAATCATTAACTTGATTTGGGGTTTCTTTTAAAAGTTAATAAAGATGAAGAAAATAGGAATTTTAAAACTTGTATTATTGGTATCACTTTTATCGTTTACTATTTTTTCTTGTAATGAAAATCCAATGGATGATGATTTTACTCTAAAAAATCAATCTAATATTATAGAAGAGAAAACCTTGATAATTTTAGGAGAACAATATCCTAACCCATATTCTGTTTCTAATATGCTCAATGCGTATCAATATTTAAAAAATAACGGTGAAAATATTGGAAACTTAAATATAACAACCACAGATCTTTATGTTAGATTTTTACCACAAGATACGGCTCAATACAATTTGTTAAACAATGATACATCTCTTATCCTTTTTGATTATCCATTAGATTATGAAATAGAAAAATTTGGTGATTATTACCATGATCCAAATATTGAAGAGGGTAATTACACTTGGCTATATACTACTGTACCTATTAATTATCAATTCAACCCTTCAATAGAATACGAAATATTAGATAGTTGTTACATAGCACAAGATGACAATGAAAATACTATAACTGACAATGATAAATTAGAACAAACTTCCTTTAAATTATTAGGATTGGATTCTATTTTTATAAATCACAATGAATTAAACACAAAAGGGTGGTTTTCCAGTAAGAAACCAGAAGGAAAGTTTAAGTTTTTACAAAAAGATAGCACCTTGTATACTCCGATAAAAGGTGTAGTAGCTGTTTGTCATAATATTGTAAAATGTGGAAAAGCTATTTTAGATGAAAACGGTTATTACAAAATGAATAAGAAATTTCATACTAATGTTTTTTATAATATAAAATGGTATAATTGTCATAAATTATACTCTATTCATTACCCTATAATATTATCAAATAGTTACTTAGGAGTTCATAGTAAAAATGGATTTGATTTAAATTTAAGCGAAACAAATAATTGTTGGAAACTTGCAAACATAAATAATTCTGCATACGAATACTATAACTTTTGTTCAGATAACGAAATACTTACGCCTCCGTTGTTTTTAAAAATATGGATGACAAATACGACTAATAAAGGATGTGCACCAATGCTTCCAAGAATAACACACCCTATTGGAAGAGATTCTAATTGTGAATTGGCTGATTTCTTTATAAATATTATTTACGGATTACCTGCAACCTTATTTATAAATCACACCATTATTGAATTAATAGCACCTGACGTTATTATTGGAGGCAAAAATAGAACTTCATCAAGAGCGTTTTATAGTCAAACCGTTCACGAATTATCTCATGCAAGTCATTTTTCGCAAGTAGGAAGTGCATATTGGGCTAAATATATTAGTTACATCATGACCTATGGTGCTTACGGAGATGACAACAAAGGTGAAAATGCTGGAATTTGTGGAGTTGGAGAAATGTGGGGCTATGCAATAGAAGATTTATTAACTAATGGTAAATATGGTGGACTTGATATACATAAAGGAGCAGATTGGATACGTGCAGATATATTACATGATTTAATGAAAGAAGGTATAGTTTCGCCAAATGATGTATTTGATTGCTTAACACCTTTGGTTACTACTCAAAATAAATTAAAAGAAGCATTGCAAGAAAAATCACCTGCAAATCACAATATTATTGAAACACGATTTAGTATTTTAAATAATAATTAACATTATGAAGAAAAGATTTTTTAAAGGCAGTATTTTTATTATTTTATTATCTTTTGTATTTGTGGCGTGTGACCCTTGGTATGAGTATTATTATGAAATAGAAAACAATACCCAAGAAGACTTGTTTCTAACTATTTATTCTTCATCTGGATACATAGATCGTTATGGATACAAAATGCCAAATATATTTTTCAGACAACAAATTTGTTCTAAATCTAAAAAAGAAATCAAGGAGACTTTTAATGAATATAGCGATCCAAGAGTTTTTTTAACTATGTTTGATTCTTGCATAATTCAAAAGCAAGATTCTAATGGCATAGTATTGAAAAAATGGTATAGAAACTATGATTTAAATTCTGAAAACAAAGAGTTTTTTGATTATTCTACTTGGATTCAAAATGGTGAAGATGGTTGCATTTCCTTTATTTTCAAAATAGATGATTCGGATATAGAACTAAAAAATAAATAATTAAAACCAAATATTATGAATAATATAAAATCGTTTTTGAGTATAATTTTTATTTTATTTTCTTTTATTTTGTTAATTTCCTGTGAGGGTAAAAACTATACACTTTTAATGATAAAAAACAAAACAAATAAAGATTTACACATTTCTATGGATAATGGCAAAAATACTTCTGCGATTATTTATTGTGGTCACACATCTTGTCTGACAGAAAATTCTGCATTCGGACACATTATGGGACCATATAGCATAAAATCTGATGTTTTTGAAAACACTATGTCATTTTATGATAGTTGTGTTGTGAGAATAAATAATTCAGAAGGTGAAATAATAAAAGTTTGGAGAAAAAAAGAAAAGGATTTCAATTCTTTTAAAAATTTTTTTAGAGAAGAAAACTGGAGAAAAGAAGTGAATGGAGACGAATGTATTTATACTTTCGTTATAACCGAAGAAGATTTCAAGAATTAACAAACAATTATACATACTCTTATGAAGAAAAAGTTTCTATTTATTTTATTAGCATTATTTTTTTCTTGTTTTGCATTTTCGCAAGAGAAGAATGATTGGGAAAATCAAGAGGTTTTTCAAATCAATCGTTGCACTCCTCGTGCTACTTTCTTTCCTTATAGTAACACAAAGGCAATGATGAGTGAAGAAACGTTTAATTATCCTTGGATTTCTCCAATGAAAGCGGATTTAATTAGCCTTAATGGAAAATGGGACTTTCACTTCTCCCCTTCGGCTAATGAAAGACCAAGTGAAAACGATATGTTCACAAAAGGAAAGCTCATTTGGCAAACAATCAATGTGCCTTCTTGTTGGGAAATGCTTGGTTACGACTTTCCTTTGTATGTAAACGTGGATTATCCTTTTGAAAACAACCCTCCTTTTATTGATGTGAAAGAGCAATACAAAGGATTGTATGGAGAAAACCCCGTTGGGACATATCACAAAACATTTTCTATTCCAAAAAATTGGGAGAAAAAGAGAGTGTTTCTTCACTTTGATGGACTTTATAGTGGTGCGTATGTTTGGTGTAATGGAAAGAAAGTTGGATATTGCCAGGCGAGCAATAACGATGCTGAATTTGAACTTACGAAATACTTAAAAGAAGGCGTTAATGAGCTTTATGTTCAAGTCTTTCGTTGGACCGATGCTTCTTATCTTGAAGGGCAAGATATGTTCCACATGAGTGGCTTGCATAGAGATGTATATTTGTTTGCCGTTGAGCAAGTTTTCATTAGCAATCATTATATTACAAGCACTCTTGATGCAAACACAGGCTACAAAAAGGGAAATTTCAATATAGAATTAACACTTGACAACCCAACGGGCAAGAAAGTAGAAAAGATTATTGAAATAGAACTTCTTGATGCTAAGAAACAATTGGTTTGGAAAATAGAAAGAAAAGAAATTTTAAAGAAAAAACTAACTAAAATCACACTTAATCATCAGTTAAACAACATAAATCTTTGGAATGCTGAGACTCCTTATCTTTATACCATAGTTATTCGTCAAAAAGACAAGAAAGGAAAAGAAGAATTAGTATTTAGCACAAAATATGGTTTTAGAGACATAAAGATAGCGAACAATTCTCTCTATATAAACGGCGAAAAAGTATTGTTTAAAGGGGTAAATACACAAGATACTCACCCCTTATATGGCAGAAGTATTGATGTAAACACTATGCTTCAAGACATAATAATGATGAAACAAGCAAACATCAACACAATGCGAGCAAGTCATTATCCACGTCAAGCAAAGATGTATGCGATGACAGACTTTTATGGAATGTATGTAATGAATGAGGCAGATGTTGAGTGTCATTTGAATTGGGCAGTGCACGGAGAAAAAGGCGGAATAACGAATGATAGCACTTGGAGGGCACAATATGTTGATAGAACCAAGGCTATGGTGCTTAGAGATAGAAATCACCCAAGTATTATCTTTTGGTCTTTGGGTAATGAAGCAGGTGGTGGAGAGAATTTCTTACATACCTACAACGCAACGGCATCTTTGGACACAAGACCTATACATTACGAGGGTGCAACAAGAGGAAAAACTCCTTATACCGACTTTTATTCAGAAATGTATCCACATCTTGATGCCGTAAAGGCTTTTGCAACATCTGATACTTTGAATCAACCTTATATAATGTGTGAATACGCTCACGCAATGGGTAATGCAATTGGAAATCTAAAAGAATATTGGGACGAAATAGAAAAAGGAAAAAACGCAATAGGTGGTTGCATTTGGGATTGGGTAGATCAATCAATCTATTTCCCACAAGCAATTAAGAAAGGCGAATTTGTAAAAAATGGATTTCCTTATTATTCGGCAGGATACGATTATCCCGGTCCTCATCAAGGCAATTTTATGAACAATGGCATAATTAGAGCCGATAGAGAGTGGAATGACAAACTCGCAGAGGTTAAAAAAGTATATCAATACGTTAAAATCCTTTCTTTTGACAAAGACAAAAAACAAGTAGTCATAGCAAATAAATATGATTTCATTGATTTAAGCCAATTCTATATTGATTTTCAAATCATAGAAGACGGATACGAAATCTATAAAGGCACAACAAAACTACCAGCCTTAAAACCAAATACAATAGCAAAGATAAAACTACCATATAATGTGGAATTAAACCAAGAAAAAGAAAGTTTTATCAATTTACAACTAAGATTAAAAGAATCAAATCCTTGGGCAGAGAAAGATTATGCTATGGCTCAATGGCAATTTGCTATCAATGAAATAGAGAATCGCTTAAAAGAGGTTAAAGAAAGCAAAGAAGCGTTTTTAGTTCAAGAAGACAAAACTCAATTAACACTTGAAAACAAAGGATTCAAAATAAGTTTTGACAAACAAAATGGAGAAATCCTTTATTGGAAATACGATGGCTTTGAAGTAATTAGCGATAGAAAAGGCTCACCTCACTACAATAATAATCGTTGGATTGAAAACGACAAACACGGCGATAGCATTTCGGGCGAATTAGCAAGCACTTGCGAAATAAAACTAAACAAAGAAAAGACAAAAGCCGAAATAAAGATAACAACAAAAGGCGAAAAATGTCCTTATACTATTGAATACATCGTTTATTCCAACAATATTGTGGATATGAAAGTAACATTGAATCCTATTGTTGAGGGATTAAGAAGATTAGGCATTGGAATGATTTTTTCAAAAGACTTTGAAGAAATTGATTACTACGCAAAAGGACCTTGGGAAAACTACAATGACAGAAAAGAAGCATCATTTATTGGACGCTATTCTTCAACCGTTAGTGAAATGTTTACTCCTTACGCTCACCCTCAATCATGTGGTAACCGTCAAGAAATGAGAGAAATCACCCTTTACAAAAAACACTCTAACAAAGGCATAAAAATAGAAGCAAATCAACCTATTGCATTTTCTATGTTACAGTTTGACGACAAAGATTTCATAAAAGAAAAACTTCATCCTTGGGAAATGGTTGAAAGAAATGAAGTTTACGCACATTTTGACTTTGTTCAAAGAGGATTAGGCAATGGAAGTTGTGGTCCACAAACAATAGAAAAATATCAAGTTCCAAGTTCAGGAACATATAGCTTTACATTAAGATTTTCACCTTTAAGGTAAGAGAAGCAAAACAACAAAGCAAAGGAAAATAAAAATGTTTTTCCAAGAGTTAAGACCAAATGCGTGCGATATTTTCAAACAAAAAATATTCGTACGCATTTTTTTAAAATATAAGCCCTTAACTAAAAATCACAAAATCAAAGACTTAACTTTTAAAAGCCTTAAAAA
>DEPQ01000059.1 GCA_002358855.1 Bacteroidales bacterium UBA3388
TTGAAAATATCGCAAGCATTCGGGCTTAACTTGTGGAAAAACAAGTTTATTTTATATTTTCCTATTGTTTTACTTCTCCTTTACTTTATAATCGTAAAGGTTGTTGTTGTTTTGTTGTTTTTTTCGTCTGTGGCGATTATTTTTAGTTTGTTTTCGCCTTGTGGAATCTCGCTTACAGGGCAGAATATTGTGGAGGTTTTGCCGTCATATTCCATTAAATGCCATTTGTCGTTAAGATATGCGTTTATGTTTCTTATTCCTGCGAGGTTGTCTGTTACTTTTATTTGGACAAACTTTTGTTTTGGGTTGAGTTTTTGGTTGTCCTTAAAGTTTTTTGCTGTGATTTTTGGTGCTGTTGTGTCGATTTCTATTGCGTAACGACCAAAGTCAAATGTGCTTGCTACTATGTAGTCTCCTTCTGCTTTGCCTCCGATTGATGTTTTGCCTCCTTTGTCGCTTATTCTTACGATTAGGGCTTTGTTTTTATCGGTTAAATTTCGGTTGTAGCGGAGTTTCATTGTGTATTTTTTGTGTAGCGGCACTGTGTTGCTGCCTATTTGATGTATACAGCCGTATTTGCCTTGTGAATAGGAGTATTGCAGATCTAAGTCTTCGTAAAGAGCGTTTGCAGGTACGGATATTTGACTTAAATCGTTTGTGTTAAATGTAAGTCCCTTTGAGTAAGAAATATGTTTTATGCCTTTTTGCTGTTTGTTCTCTGTTGTTTGTTGTCCTTTCTGTCCATCGGATTTTAAAAAGAAATAGTATGTGTTTTTATTCTTTTTTTCGTCTTCTAAAACTATTGTAATCTTTTTTGTTTCTCCGTTTTTAAGGCTTATGATTCCTTTGTTGGCGTATGTAACATTAGAGAATTTGCAACCGGGTAATTGTTTTGTGCTTAGCATTCTTTTGCCTTTTGTTTTAAGGTATGCGTAATCTATTATTGCGTTTGCATATCTTTGTTCGGTGAAAGAAAACGCATTGTTATTGTAGCGAAATATCAACTTGTCATCAACAAAAAGTTTTGAATCATAGACACCGTTTTTTTCGGTACTGCCATTTGAGCGGTCGTAAGCCTCAAAACAAATATAGAAATCTCCTTCTAAATTTATTGTATCGTTTAAGAGGGAGTTTTTTCCGCTTTTTATGTTGAAAAATGTTTCTTCGTTTTTGCCGTTTATTGTAGATGCTTTGTTGTTTGGCACAATTCTTACGCTATAAAGAGTAGGGGCGAGATTGTCTTGAAGATTTAGCCCCATATTTACAGGGTTTATTGTTTTTTGTGAAGAAGTGTTGCGAATTTCATAATGAAGATGAGGACCGCCTGAGGAACCTGTGTTTCCCGAATAAGCAATAGTATCTCCTTTTTTAAGTTTCAATGCTCCTTTTGGTACATATAAATCAAAAACGTATGATTTTATCTTGTATTGATGAGCCTTTACGTATTTTGCAATTTCGCCTGCGTAATTTTCTAAGTGCATATAAACTGTTGTATAGCCGTTTGTGTGATCTATGTAGAGGTTTTTGCCTCCTCCATATACTTGAACTTTTATTCGAGAGACTTCTCCGTCAAAAGGACATACAACAACCTGTCCTGTAACTGCGTTTGTACGAAGGTCAATGCCTGAATGAAAATGATTTGAGCGTAATTCTCCAAAGTGTCCCGAAGATGCAAGAGATATTTTTAATGGAGAAAGAAAATCTTTGCACGATTGAGCATTAAGAAAATAAGGACTTGCAAAAAAGAATAAAACAATTGCTGGTTTAAAAATTGTTTTTGCCCATTTGGAACGGTAATAATAAACAAGATATGCTAATAATGCAATAGCCCATGATACAGGTGCTCCAATCCAAATGCCTTTTGTTCCAAAATCTAAGGAAAGAAAATAAGAGATAGGAAGTCTTATTATCCACAATGAAAGAATGCTGATTAGCATAGGGAAGAATGTGTCTCCCAAACCTCTGAAAAACGATTGAAAAATATTCATAGCCGAAAGTATTATCCAGAATAATCCCATTATAAGCAGGTAATCATAACCTATTTGCAAGACTTCGGGTGTTTGAGAAAAGAAATTCATAATCCCTTTCCCAAAGAAACAAAACACAATTGCTGTAATCACACTGATAATGCTTGTGATTTGAAGAGAATGTGCAAGAGATTTTTTTACTCTTATATACATTGCTGCTCCATAGTTTTGACCTACAAAAGAGGATAGGGCAGAGGAGAAATTAAGTATTAGTAAAAGAGCAATAGATTCTACTCTTGATGCTGCGGAATAAGCCGTTAGAGCATCGGAACCGAACATTGCAACAATTCCCACTATAAAAATTTGAGATAAAGCAATGACGGATTGTTGTATTCCTGTTGGAAAACCTATTTTTATTATTTCTTTTAAGATTGTTTTGTCAAAATATTTTTCTGCTTTACGGATTCTAAGATAAGGATTCGTTCTTTGTAAATGAATAAACAAAGTAATAAATGCCAAAGCCTGCGAAATTACCGTTGCCCACGCAGTAGAATTTAAATCCCATTTACATATAGCCAAGAAAATGTATGAAAGGATTCCGTTTAGTATGTTTGCAGCAATCAGATAATAGAGTTGAGTTTTACTATCTCCTAATCCCCTAAGAATACTTACCGCACTATTGAAACAAAACGAGAAAAACATTCCTATCATATATATTCTCATATAGGAAACCGCTAAGTCGCAAACTTCTTTTTCAAGATTGAGAAGAGAAAATATTTCTTCGGTAAAAATAATGCTAAGGGAACAAACAATGAGTCCAAGAATTATAAAAAAAATGTAAAAAGTGCTGATTATTAAAGGAATTTTTTCAAATTGTTTTGCTCCAAAAAAATGAGAAACTACTACACTCGCTCCCGAGCCTATGCCAATTATTAAAGAGATTAAAAAAAATACAATAGGATATACTGTTCCGACTGCAGCCAAAGCCACATCTCCAAGAAAATGTCCTACAAATACGCTATTGACAAGATTGTATAATTGCAAAAATAAATTCCCCAACATTAGGGGAATACTAAATAAGAAAATATTTCTTCCAATACTACCTTTTGTAAAGTCTCTCATTTTGTTTAAATGGCAAAACAAGAGTATGTAAAGGACAATAAACGTTGTTTTATTACTTCTCGCGATTCTATGTGTCCCATGTGTCCTACGTTATCCAAGATTAAAACCTCGGAATGTTTAGGAAAACTTGCCTGAGCAATGACCATGTCTAATTGAATGCGAGGATCTTGCTTTCCAATAATGAATAAAACAGGAATGTCTATTGTTCTGAGAAGTTCTATTTTAGATGTGCGAGTTGCAATGCCTTTTTGTGCTAATATAAGACCTTCTGCCTTTGAGTCAAGAGCAGAATCTTGCAGGTCTTTAATCTCATAATAAAATTTATCGCGACTTGCAGGTGCAAAAAGATTAGGAATAAAACTAATTATGAAGTTTGCACGATTTTGATTTATGATATTGCAAGTTTGTTCTCTCTTTTCTTTTACGTTATTGCCATCTGGCAAAGCGTGAGAGTGAAGAAGACAAAGTCCTTTTAAGTATTGTGGGTATGCTTCGGCAAATGCCAATGATATATAACCACCCATAGAATGCCCAACCATAACACACTCTTTTATATCTAAGTGGTCTAAAACTGTTTTGATGGCTTCGGCTTGTAATTCCATAGTACAAGGTGTGTCTTCAAACCATTCGCTTTGTCCATGACCTAAAAGATCAATTGTAACAACTCTTATTTCTCTCATATAAGAGAAAACGTAATATGACCATACTCTTAAATCCATCATAAACCCGTGTATCAAAACCAAAACGATATCTCCATTACCCTCGTCTTGATAATGCAGATTTATTCCTTTGAAATCTAATGTATGATGTGTCATTTGTTTTATTTTTTTTCTAATAAGAGACTACAAAATTATAAGTTATCTTTGAAATATGAAAGTTTTTTGTCGAAAATATGACAAAATGCTATTATTTTTGCAAAGAAAAATAATTTTGAAACAAAGTTTGTGTAAATTTGTACGGCGTAAAAATATAGAAAATATGGCAAAAAAAAATCTAAAACTGCTCAATACGTTTGCAATTGATTGTGTTGCGAAAGATTTTGTAGAGTTTTATTCTGAAAATGATTTTGAAAAAATTGATAAAGCCTATAAAGAATCTCAAAAAGTGCATATTCTTGCAGGAGGAAGCAACACTGTGTTTTTAAATGAGGAGTTTGAGGGTACGATAATAAAGATTGAAAACAAGGGGAAAAAGATAATTTCTGAAGAAGTAGATTCTGTCGCAATTGAAGTAAACTCTGGTGAAAATTGGGCAGAGTTTGTGCGTTGGGCGTGTTTGAATGGTTTTTCTGGATTAGAGAATTTGGCTGCTATTCCTGGTCAAGTAGGAGCCTCTCCCGTTCAAAACATTGGAGCATATGGTATGCAAGTTTCCGATCGCATTCTTTGGGTTGAGGTGCACAATATGAAAACTTCTGATAATTATAGAATAATGAATGCAGATTGTGAGTTTGATTATCGTTTTTCTCGTTGGAAAACCTCACATAAAGAAGAATTGATTTATAAGGTAGTTTTCTTGTTAGATAAAGTCTTTCAGCCACAGTTAGATTATGCGGCAATTCGCTCATATTTAGAAGAAAATAAGATAAATGAAGTTTCTCCTTTGCAGATGTGTGAAATTGTTACCGAAATTCGTAATTCTAAGTTGCCAGACCCTGAAATACTTCCAAATGCTGGTTCTTTCTTTAAAAATCCCACTATTAGCCAAGAACAATTTGAAGATTTGAAACAAAGATTTCCTCAAATAGTTAGTTTCTCTCAGTCAAATGCAGTGAAATTGTCTGCTGCGTGGTTAATAGAACAATGTGGATTTAAAGGCAAACGCTATGATTGTCTTGGAATGCATGTAAAACAAGCATTAGTGATGGTAAATTATGGCGATGCAAAAGGAAAAGATGTTTTAAATTTTGCGAATTTGGTAATTGAAACAGTAAAAGAAAAATTTGGAGTCCAACTTGAAATTGAAGCACACTTGATTAAATAAATAAAAACAAATAAATAGAAATGAAAATAACTATAGAAGAATTTTGGAATCGCTTTAAAGAAAAGAGCGACAAACTAATGGATTTAGATTCCTTGGATTCAAAAGAACAAGATGAGATTTTAAACTCTGTTGATAGTGATTTGAAACAATATAGTCAAGGACTGTCGTTGGAAATAGGTAAATTAGGTACAAATGGTCGTAAATTAACTCTTACAGCCGAAGGAGATGTGGATTATTTTGAGGATTTGATAAATCTGTATGAACAATCTCCTATTTTGGATTTTTGGGATATTGTAGCCTTTAAGCAAGGTAAAGGAGCGAATGTCAGCATTAGTTTTGAAAATTATCATTTGAGTAGTAAAAAGATGTGGTTTATGCCAATGGAAAACGAAGAAGATTCAGAAATGCTTGGACTTCAAATAGCCTTAGACTCAAAAGAAACAGAAGATGAAGATTTATTAGTTGCAGTTTATTCTCTTATTGAAGAAATGATAGGCGAATATGAATGTGCAACAATGCTTTCTTATTTTGAATTAACGACTATTTCTGACAATATGGAAGAAAGGGGTTTTAAACCATTGACAGAATTGCCCGAATTTATAGAAATGTTATCATAATTCAAAGATTCAAAGCCTTTGCTAATCAAAATTAGTAAAGGCTTACTTGATTTAAAGCATCTAAATACTCATCTGCTAATTTATCTTCGCCAGTTTCTCTGTAATGTCTTTCCATGTAAGAATACAATCTTATATATGCTTGTCTATCATCAAGCCCCATTCCTTTATATAACTTAAATAGCATTCCAAGCGTGTTTTCGTCTGCAACGCCTAATTCAATTATTTTTAGCAAATAGCCTTCGGCTTTATCTGTATCGCCTAATTGAAACATAATATTTGCTATTAGTTCGTAGGCAGCAGGATATTTGGGATTATATAAAGTTATTAGATTATTCAATGTAAATAATGATTCATCAACTTGGTTTTTCATCAAAAGGGCATAACCTTTGAAGTAATTCGCATTCTCATGTTCTGGATTATATCTTAGTAATCTGTTAAGCAAAGCCAGAGAAGAATCTGCACGTTCAAGATATAGCGTATCTTCTTCCTGAGCCTTGTAAAGATATATTTGACCTGAATTGAGTAATGCAGTTTCGTTTAAACTATCTTGTTGTAATGCTAAATTATAATGTTGCAATGCTACATCTAAATTCCCATTGTTTTTTGCGTTTGTACCATATAAATCGTTTTTGTCTTCTCTTTTTAAAACAATACAAATAGGTAATCCATCTACATCAACACTATAAACAGTGTTTTTAGGAGGAAAAGTTCCTTTTAAAAGGTGAGAAGGATATATTCCTGTGTTACAGAAAATCGCATAATCCCAATCAAATTCTCCTTTTTCGTTCCAGCGAACAAATTCTGTCTTAAATTTTGTTGTGTCATTGCGAAAATAATAATCTATAATAGGTTTATGCCAGCAAGCAACGATAATTTTGTCGGAATTATTAGAATCTTTTTTTGCATTTTTCATTATCCATTCGCTTGCATTTCTTAGAGAGTGGTAATAGTAGTCTAATTCATATTTTCCGTATGCTCCTTTTGTAGAACCGCAGAGTTGATTGAAGTAAACATATTGATAAGGATTGTTTCTTACTGAATGAGAAATAGGGTGGAAAGAAAGAATAGCAAAACAACAAACAACTATTATTTTAATGTATTTGTTTTTTATCAAATCTATTAGAGTTGAAATTCCAAGTGAGGCAAGTACAACAAGAGGTAAGTAAACGAAAATAAGATGTCGCCAACCTCCGTAAACATTTGAATTGTTCATTGTTATCCAAACAAGCGGAAAAATTGTTGAAAAAAGCAAAACTGAATATAAAAACCAATTTTTGCGATTCTTATAAAGGAAAACTATTGACAAAACAAAGCCTAATAGAACCACAATAGGAATTGTGATTAGCATATATTTGCAAGAATAATACCAAGGTAAGTCATCGGACCATTGAGCAATACCTTCAAAGTTTTGTCGAATGGAAATCTCAAATTTATTCATATTTAAGAATGCGTTGAAAACGTTTGAGAATATTCCTTCTAAGGCGTATGGCCACACAAGTACAGTTAAGAAATAGGAAACAATACAAACTCCTAACGAAATTAACAATGTCTTAAAGAAAACGGGCTTTAATTCTTCTCTTTTGTAGAGATAGTAAACCAAAGCGAACAATCCAAAGTAAGCAATCATTAAAAGACCTCCTACACGTACAGAAGTAGTTAAGAAAATAGAAAGAGTAAGCATTATGATTGTTGAAATCTTAAATTTTGGTAATTGTTCCAAGAATTTTATTATGTAATAAATAGACATAATAGTAAATGTAGCAAAAGGAATGTCTTTAAGATTGTTGAAAGCGTGTCCAATGAATCTCGGAGATATTAAAAGTAAAATCACAGTGAGTGTTGCCGCTTTCCAACCGCCTAATTTTTTTGCCAAAAGTGCAGAGAAAATAATACCTAACCAAGCAATGATGTTGCAAAATAAGTGTCGGAGAGTCATATAGTTGTCAATACCGAAAGTTTTTATAACAAACTGAATAAAAGTGTCTGGGAACTGACTGTAAAACGGCAAATTATTACTTTGGGTTGGTGTTGCAGCAGTTTTATCTTCTCCAAGAGTTTTGTAATAGTTAAAAACATCTTCCGAATGGTTTACGTGAAAATACTCATCTCCTGATGCACCCGCACCAAGTCCACAAATAACCAAATAAAGTAAGGCAATAACAGCCGAAATAATGAAAATATTTTTCCAATTCTTCATCTCAAAAATCTTTTTGTTTAGATTAGCAAAAATAATACTTAAATTTGGAACAATAAAACAAAGAAATAATTTTTTAATTCTTTGTTTTATTTTGTAATTTTGCAGAGATTTAAAAATAAGTTAAGAAATGAAAGAGTTTATACATAAATCCATATATCCAATACTTTTATTTGCAGGATTCTCTATTAGTATGCCACCACTTTTTAAGTCGCTATCATTGTTTTTATTGCTATTTGTTTTAGTAGTCAATGTGTTTATAAATAGAAATCAAACCTATTTTTCAAGAATTTTTAGTCCTAAAAATCCAATTCTTTATTTGGCATTATTTTATCTGCTTTATTGTGTAGGAATGTTTTATACCTCTGATTTAAAAGAAGGAATAAAGGATTTAATAATAAAACTTCCTTTGATTATTCTACCGATTGCTGCTTGCCTTATGCCAAAACGCATAATTACAAAAAACAGATTATGGAAATTATTCTTAGCCTTTGCTTTGGGGTTGTTTGTTATGCAAGTTTATAGTTTAGTTGTAGCATTGACTAACGCCATTTCAGCAGAAGGGTTTGATGTAAAACAAATATTATACACAAGATTGGCAAGAAAAATCCATTCCACATATTTCTCTCTCTTTACTTGCACCGCTTTGCTTGGCTTTTATCTAATTCCTTTGAAATATTTGTTAAAATCAAAGAAAGGCTCAATGATTTTAAAATTAGTGATAATGTCGTGGTTTGCTGTTTTTAATGTTTTATTGAGTTCAAGAATAGGAGTAATTGCGATGTTGATAGCGTTTATTGTTATTGTATTCAATGAACTTGCTATTAGAAGACGTTTTTTTAATGCTTTGACTTATCTTTGTGTTTGTTGTGTATTTGTAATCTCTTTCTTTGTTGTGAAAAATCTTAATAATCGTTACGAAAACATAGTGGCAAAAACTCAAATTACAAAAGAAAGTGGAAATAAAATAGTGGATAGTGTTTCTCAACGAAGTTTTATTTATGGGAATGTAGGGGAAATGATCAAGAAAAGTTCTGTTTTTGGAGTAGGAACAGGCGATGTGAAAAAAGAATTAGAAGAATTTTATAAAGAAAAAGGTGTGGATTTTGGTCGATACCTTAATCCTCATAATCAATTCTTGCAAACAGCATTTGCAATCGGTGTTTTAGGACTTGTATGCTTTGTTGTTATGTTGTTTGCTTTTAGTTTAGGATTCTGGAATAAAGATTCTTTGATTTATCTCTTCGCAATAGGAATGTTATGCGTTTATATGATGACAGAATCTATAATAGAAAGACAGCAAGGCGTACATTTTGTGGCTTTTTTCTTAACTTGGATTTCGTCGTTTAAAGCAACAAAAAGAGAGGTGTAAATCTTACACCTCTCTTTTTATGATTTATTGAATTTTATTCATCATCTTCTTCGTCATCTTCATCATCTTCATCAGCGACATCGCCAACATCTGAATAATCTCCGTGAACTAAAACGAATTTATCTTGACCTACTTTTTCTTCTTCCTCTTCTTCTGCGTTAGCACTAACTATTTCATCATCGTTCTTTGAAGTTCCTAAAATTTCTTTGTCAAATTCTTCTTCGGTAAACTTAGAATCTATTACAACATCAACTTTCACCATATAAATAGCCTCATCTGTTTCAAGAGGGACAACATACAACGGAGTGCCATCTGGTTTCATTATTTTTTGTGCATAATCTGCATATCCATCTCCATACTTTTCTTCAAATAAGTCAATGGCTTCTTGTGGTAAGTTTTGATAACTGATTATCGAACGTTTCTTTTGTATTACTTTTTTCATATTATGCGATTAAATTTTTTTGCAATATTAAGAATATTGCCTTTAATGCAAAATTTATTTTAAAATTTTTTTTCACAGTTTAACGCAATATTTTGTTTTTCAGAAATATAAAATCGTTCTTTTATAATATTATTGTTATCGATCCGTTGAATATTTTTTTGTTTTTACCCTCTTTTATCAATAATTTATAGAAATATGTGCCTTGTTGAACGTTGGCAGCCTCCCAATCATTGTTATAAGGAGCGGATTGAAAGATTATTCTTCCTTTTTGGTCAAAAATCACGATTTCATTCTCAGGATAAGCCTCTAAATTCTCTATTCTAAATACGTCATTTATTCCATCGTTATTAGGGCTTATAAAGTTAGGTCGTTTTATGTTTGGATTAAATTCTTTTTGTGGTGTAATAGTGTTTTCTTCTTTTGTTACGATAGGTTCTTCCGCAGGTTTGTTTTCTACAATAGGTGTTTGAGTAGGAGTAGGCTCTTGTTTTATTTGAGGTTGTTCTGTTATTGTTTGCTCAATCTTTGTTTCAGAAATCTCTATTTGTGTGGTGGTAGTGTCATTGACTGTAATTTCTTGATATTCTATTGTCTCAGGTGTTGCTTGCTTTGTTATAGGAGATGTTTTTTGTGCTATTAGAGTTGTGGTGTCAAAAGTTGTTTCAATTGCTTTTTGAGTTTGTGGTGTTGTTTGAGCGATTGTTTGTTGAGGAATAGGCTCTTGTTGTAGATTGTCATAGATTAAGTATCCGCCAACCGCAGAGGCAGCAACGCCAAAGCTTATAGCCAAAGTTTTAACAAGCGTTGTATTTAAAGCAGAACTTGCATTTGAAATTATATTTTGAGCATTTGTATCAATATTCGGGCTCTGTGGAGGATTATTTAAGTTGTTTTCAATTTTATTCCACAGGTTTTCAGGAGCTGTTATATTGGCATTGCTCATCTTTTCTTTGAATAAATCTTCTATTTTCATTGCATTCTCCTTTTTTTCTCTAAATTGGTTAATAGTTTTTGTAGTTTTAGTTTGCTTCTGTGAATCAATGTTCTTACAGTGTCGTCATTTATATCTAATATTTTTGCGATTTCTCTTGGTTTGTATTCATCAATAGCATATAAATTAAAGACTATTCTTTGGTTATCGCTGAGTTGTTCTAAACAGTATTGCAAATCATCGTAAGAAAATTGACTTTCGTATTCTGTTTTTGCAGTTTCGTTAAAGTCTTCTACTATTATTTCTCTTTCTTTTCGTCTTGCCTCTTTGTAATACGCATTTATGCAAGTGTTAATTACTATTTTTCTTGCCCAAAGATTAAAATTACCATAACTAAATGAAGAAATGTTTTGGAAAATCTTAGTAAAACTTTCTATAAGCATATCTTCTGCTTGCTGAGAATTTGAAGAGTATCTTTTACAGATAGCAAAATATTCATCTTTTTTTAGATTAAATACGCTATGCTGGGCTTTACTTTCGCCTTTCTTGCATTGCTCAATTAGTTCCGTTAGTTTATCTTTTTCAAACATTTCATCTATAATAACAAGCAAAAGGTGCGAAACGTGACACTTTGAATGAAATTTTTTTTAATTTATTATGAGTTTTTCTGTGAATGTTTTGTTTTTAGATTGTAATTCAATAAAATAGCAACCCTTCGGAATGTCTAAATAAATCACTGAATTATTTTTATTTTTCTTTGCTTTGTCGCAATAAATCAAAGAAAAATTTTCACTAAACACTCGAATATTTGCATCTTCTTTTAATTCGGGGTGATAAATATTGATTTCTCCTGTTGAAGGATTAGGATATATTTTTATTTTTTCTTCGTTTTGAAAATCATCTTTTAATCCTACAAGGTTTTTGTCTCCAATTGCCATGATGTAATCGCCTTTTCTTAATTTTGTTGAGACGTATCCCGATGAGGAAGAGGGATAATTTGCTTCTATTCTATACCAAGGCGATTCTGCTTTTTCTCTATAAAATAACATAAGAGAGTCTTTTGATGCGTAATCAGGCAATAAACTATTGTCAAAGTCTCTTTCTGAGAAGGAGATTTTAAAATAAAATTTCGCTTCTATTTCTGCTTTGTCTAAATTAACGCCTTCTATTGTCCAATAGTGTTTTTGTGAAAATCTGCTAACGCCTTCGGGCAATTGTTCTTGATTTGCTCCAACCCAATGTAGAGTAGGGCGAAGTAAAACACTATCTTGACAAGATGTAACATTGGCTTTGAAGTAGGAGTTTTTAAATTCGTAATTGCTTGGCTCTGATATAATTTTATAACTATCTGTTGTGAGATCAAAAAACTCTTCATCAAAATCCAAAAACGCTGCTTGTGGAGTGAAAGGTAAAGAAAAATTATGCTCAATCTCTTCTCCGTTGTCAATAATCATAGCCTCGTAGCGATTAAAGGCTGAATCTATAAATGTAATAGGTATTCTGATGTTTGTACAAGGAGAGTTGCTGTCTGTTTCTGTGCGAGATGTTATTTTTATTCTTGCAGAATTTTCTGCAAAAGAGCAACTCTTTATTGCGAAGTGATGAGTTAAAGTATCAAAAACGTAATAATTGAAAAAATCTCTAAGGTCTATACCAGAATAAGATGAAAGGCTATCTCGGAGTGTGTAAGAATCTATATTAGAAAAAGCAAAATCTTGTAAAAGTCTTTGAACGCTACTATAAAACAGACTATCGCCCATATAGGTTTTAAGACTCATTGCAATCAAAGCCCCTTTGTCGTAAACAGTGCTTGAATATGTGTTGTCGGAATTAACACCGCTTAAAGCAAATTTACCTTCATCAAATGGTAAATCTTTGATTACGCTTTCTATTTTGTTTCTAAAATGTTGTTTTGCTACATCTTCTCCAAATATTGCAGCAAGTGAAAGCCTTTCAGTAAAGGTTGTCCAACCTTCATTTATCCACATATCGCCAGAAGTTGCACAAGTAATTAAATTTCCGAACCAAGAATGTCCCATTTCGTGCACAATAACGGCCTGAGACTGCAAAGAATAATTCGCTCCCAAAGAATGAGCAAGGCTAATGTTGTCAATATGTTCCATACTTCCCTGAGGGGTTGTGCAATATCCAAGTCTGTTGAATTGAAATTTACCAAAATGTTTTTCTAAACAAAGAAAGGCAGAATCAATGTGTCTGAAATTTTCATCTATTGCACTGCTGTCATTTGCAAAATAAAAGACGTTTAAAGGTATATTGCCATTTTCTGTTATTATTTCTCTTTCTAATTTTGAAAAATCTGCAATTGTCATTCCCACAGCATAGGTTGGGGCGTTTTGTTCAAGTCTCCAATGATATGTTTTGCTGTTTTCGTTTTCTATTTCGTTGATTAAATTTCCCGAACACACTGCTTTAACATTTTTGTTTGTTGTAATGATAAAATCAAATGTTGCTTTGTCGGTAAAATTGTCTTTACAAACAAACCAACTGCGTCCATAACAATGAGGATAATCGCTAAATGCAACTCCTAATGTGTAGATTATGCTATTAGAATAGTGAATGCCACCCCAATTATAAGGCTCTACATTGTTGCCTCCTCGATAAAATACTTTTAATCTTAGAGTGTCGTTAATTGTTACTTCATTGCTCGGAGTAAAACGCAATTTATTGTTTTGATAAGTGTAGTTTATTGGATTTCCTTTAAGAAAAACTGAATCTATTGTCTGATTTTTCAAATCAAATTCAATAAATTCTGGATTTTCTTCAAGTAAAAGAAAAGTTATTTCACTAAATCCTATGTGTGTATTTTGTTGTAGATTATTAACATTAAGGTTTATTTCGTAATGTAATACATCTGTGTTGTCGGATTGTGCGTTTGCTAAATTAAAACACGCAAAGCATAAAATAATTGAAAGGAAATGTAATTTTTTCATACGAATAATTTTGTGCAAAGATAAGAATAAGAAAATACATAAACAAAAAAGCCGACTGTTTTTACAATCGGCTTCTCTTGTTCTATCAGTGACCAAGCTGGGACTCGAACCCAGGACCCCATCCTTAAAAGGGATGTGCTCTACCGGCTGAGCTACTTGGTCAATCCCCTGATTTGCGAGTGCAAAATTACGACATTTTTCAATACTACCAAATTTTCTTAAAGAAAAATTTTGTGTTATTTTTTTAATACGCTGATTTTAAATAATATAATTTTAAATTAAATAAATGATTCTTTTTAAAGAGATATAAGTTTTTTAGAAAAAAGTCAAAGAAACGAGTTTTTTTAGTATTTTTGCAAAGTTATGCAGTTAGAAGAAAAGCATCTTATTGATATAAAGAACAAAAAAGCGAGTTTTGAATACTATTTTGTGCAAACATTTCGAGCAGGGCTCGTTTTGTATGGCACAGAAATAAAGTCAATTCGGGAAGGTAAGGTTAATCTTTCTGATTCTTACTGTTTATTTAGCAAAGGCGAGTTATGGGTTCACGATATGCACATTTCGGAATATCGTTTTGGTTCGTATTATAATCATCAAGCAAAAAGAACTCGCAAGTTGCTTTTGAAAAAAAATGAATTGAGAAAATTAGAAAACAAAAGTAAAGAAAAAGGATTTACAATTATTCCAACATTGCTTTTTGTTGATGAAAGGGGATATGCAAAACTTGAAATAGCACTTTGTAAGGGAAAGCATTCTTACGATAAGCGAGAAACAATTAAGTTAAAAGATAATAAAAGAGAGCTTGAAAGAGCATTAAAATATTAAATAATTTATGGTAAATATGAAAAAACTAATTTTATTCACCTTAATGTCTTTGTTTACTCTTGTTTCATTTGCACAAGGGTATGTGATAAATGGTCAGATTAAAGAAAGTAAAAATGGGCTTGCTACTTTAAGAACCTATTTTAGAGATGGCAATGAACAATTAGATAGTGCAAGAATAGAAGAAGATGGAAAATTTTATTTTAGAGGTCAAATAAAAGATCCAATACCTGCCTTGCTAACAATAAATGGTAAAAGAACTTATCGTTTATATCTTTCTCCGGGAGATAACGTAGAAATGATACTTGTTCCTAATAATGAAAAAAAGACAAAGATAAAAGGAACAAAATTAACTACTGAATGGTATTCTATTGTTGCTCCTCAAAAGAAAGAAGATTATGATGTGCATTTGTCAAGATTAGAAAATTGGGTTATAAATAATCCTTCTCATATTTTTTCTCCTGATATAATTGCTTCATACCTTGCTTACAAATGGAATTATTCAGAATTAACCCGAACACTCAATACTTTGAAAGAAGAGGCTTTGAATACATATCATTATAAGCATCTAAGAGAAAGAGAAGCCTTGATGACACAACTAAGAATAGGAGCAAAAGCACCTAATTTTACTTCAAAAAATTTGCAAAACAAAACTTTCAGACTTACAGATGAAGTAAGAAAACACGATTATACACTTTTGGATTTTTGGGCTTCTTGGAGTAAAAAATCAAGAGAAGAAAATCCGGAATTAGTCAATATTTACACAAAATATAATAAGAAAGGATTTGAAATTGTCAGCGTTTCCTTAGACGAAGATAAAGCAATGCTTGAAAAAGCGATTAAAGAAGATAGATTGCCTTGGTTACAAGTGTGTGATTTCAAAAAATGGGAAAGCTCTTCTGCTCAAACCTATATGATAAAAGAAGTTCCGAGCAATGTTTTGATAGATAAAGAAGGAAAAATAGTAGCCTTCAACTTATCAACCGAAGAATTAGCAATAAGACTTAAAGAATTAACAGCCGCTTCTGGTTTTTCAATAAGTGGAAGCATAAATGGAATAGACGAAGGAAAGATTTCTTTGGAATTATTATTAGCAAACGGAAAGAAAGAAGAAATAAAATCAAAAGTTGTCAATGGATTATTTGAATTTGATGGCAAAGTTGATAGACCATGTATGGCAATAATTTATTTGCCTTCTAACATGGGAGAGATTTCTTTCTTTATGGATAATGAAAATATTGAGATTACAGGAAAATATGATAATTTAGAGAAAATATCTATTAAAGGTTCTCAAACAAATGATGAGTTTCTTCAAATTGCTAATTGTTGCAATCGACAAAAGAACCCAATGCAATGTTTGATGGATTATGTTAATGAAAATAAATCAAGTATCTATTCACCATTTCTTGTAACCTCTTATTTGGCTCCTTATTTAAAAACATCAGAATTAAGAGAAATCTATTCAACTCTTGAAGGAGAAGCAAAAAATATGTATCAATACGATTTGTTGGGTAAACATATTTTAGAATTAGATAAAGAAGAGCAAGTAGGAGAAAAGATTAGAAATTTCACTCTTGAAAACACAAAGGCAGAACCAATATCCTTAATGGAGGTTGCTCAAAAAAATAAATATACTCTAATACATTTTTGGGCATCTTGGGACAATAAATCTCTAATGCAAATAAGAGATTTAAGAATGCTTTATAAAAAATTCCGCAAAGATGGCTTGGAGATAGTAAGTGTATCACTTGACGATTCAAGACTTGCTTGGAAAAATACGATTGCCACAGAGAAAATGAATTGGGTTAATCTTTCGGATCTAAAACGTTGGAGTAGTGTAATAGTTAAATTATTTGATTTAACATATATTCCTCAAAATATATTGATAGATTCAAAAGGAAACATAATAGCTAAGAATCTTAATATGGATGAAATATCGGAAAGATTATTATTGATGTTTGCAAGATAAATAAAAAAAGATAGAATATGAATACATTAGTTAAAGTTCCAATTTGGAAGATTGTAATCAAGTATTTGTTGATATTGTTTGGAATATCAATGTATTGTTTTGCGTGGAGTGTGTTTATGGTTCCCTCAAAGATAATTGGTGGAGGTGTAGTAGGGCTTTCATCGGTTATTTATTACCTTTCGGGAATCCCTATGGGTATAACAAACTTCTCAATTAACGCAATATTGTTGTTAATAGGTTACAGAATACTTGGAGGTAAGTTTGCAATAAACACAATCATTGGAATGACAGCAGCATCCTTGTTCTTGATATTTTTCCAACAAGTATTAGAGGTGCAAAATATGGAACAATTTAAGTTCGAGAATATGGAAATGATTACAAAAGCAATATTAGGTGGAGCAATGTCAGGCTTAGGAATAGGATTGTGCTTTATCAATGGAGGAAATTCAGGAGGTAGCGATATTATTGCTTTGATTGTAACAAAATATAGAAACGTTAGCCCAGGCTCTATAATAATGATAGTAGATACTTGTGTTATTGCATCAACTATTTTAATGGGTAATGGCCTTGAACAATTAGTTTACTGTTTTGTTTGTTTGGGAGTATTTACTTTTGCAATAGACTTTGTTGTGGAAGGAGAGAAGCAGACATATCAAATCACTATTATGTCGCAAAAGAGTAATGAGATAGCAGATGCAATCGGTAATGAGGTAAAAAGAGGCGTTACTTTATTGAACGGTTGGGGTTGGTACAGCAAAAAAGATCAAAAAGTATTGCTTGTAATCGCACAAAAGAAAGACAAAGTTGAAATTATGCGTTTGGTAAAAGCAATAGATCCAAATGCTTTCATTTCAATAGCAAAAACACAAGGTGTTTACGGAAAGAATTTCTTGCAAATAAAGAAGTAAGAGGTTTGAAATTTAAATTTAGACTTTATTTTATATTAAGCTTTCTTGCCTTTGTATTATGTTCTTGCACAAGCGAGAATCGTAATGCTGGCAAGAAAGTTTTTCGTTATAATGAGGCTGCAAATATTCAGTCATTAGACCCTGCATTTGCCAAAGATCAAGCAATGATTTGGGTAGATGTTCAACTTTATAATGGTTTGGTGCAAATGGATAATGAATTGAATATCGTGCCTTCAATAGCAAAATCGTGGGAAGTATCAAACGATGGCTTGGAGTACACATTCCATTTAAGAGATGATGTGTATTTTCACCCACATCAACTTTTTAAAAATGGCAAACGCCGAGTTGTTGCAGAGGATTTTGTATTTAGTTTAAATAGGATTGTAGATACAAAAACAATGTCGCCGGGGGCTGTTTTTTTTGAAAATGTTGAAAAAATAAATGGAAAGTATAGTTTCTTTGCTCCAAACGATACAACATTTGTTGTTAGATTAAAGCAAGCCTTTTCTCCATTTCTTGGAATATTAACAATGCCTTACGCAAGCGTTGTGCCAAAAGAAATAGTAAATCATTATAAGGAAGATTTCAGAAAGCACCCTATCGGAACAGGACCTTTTAAATTCAAGATGTGGAAGGAAAATGTGAAATTAGTTCTTGTGAAAAATGAAGACTATTTTGAAAAGGATTCCTTAGGTAAAAGACTTCCTTATTTAGATGCTGTTGCAATTAGTTTTATTGTTGATAAACAATCCGTATTCTTAGAGTTTGTTAAAGGGAATATTGATTTTATTTCAGGGATTGACCCAAATTACAAAGACGAAATCCTAACTCGTAGCGGTAAATTGCAACCTAAATATAAAGATAAAATAAATCTTATCACTCAACCATATCTAAATACGGAGTATCTTGGCTTTAAGATGGACGTAAACGATGAAAAAAATCCTTTAAAGGACAAAAGAGTACGTCAAGCAATCAATTACGGATTCTCTCGTGAGAAGATGATAAAATATATGCGTAACAACATAGGCTATCCGGGTGAATATGGTATTATACCTGTGGGCTTAGCAGGCTTTGATTCAACAGTAAATTCATACGAATATAATCCCGAAAAAAGCAAACGCTTGTTGGCAGAAGCAGGTTATCCAAACGGTGAAGGAATGCAAGAAATCACACTTTCCACAACAGCAACTTATCTTGATTTATGTAAGTATATTCAACAACAATTAGGACTTTTAGGAATTAAAGTAAAGATTGATGTTAATCCACCTGCGGCTTTGCGTGAGCATATAGCACAAGGCAAAACACAATGGTTCAGAGGTTCGTGGATTGCAGACTATCCCGATGCAGAAAACTATCTTTCGCTTTTTTATAGCAAGAATCACTGCCCAAAAGGTTCTAATTACACCCATTTTTCTTCAAAAGAAGTTGACAAACTTTATGAAAAAGCAATTTTAGAAACCGATTCCGAAAAACGAATTACTCTTTACAAAAAAATGAACGCTATTATAATTGAAGAAAGTCCGATAGTAGTTTTATATTACGACCAAGTATTGCGATTTGTTCAAAAAAATATAAGTGGATTTGAATCAAACCCACTTAATCTTCTTATTCTAAAAAGCGTAAACAAAGAATAAGGAAAATAAAACAAAGAAATAATTTTTTAATTCTTTGTTTTATTTTTGTTATTCAAAGAATTATTTTTACCTTTGTAGCATCAATCAAAAATATTATGCAAATTATAGTAAGCATAACCTACCTTTGCAAAAACAATTTAAGCAAATAGAGATGTTCGCTTCCCTTTCTTGCTTTGAGCAAACATCGTTAAAATAAATCCAATCAAAGCAAGATTAAAATACGTTTAATGATATTTTAAATACTAATTAAAGATATGAAAAAATATATAATATTAGCATTGCTATTATTACCAGTGCTTGCATTTTCACAAATGCAAAATATAATAAGTCAAGGAAATACAGCAACAACACAAAGGAGAATACTGAATAGTAGTATTGATTCAAGTTTGATAAAAATAAGGAGTGAAAATACTACTAATTTAATAACCTCTCTTCCGTATTTAAATGGAAGTGCAACCGTTTTTTGTAAAACTACAAATGGAACAGTTCTTTTGGAAGAAACAACGCTATCAAATTTAAAAGTTTATGATTTTCAAGTATTAAATGGCGATATTTATTTTTGCGGAAGTAGTTCTTATGGAAGTTTCATCGCTTGGACATCTGTAAACAATATGTTTAGTGTAAATCCCCAACCTATTACATTGCAAATCATATGTGGTGTAATAAAGCCATTTGCTGTTAAAGAATTAGAACTATATAAATGGCCTGATGGCATACATGTTGCTGCATTAGCTGATGATATATATTTGATTGATATGAATACAGCTAATCCGAGTACATATCAAATAATACAACAAAATACTACTAATCGATTTAGAGCATTATCTGTTGGCAAAGATAAGATAGTTACAATAGAAAGTGTTAATGATACTTCTATTGTTGTAACAGCCTTTGACGCAGGAAATATTTCTCAATATACCTATCAAGGTTATACACACCCTGAATTAAGATACGATAAATATGTGATAGAAAATTCAATGACAAATTCAGATATATTTACTTTTGCATATACGCATAGATTAGTTACAAATAATACTTGGTACAAAACGGATTTCGCAACAATTGATGTTTCAAATACTATAAATGTGATAAATAAACAATGTTTAGAAGTCTCAGAAGCAAAATTAGAACCGATAGATTTAGAATTTTGCATAGAAGATAATACATTATTGTATTTGACAAATGGACATCAAGGATATGATGAAATATTTCAAATTAATCATTTAATGAATATCCCTTGTATATCAATTTCAATTCAACCATTATCACTCGTTTCAGAAAAAATAAAACAATATAATAGTATTATAAGATATGATAATTATTATTTTGCAGCAGTGGCAAATAATTTAAATCTAAATGGAGTAATTATTTTTGATTGTTTCAGAAATAGTAATTCTCATTTACAGTGTGCTAAAGATTTTACAGAGGTATTGCAAAATTATAATTATCTCAATAATGTATCCTTGACTCCAAACTATATAAATATTCAAGGTAATCAAAATACGGTAATAATTAATGCTGTTAATAATAATGGTAAGTATATTCCAATTTGTCAATAATTAAAAAAAATAAAGATATGAAAAAAACATTATTTATTTTAGTAGTTTTATTTTGTGCTACCATAGTAAAGGGACAAAATGTATCAGATACAATATTTGATGATTATTTCTTGCCTGATTACATAGATGTAGAAGGGTGTGCTCAAGTTATGTTTTCCGATATTAATGAAGACCCTATGTATGAAGGTATGGTAAGAAATCATTATTATTTTTCTTGTCAAGGAGCTCCTTTTAGATATAATGGACAAGAATATAGTGGTGTTCTTGATAGAGCACAACCATGTTATACGGATACTTTACTAACCATAAAAGGAATTGCAATAGGGGTTCATAATTACATATATGAATGGGTAGAAAGTTATTATACGAAATTAACATTTATTCTTAGAGGAATTGGTATGACTCAATATAATTATTGTATTGATGCTCAAAGATATAATGATGCATTGAACTCTTATAATTCTAATCCAAAAGGAAAATTGAAAATAATGAATGATAGATTAGATGTAGAAATAGCCTCTATAGATATAGATACTAATTTTTCTTATAATAATGTTAATGCAAATGGAGGTGTTGAAACTTATGGTTCTGGATATATAGAATATTATCTAAATAATCCTGTTAATGTTAATGGGTTGTTTTATATAGTTGAAGATGTAACACCAACAAGCACTATGATTGCGCTTATGGTAGCTTCAGATTGTTCTTTCGACTATCCTTCTTTAGTTAGGACTGCAGAATTAGATGATGAGTCTCCTTGGGTGCAATGGTGTGATCATTTATTTAACACTTATCCTATTCCTGGAGGAAGAGATACTAATAGTACATATCACTATAGTCCTGTTAGGACAGGAGGATATCATCATGTTAGAAACACTTGCCAAATGTATATGTTTCCAATCTTTGCAGAAACAGACACTACATTAGGCGATGGCACATATCCCGATACAAATGTTTGTCTTTACGATGCTACGGTAGATAGATATTCTAACGTTTCGCCAAATCCTGCAAATGATGTTTTGACAGTGCAATCATCGTTTAAGATAAGGGAAATAGAAATCCATAATAGTTTAGGACAAGTTGTATTAAGGAAAGAGGGAAAACAAAACATCGAAACCATAGATGTGTCACATCTTGAAAGTGGAATGTATATTGTAAGAATAAAAACACAAAGGGGCTTTGCTAATAAGAAAGTAATCATTCAATAAAAGCAAAGAAACACTTGAAAAAAAACAAAGAAAAAATTCAATTTTTCTTTGTTTTTTTTCTGGCTTATTCTTTAATGCCTTTTATCGCTTTTGGAGTCCAGTCATTAAAGCAAGATAATACTTTCTTTGCGTGATAGCCTTCACCTTCTTCAAGATAATAGGAGTTTTGTGTGTGAAGTCTTTTGCCGTTTGCGTCTAATATAATGATAACAGGAAAGCCGAAGCGTTCGGGGTGCTCTAATCTTTCAAGCATTTCTTTATCCTTTTTGTCAAAGTTAAGATGTAGGACAACATAGTTTTCATCTGCTACTTTTTTTATTTCAGGATTGTTATTAACGAACTCATTAAATCTCAAACACCATTTACACCAATTGCCACCCATTTGAATCAGTACGTGTTTTCCTTCTTTTTTCGCTTTTTCTAATGCTTCGGTTAGTTGCTTTTCGCCATTTGCTGTTTCGTCATAAAGTTTTTGAGCCGAAAGGTTAAGGCTTAGAATTGTAACAAGAAATAGTAATGCAATTTTTTTCATATTTTTATTTTTTCTTTGGTTATTACTTTTGCAAATGTACGTAATTTTTGTATTTTTGTCGCAAATTTAATATTTAATGTTATGAAAAAATCATTGTTATTAGTAGTTTTATGTTTTGTTTCTTTGTTTAATTTATCGGCACAAGAGATTAAAAAAGTGCTTTTTATTGGAAATAGTTATACTCATGTGAATGATTTGCCGAAATTGGTGAGTGATTTGTCTCGTTCAATGGGTGAGGAGATTTATTATGAGAGTATAACTCCGGGAGGTGCGAGATTTATGACGCATGCTCAGAATAGTAATGTGATTTCAAAGCTTCAAGAAGGTAATTGGGACTTTGTGGTTTTGCAAGGACAGAGTCAAGAGGTTGCTTTCCCCGATGGTCAGTTTTATGATGAGGTTTATCCTTATGCAAGAGAGTTAGATTCTTTGGCAAAGGCGTTTAATCCCGATGTTAAGGTGTTATTTTATATGACTTGGGGATATAGATATGGTGATCAAGTGAATTGTCAATATTATCCTCCGTTTTGTACATACGAATCAATGTCTTGGCGTTTGAGAACAAACTATTATTTAATGGCAACAGACTTTTCTTCTTGGGTTTCTCCTGTTGGTGCTGCTTGGTCTTACTCTATTGCAAATAATCCTGATATTGTTTTGCATTCTTCTGATAATTCTCACCCTTCAATTCAAGGGTCTTATTTGGCGGCTTGCTGTTTTTATATAATGATGTCGGGAAATAATGTACAAACTCAGTATTTGCCAAGTGGTGTTTCGGCAGAAGAAGGAGAGTTTTTGCAAAATGTGGCGAATAGGGTGGCGTTTGATAGTATTGATTATTGGAAAAATCAAACTGCGTCTTTGGAAGATATTGCATTTGTAAATGAAGATGTATTTACAATTAGTCCAAATCCTGCAAAAGATGATGTTAATATTATTTTTAATAAGGATTTAGAAAATGTAAGCATTGAGTTATTGGACGTAAACGCTAAAATAATTGATCAAAAGACTGTTTCGGTAACCGCTGGCAAAAAAATAACCCTTTCATCTTTTGGACAAAAGGGAAATTTTATTCTTATAGTTAATTATTCTGGTAAAAAAATAAGCAAAAAACTTGTGATTATCTAATTTCGTTGCCGAGTTTTAAAAGGTATTCTAATTGATAGAATATAGCGTCCATATCGCTTTCGGTTTTTGCAGGTAAGTAAGTTCGTGGAAACTCGCTATAATAGTTTTCATCTTTACCTAATTTGCCTTTTTCTACAATACAATTTACTCCATCAAGACAATTGAGCCATACTTTATAGCCTGTGCGAGTGATGTCTTTGGAAATTGTTACTTGTGTAAGGTCTACTTGCATTGTTGTTTCGGAATCTTTGTGGTTTGTCCAAATATAAGAAAGGTAGGCTGAGCCGTCAATTGTAAATTCTTTGTATTGTTCATCTACAATGCTTGTTGCAATTATGTTGCAAGCCTCTTCTATTCTTTGGGCATTAGAGTTTTTTGATATTCCTAAGCTACATATCAAAATTGCTATAACAAAAATTTTTTTCATCATAATTTATTTTTTTAATTCAAAAAGTTTTAAATCTCCTGTAATGTATTGTTTAGAGAATATTTTGATTTTTTCTAATTTTTTCTCTTTTGAGTCTGTGTAATGAAATACTATTTTTTCTATGTTGTACCAAACTTTTTCTGGTTTAAAGAAAACGGTTGCTGATTTGGAGCGTTCGCTGTAATTAGCATTGATTTGAATTTCTTTAAAACCGTTTAAGGTAATGAAATAAGAGTCTTCGTTTATTTTTTCATTCTTTTTTAATTTTAAACGAAAGTCTTTCTTTAAATCTTTTGAAGAAATTTCTTGTTTTTGTTTTGTTATGTCATAATATGTGAAAGGTTTGTCTTTATTAACCTTTCCATCAATGAAATTTATATAAACTTCAATCTCGTTATTCAAAGGAGAAGTGATGTATTTCATCAATAAATCACTTCTTTCTTGCGAAAAAGACAAACAACTCAATAAAGATGTAAAAATAAATGATAAAATTAGTTTTTTCATATCGCAAAAATATAAAATATAATTGGATTTTCACTTTTTTAGTCAATAAAAAAACAAAATAAATCAAAAAAAGTGTCTTTATATACGCTAAAAATTTGTGACAAAAGAAAAATGTTGTAAATTTGCGAGTTGAATTATTAGATTAGAATAGAAGTATAAATAGATAAAAATAAAAAATGTTATATATGAAAAAAGGTTTGTTGGCTGTAATTATCAGCTTATTCTTATCAACGTTTACTTTATTTGCACAAGGTCCTACATTACTTACGCATGCAGACTTTGAACAAGGTATTCCTGCTGGTTGGACGGTTTCTTCCTCTGCTAATGTCGCTACAACGACTGAAATAGCATCAACAGGAACTAAATCGTTGAGAATGACTCCTGCTTCTTCGGAAGTAATCATTACTTCTCCGGAATTTACTATTACTCCGGGTTGTGCAACTCGTTTGGAATTTAGTCATATTCCTATTTTGGAAAACCAAAAAGGTGGTAGAGTAGAAGTAAAGAAACCAAACGGAACTTGGCAAACTTTAAGTTTGAATGGGGTTCAAATGCCAAACTGTTATGACCCAAGTTATGGTAGCGGATATGCTCAATTCAATGGTAGTTTCTTTAAGACTATGTATTGGACAGGTAATGCGTCTGTTCCTATTGCAGATTTGGATCAGTCTTATTGGAGAAATGAGATTTTTTATTTGTATTCAACTCTTGGAGGAACTGCAACAAGTGTTCAAATTAGATTTATATTGCCTCAAACCACAGGTACAGCAGCGAATTTTACAGGTTGGTTTTTAGATGATGTTAGATTATATGTCGCAAGTACACCAGGAGATGAAATAAGAGTGCCTCAATTAAAAAATCTTCTTCAATATCCTTCACTGGAAATGTTCCCTACATGTTCTGATGTGCCAATTCGTTTAGATGTTCGTGATGCTCAAGGTGCGATGTCAACAGATGCAGATGCTGTTGTTGTTGAATATTTCTTTGGAGATGAGACAACTCCTCAACAAGTAAATTTAACAAAAGATCCAACAAATCAAAATATATATGAAGGTTTAATTCCTTTTAATGGTTTTGGCTCTCTAATTAAATGGAGAGTAATAATGAGAGACTTAAAAGGTAACCAATTAACTTATCCTTATGTTTATGGTCATTATAATGAATATACAGCAATAAGACCATACGTTGGACATGAGCCATTACAAACAACAGGATTGTCTTCTCAAGAAATGGTATTCAAAACCAATGCAAGAGCGGCTGTATATCAAATGAGATATTCTGTGGAGGAATTGTTAGCAGCAGGATATTCTTCAGGGGAAATAGGAGGGCTAAGTATTAACTTGACGCAAGCAGCAGTTGGTTTTTCAATGCCAAACTTTAAATTGTATATAGCTAATATTGATCCAGATTATCAAATGTCTTCGGAATACCAATACAATGCTACTCAATTAACTAATGTTATTAACGAACCTGTTTACATAAATCCTGCAATAGGTTGGCATTATATGCAATTTTCTGAAGCATTTATGTGGGATGGAGTAAGTGATATATTGATAAAAGTTTGTTGGGGAGATGCTAGTAGTGTTGGTGGTGTAACAAAAGTTGAATGTGTTTCAGCAACTGGTGCAAATGTTACATATAAATATGAAAAAACATCTGATGCTCCAATTGAGGCGTGTACAACACCTTTCCAAGGAGGCTCGATGAATTACAAACCTAATTTTAAATTTGACTTTGTTAATAATTGCCATTTGCCTATTGACCCAGGATTGTCTGGCGATGAAAACGCATTGGTATCACCTACTAATTGTGCTACCTCAAATTCTCCTTTGAGAGTTTATTTGAGAAATGAAGGAACAAACACTCTTAATGAAATAGTCGTGAGTTATAGCGCAGATGACGGAACATCAGGCTCTGCAACTTGGACAGGTAACTTGCCTTCGGGAGATTCTGTTGCCTTTACTGTAACAAATAATTTGAATATAACTCCTGGTTATAGATATATGACAATCTCAACCTCTGTTAATGAACCAGATGTAGATTGGAATCAAGATAATGATACAGCAAGATATGAGTTTGTTGTTTCTGCTGGTCCAATGAGTGGTGTTTATTCAATAGGAAATCTTTCTGGTGTGCCAGCAAATAGACAATTTGCTAATTTTAATGAAGCGTTTAGAATGTTGGAATGTTCAGGTGTCAGTGGACCAACAACAATAAAAATAGCTTTGCCAGAAAGTGAATTGAAAGAAGAATTAGTCTTCCCTCAAAATATAACAGGTGCGTCAGCAACAAATACAGTTACATTTACAAGTGCAACAACAGCAAAGAAAGTTTTGCAACCTGCAAATGTAAATGTGGCAAATATTGATTTGTCTGGCTGTAAGTTTTTGGTGTTTGATAATATAGAATTTAGAGCTGCCGATTCATACGAAAACAATGCAAGAATCGTTACTGCATCTCTCACAACTTCAAATATTACATTTAATAATTGTAAATTTGCAAGCAGAGTTAATGCGGCAACAAATCAAGCTGATGATATAACTCACTTAGGTTCGTATCCTCAACGTTTGTCATCGGTTCTTAATTTAAGTGCAGCAAATCATATAACAATAGATTCTTGTATTTTCTCAGTACCTGCAAATAGGTATATAGATATTCAAGGTATGTCAGATGCTTCTATGTCAGATGGAATTGAGATTACAAACTCTACATTTGAGATTAGGAATATGCATATTCCTACAACAAATGCAAATGTTGTTGGTAATGCAATTTATGCTACTTTGAATAAGAATCTTGTTGTAAGAGATAATAAATTTACTACGGTATTCCCTGATAATATGAATGGAATATCTTCTAATTATTATGCAATAATGCTTTCTTCTTGTAAAACATTTAATGTAAACAAGAATGAATTTGATTTATCAGGTGTTAGTGCGATTATTTTATCTGATATTCCAAATGGAACGACTGCAAAGGTTGTAAATAATAAGATAAGTGTTAGAAATAACAATGTAATAAGTTATTCTCCTATTACTTTATATGGTGTAAACTTAGTTTCAGGAACAAATATCTTGTTGGCATATAATAATGTCTATGCTTTGGGTACAGATGCTAATGCAATAGGATATAATTTAGGTTATACAGGAACAAATACAAGTAATATTCAAGTTAAAAACAATATAATTGTTAGTGAATTGAGTGGATATGCAGTGAAAACAACTCCTTCAACTCCTCAATCTATTGCTTATTCTAATAACTTGTATTATAAGATTCCAGGAGACAACTCTACATATTTATTCTACTATGGAAACTCAACCGTAGATAGTCCAACAATTTGGGAAACTTATTCAAATGAAACAAATTCTCATTATACAGAAAATCCATTGTTTGCAGCATGGAATGATTTGAATACAACAAGTACATTCTTATGCGGAAAAGGTGTTGCAGTTTCAGGTGTAACAGACGACTTCTATGGAAGACCAAGACCAAATGTTCCTTGTATAGGTGCTTTAGAGTTTTTACCTCCTACAAATAATATATATGTAATGTCGGTTACTCCAAATAATGGTACATATAATTTAATGTATGATGGAGTTGATTCTTACTCTGATTGCGATTTCGGACAAGAAACAATAACTGTTCGTTTCAAAAACATAAGTGATAATACAATTCCTGCAAACTCTGTAACGATGAATTATAAAGTTGATAATTCAACAGTGAAAACAGGAACAGTATCGCATAGCATAGAACCAAATGTGGAATATGACTTTAACTTTACTCAAACTTTTGATTTCTCTGCTCCAACACAAGATATGGAAAGAGAATTGAAAGCTTGGAGTTCATTCTCTTTAGATACAATTAAGTCAAATGATACAACAATTGCAAGAGTGTTTTCAAGTCACCAAATACCTGCAAGAGCAGATATGTCTATAAGCGTTCCATACGGTACAGCAGCTACATTATCTGTTACTTCTAATGATTCTGTTTATTGGTTCTATGCATTAGATGATGCAGAGCCTTTCTTAAAATCACAAAGTTTACAAACAACCGTTTTATACGCTGACACAACTTTGTATTTCTCTGAAAAATCTGAAGTGCCAAATATTAAAATAACAGAAATTCAATTGTCTAAAACAGTAGCTTCTGCAGAAGGATTGACATCTCCTTTGCCTGATTGGGTAACTACTGCAAATGCTTTTGAAATAGCAAACCTTGGAAATGGAACTGCAAATATGGGCGGTTACAAATTTAAGTATATAAAAGCAAATTCAAATCAAGAATTAGGAACTACTATAACAAAAACATTTGAATTTCCAGCAGACTTTGTTTTACCAGCAGGTGCGATGGTTACCTTATTGCCAAAAGCACAAAGTTCAGTAGATACAGACCAAGCATTAGGAATTGGAACAGGTACAGTTTCTCAAACTAACAAATTAGGAGCATTTATTGAAAATCCACAAGGAGTTATCATTGATGCAGTAGCATTAAATGGAGCAACATTCCCTGCATCAATAGGAGTTCCTACATCAGTGTGGACTGGTGCTTCAGATAATTTAAGTTGTTCAGGAAAAGCAGGTATTAGTAGAGTATTAACTACAGGTAATAATCAAGATAGTTGGATGGTTTCTTCAGCAACAAATCCAATGACAATAGGAACTTTAAATCCAACATTGTTGTTAGCAAATGATAATGGTTGTTACGGAGAAAAAACAGTATTTAATGTAAACGTAACAGGTGTTCCTGAAGTAAATCCTGGAATTTCGGCAGTTTCAGTACTTGGAGTAGAAGGAGAATCCGCTTGTACTTTAACCGATGTTCAAGTTCAAGTGAAAATAGTGAATATGGGTGTTCAAGCAAGCACAGATCCAATACCTGTTACTTGCGAATTGTATGAAAATAATGCTTTAATAAGTACTATTACTGATTCTTATACAGAAAGTATTGCTCCTTATGATACAGTAGAATTTGTTTTAGAGCAAACATTCAACCTTTCTGCAAATACAGGTGCAAGAAACTTTACAATAAAATCATACACAACTCTTTCAACAGATGTGTTACATTCAAACGACACATCATTTACAACAATAACTTCTTTGCTTACTCCTCTAACTCCAACAGCAAGTGATGTTTCTATTAACTATGCAACACAAACTCAATTAACTGCAACAGCACAAGATCCTCAAAATATTTTAATATGGTATGGTGATTTATACACAGAACAAGAATTAGCAAGAGGTTCTTATACAACACCAATACTTTATGAAAATGATACGTTCTATGTTGCTTCTATTATAGAGCAAACAAATAATATTGCAGTTGGAGCAGGAACAATCTTAAATAATCAAGCTGCTCACCCTGCTCCATTTGCATATACAACCAAGAAAGCAAAAGAACAATATCTGTATCCAGCCTCAGAACTTAACGCAGCAGGTTTAGGAGAAGGTAAAATAAGTAGTCTTGCATTTAATATAAGTAGTGTAAATGCTAATGTAACGATGGGAGTTTATAGAGTTAGCATTGGCACAACTAATCAAAACGATTTAACAACTTGGATAAACGGATTGACAGAAGTTTATTCAGGAACTATTTCCTTAACAACGTCCGATTCTGGTTGGGAAACAATTCAATTTACAGAACCATTCCAATACGATGGTCAATCAAATATTGTAGTTCAAATATGTTTTGAAACAACAACTACAACAGGAAAAGTAAAAGTTGAACAAACAGAAACAGAATATAATTCTGCAATTTCATATCGTCATGCAACAAATAATGCTTGTGAATACACAGGCAATCCTTCTACTGTGTCTCAAAGAAGACCAAATATACAATTTGCCGTAAATAGTTTTGGTTGTACATCTCCACGAGAAGAAGTAATCGTAACAGTTGCTGCTCCTCCGGCTGTTGATGCAGGTTTGTTGTCAATTCAATCTCCTCTTGCAGGAACAAACATATTAGCAGGAGTTGCAACACCAATAGATGTAGAACTTAAAAACTATGGTTCGCAAGCATTAACCTCTGCAGAAATACATTGGAGTGTTAATGGAGTAGAACAAACTCTTTACAATTGGACAGGAAATCTTGCAGGTAATACAACTGCAATAGTAAATGTTGGTAACTATACATTCTCTTCTGGATCTATAGAACTAACAGCATGGGTAGTTGTACAAGATGATAGTGAAAATACTAACGATACAGTTACAATTGCTTTATCTTCTTGTTTAGGAAATACAGATGGAGTTACAACTGTAACGATTGGCCCAGATACAACAGACGATTATGCAACAATAAATGAATGCTTAGATGTTTTAAAATCATCTGGAATATGCGGACCAATAGAAGTAGAAATCAAACAAGGAACATATAATGAGCAATTAGTAATATCAGACATAGCAGGTTTGTCAGCCGAAAATTATATAGTATTTAAAGGAGAAGATAGTGCAGAGCAAACAATAATTACATACACTCCAACTTCAAATGCTGACAATGATGCAAAATATGTTTTAATTCTTGATTCTGTTTCAAACATTACATTCCAAGACTTAACAATATCAATAACTGATACAACAACTTCATTTGTAATAGATGTTAATCATTCAGAAAATATAACATTTAATCAAATGACATTTGCAACACCACACTCTGTAACACCTGATTTATTCAAAGTAAGAAACACTAACAATATTACGTTTACAAATAATAACTTCTATGGTTCATCAAATCAAATCAAATCAGAAGATGCAATAACAACATTGAACATTAACAACAATAAATTCTATGACTTTGGAACTACAGCCTTAGAATTGTCAAATATTTCAGGATTACAAATCAATAATAACTCGTTTAGTACAGACTCTTCTAAGATAGTATTAACAGCAGTTAAACTTTCTCAAATATCAGGAGTACTACGAATAATGGCAAATAAAGTGTTCTTGTCAAAAGGAACAGAAGATAGAGTGGGAATAGAACTTACAAACTCTAATTTCACTCAAAACAATCCTGCTGTTATAGCAAACAATGCAGTTTCTGTAGTAGGTCCAAATGTAAGTACTAACTTTGAAACATTTGGTATTTCGCTTGACAATATAACTCACGTAGATGTTTTCTACAACACTGTTTATATGAAAGCATCTAATAATAGTGCAAAATCAAGAGCTTTGTCTATTGGAGAAAATGGATCAAGTGTAAGAGTTAGAAATAACAATTTAGACAATCAAGGTAAAGGTTATGCATATTATGTAGAAGATGGAGCAGTAGTTGTCTTATCTAATACAAATAACTATACTGTTAATGGAAGTAAATTTGCTAAATGGGGAGCAGATAAAGCAACATTAGCATTATTACAAACTGTAAACGGAATGGATAACTTGTCTTTATCAATAGAAAACTCATTCTTAAATGACTCAACCTTATCTTTAAGATGGCCAACCGACATTGTAAGAGCAGCAGAGCCATTAGATGATATAAATGTTGATATAGAAAATAACGTAAGACCAATATCACCAAAACCAACTATTGGAGCATACGAATATATGTTTACTTCAACCGACACAGGTATTCCAACAATTCTTCAACCAGTAGAAGGAGATGAATATATTGAAAGCGAACCAATGGTAATAGAAGTTGAATTGAAGAATTTTGGTAATTACACAATCAGTTCCGTTGATATCACAGCAGTATTGAAATATCACCAAGACTCAACAAACGTAATACAACAAATAACAGAAACTTGGACAGGAATGTTAGCTTCATTAGAAACAACAACCTATACATTCCAAGGTACATTCACACCTCCATTGAACTATGACTTTGAAGAAGAATTGTATATGTATGTTTACACAACACTAACCGATGATACAACACATACAAACGATACAGCCTACACCTCATTCTTGACAATTCCATCAACAGACCTTAAAATAGATGGAGTAATTGTTACAACAGAACGTTGTAACCTTACAAATTACGAAGTACAAACAAAGGTTAAGAACGTTGGAGAGTATCAAGTAAACTCAAACAGTACAATAGAGATGAAATATTACTTTAAAGAACGACCTGATCAAGTAGTTACAGAACTTTTAACATTCCCTTATACAGACCAAACAAATGGAGTAAACTTCAATAACCTACAACCAGGAGCTTCTTTAACTTATACCTTCAACACAACTTCAAATATTTACCCTACTGATATGAATGATGATACTCTTCATTTAGTTACAATTGTTAAAACAGTAGGAGACCACCAAGAAATAAATGACACACTTGGAACATCTAAGACTGTAATTTCAAAAGTCTCTCCACCAGCACCAACAGTAACTCATGATTATATTCCTTACGGAACTTGGGGACACCCATCAGCAGAACAAGTGAATAGTTTACCTATAAAATGGTATTCTAATCCAGGTGCTACAACACCATTCTATGCACCATCATCTTACAATTCTTCAAAGAACTACACAACAACACAATTATTTGCTGATACAACTTTCTACCTAATGGTAAATGCAAGTGGAGCATACCCTTGTGCGAGTGAATTTACACCAGTAACAGTTTACTTAGATTCAAGAGCAGAAGTAGATGCTTCAGTCTCAGCAATAGTAGAACCAATACCAGAAGGTTGGGTTTATATGGAATTAGGTGATACAATAAAAGCAATGGTGTGGAATTATGGTACACAACCACTTTCAAACTTTAATATCTCTTATAGCATAAAACCAACATCACCAGCCACAGCAGAAGAAATAATAGTAACAGAAACTTGTACTGAATCAATAGCGCCATTAGCGTGGTATGTATATTCGTTCAATCAACTTGCAGATATGTCAAATGTTTCAAAGACTTACAAAGTTAGAGCGTGGACTGATGCAAACAATGATTACACAGCGTTAAATGATACATGTGATTACACGTTAATCAAACCAAAGAACGGAGCAAATATGTATCCATTAGCCCAAACACCAGGAGGAGAAGAATCGTTAGACATTACAAGAGTTAAGTTAGGAGCAATGGAATCAAGCTCTAATGCTTCTGGAAATAAATACACAAATTATACAGAAGAAATTCCACCAGCAGTATTATTCAAAGGAGTAAACGATGAAATACAAGTACAAGTCGATAATTCTTCTGCAATGGAAGCAGGTAGTGTAGTAGGAGGTTGGATTAAAACATTCTTAGATTGGAATAGAGATGGAATCTTTGCGGAAGATGAATGCGTTATGAGTGATACTATTTGGTCAGGACAAACAGCAATAAAACCTGTAACAGTGCCAAGCGCAACACTATCAGGTTTAACAAGAATGAGAGTAATTCTTGCACAAGGAGGAAATCAAACAACAATAACAGATGGATCATCTGCTCCATCAAGAGGAGAAGTAGAAGATTATAAAATCCTTGTTCGCACAGCAGAACAAGTAAATGCCGAATTACAAGTATTTGTTGATCCAGATCAATTCTTATCAACTTCGCAACAAAATGTTAGTGTTCAATTGAAGAACGCAGGACTTGATGCCTTGACATCAGCAACAATAACATGGCAAATAAATCAAGAACCAGAACAAGTATTCAATTGGAATGGTAACTTAGCAATAGGAGCATCAGAAACAGTAGCCTTAGGACAAGTAAATCTACCATTAGGAAACTCTACTCTAAGAGCCGTAGTTAATACAGCAGGAGATAATTACCACGAAAACGATACAATAACAAAAGTTGTACACGTATTCAAAAAAGTAGTAGTACCATATCAAACAAACTTTGATGAAGAAGAAGGAAACGATGACTTCTTTGCGTATGACGTAAGTACAACTAACCCTACAAATTGTTGGGAATTTGGAACACCTGCAGCAAGCAATAGCAAAATCAACGCACCTTATTCAGCACCTAATTGTTGGAAAACAAAACTTGAAGGAACATACCCTGCTAATAACGAAAGTTACTTATATACTCCAATATATGACATAGGAGTTGTAAAACCTGACACAATGAGCTTTATGATGCGTACAGCACTTGCAGCAGGTTCTTCAATGCACATAGAATATCTAAACTGGGAAGGAAAATGGGTGATGTTAGGAGGAGTAGATGACCCTAACGCAACAAATTGGTACAACTCAGAAGAAGGGTTTACAACAACTGCAACTTGGAAAGAAATAATCTATTCATTAAAACCAATAACCCACTTATTCGGAAACGAATTACAATTCCGTTTCGTATTCAAGAGTGCAACATCTCGTAATGATGGAGTTGCAATAGATGACTTTGAAATCAAGAGAGCAAAACGTGATCAAGATGCGGGAGTGATTACAATCAACTTAGAGCCAAATGATTTACCAAACTATGGATCAAACTTCTATCCAAGAGTAGGAATCAAGAACTATGGAGCACAAATCTTAGATAATCTTGAAGTATGCTATATGGCAGAAGGTATGTATATTCCTATTTGCGAATCATTAACAAACGCAGGCATAGAAGTTGATGACACAATCCACTATACATTCACACAAGGAACATACTTAGCAGTAGGAATGCCTGATCCGTTCAGCGTATGTGCCTTTACAAGATTGAATCCAACAGACATATACACAGATAATGACTCTTGTTGCATCTCAGTTGTGATAGGACCATTACAAAAAGACGTTGGAATCGTAGCAATCACTGCACCGGGAGAACAAATCGTTTCAAACGACAATATAGAAGTAGCAATCCATATCAAGAACTACGGATTAGATCCTGTAAATGAATTACCTGTTGGATATAGCGTTTCAGGAGGAACAACAATCAACGAAGTTGTTTACTTCAATCCACCATTGTACAACGGAGACGAATATGTTTATAGATTTAACGAAAGATTCCGTGCATCATTCGGTTCAGTTAATCTAAAATGTTGGACAGGATTTGCAGGCGATTACTATCACGATAACGACACTCTTTACAAACGTTTGGAAGGAACAAGTGCTACAAGAGACTTAGAAGCAAAATACGTAACAATTGACGATGCCGACCCAGCAAATATGGCAGTTCAATTAACCTTTATGAATCGTAGTTCAGTGGGAATAGGCAATGTAACAGTAGGATATTACGTTAATGGCGACAATACAAACGTTGTAGAAGAAACTTATAGATTAGGCAACATAGTTCCATCAGGAACACTTGCACACCATAAGTTTGAAGCCGAACTTCCAAGAGCAAACGGACCATATTACTCTATTACAGCATACGTTTCAGCAGAAAACGAAAGCGATAGAGAAAATGACACAACAAGCGTTCTTTATATGGGATACAGAGATGGCGTTGCTGATACAATATTCGTAGAACAAACAGCAGCAGAAGATTGCAAAGTTCAATTGATTGCTCACAACGCAGGAACAATTGGAGGAACAACACAAGTAAGAGCACACCTTGTTCAAAACGGAGACTTTGCTAACAAGATAACTCAAACGTTCACTTGGGAATATGACGAACCAAATCCTGCATTAGTAAGATATATGAACTTCGATCAAAGAATACCAAAGAACGCAGACGGACAATACAATTTGATTGCTTGGATTGAATATCCATACGATGCAGACCACAGAAACGACTCAACAAACATAGTAGTAGTTAAGTCGTATGTTGGATTGGAAAATGAAGTTGCGAAACCTAACTTTGAGTTAGAACAAAACCAACCAAACCCAATGACCAACCAAACAACAATCGGCTTCACACTTCCTGATGCTGGCAATGTGGAACTTGTGATAACAAACAACATAGGTCAAGTATTGTACAAGAAAACAGGAGCATTCCCACAAGGAAGAAGCGAAATCAAACTTCAAGACCTTAACTTAGCAGAAGGTACATATTATTACACAATGTACTACAAAGAAGAAAAACAAGTTAAGAAGATGATAGTTGTTAAATAAAAAACAATAAAACATCAAACCTCAAAGGCGGAGTTTCAAAACAAAGAAACTCCGCCTTTTTTTCTTTCAAATATTTTTCTATATAAAAAAATTGATTTTTTTGTTATTTAAAAAATAATTTATATCTTTGTGGGCGTAAAGATAAGAAATAAAATTTATTGTATAATCTTTAAAAAAGGAGGATAGTGAGGAGACAAAGAATAATTATTATTTAGACTGAGTGAATTTTTACGACATAGAAAAGCGTTTTTACTTATATTGAAAAGTCTGAAATCCGCAAAAATTTCAAAAAAACAATAAGAGAAAAAAGTCCTACGTTTTTTTGTGCTTTGAAGTCAAAAGAAACAAATAACATATTGCCATTTGGGACTTGGCAAATCAAATAAATTATAAATTAAAAGAAAGGAAAAAAATTATGGAAAATCAAAAAAAATTAACAACAAACAGAGGTTTATTATTGTACATTGTATTTACTATTATCACATTAGGTATTTATCCACTTGTAGCATTCACTTTAATTTCTAATGAAGTGAATAAAGTATGTAAAGATGGAAAAAGCACAATGCAATTTTGGATTGTATGGCTTCTTTCTTTAATTACATTTGGTATTCCTATGTTAGTATGGTATCACAGAATAAGTAATAGAATTGGAAACGAATTAAAGAGAAGAAATATCAATTATTCATTCTCTTCAATGACTTTCTGGGGTTGGTATGTTTTAGGAACTTTATTGTTTGGAATAGGACCTTTTGTTTTTATTCATAAATTTTTGAAAGCATCAAACCAAATTAACGCTGATTATAACCAAAAAGGCGAATAATTAGTTAAAGAATTTTTTTAATAAAGAGGTGTTTCAATCACACGAAATGCCTCTTTTTTTTAAGTTATGAAAACATAATTTTTTTTCTTGATTTCGCAAAAATATTTCTTTGTTTTATTTCACCAAATTCTTGCCTTAAAGATTTTTTGTGTTAAAAAAAATTGTTTTACCTTTGTGTGCTTAAAATAAAATGCGTGATGAAATAGAAATAGGCAACGATTTAGCAGATAATTTCAGTAGAGTTCAACTTGAAGATAAAGTTAAGAATGCTATAATAAAATAGCAAAAGAAAAATTTGAAGAAAAGAAAATGTCAAGAATGAATAGATTTGTAAATAAATATAAGTTTGGAATAGCTTTGATAGCGATTTTGGGTGTTATAATTTTGATTGGAATTTTATATCCAAATAATGAAAGAAAAATCTTAAAAGAAACTTCTCTTTATGGTCAAAGAACTTCAATAAATAGTAATGAAGATTCCAACCAAAAAGTAGAAGAAAAAAAGCAAGACGAAGCAAAATTTAATGAATACAAGAAAAAAGGAGATAATTATTACCTTTTATTGGTAGGAAATCCAGATAATAAAAGTTATAAAGACCAAGCAAAATATTATTATGGGCTTGCATTACAATACAAAGAAGATGCAACAATTCGTAACCGTTTTGAAAAATTAAAAAAGTAAGTAATAATAAAATAAAACAAAGAAAAACGCTCGTAAGTCTTTGAAATATTTTGACAAACGAGCGTTTTATTTTCTTTATTCAAAGAGTTATTTCTTAGAAGAAAATATCTCTTTCGCCATTTTCTATTTTACAAAGATTATCTTCAATTTTTGCAATTAGTTCTTTCTTCTCTACTTCGGCAAACATTGATTTTATCAACTCTATTCCTTTCATTTTTGTTTCTGCTGAGGCGAAATCTTCAAGGTATTCTCTAAAAGTGAACATCGCATTAGGCAAGCAGTATTGTTTTATCAAGCCTGGTTTTGCTAAGTCCATAAAATCGCCACCTACTCTGTGCTTTCTGTAACAGCCTGTGCAGAATGAAGGAATGTAACCTCCGTCTATGAGTGAGGAAATAACCTCTTCAAGTGTTCTATGGTCGCCTGTTGAGAATTGTGTGCCGGTTCCTTCCTCTTCGTGAGCGTATGAGCCAGGGTTTGTCTTGCTTGCAGCAGAGATTTGACTAACTCCGTATTCTATTAGTTCGTTTCGCATTTTGTCGTTCTCTCTTGTAGAAAGTATTATGCCAGTATATGGTAACGCAATACGGATTATGGCTACAAGTTTCTTGAAATCGTCATCGCTTACAGGGTTTGGAATATTTTCTGCTGTTGGTGCTCCGATTGCAGGCTCCATTCTTGGTACAGAAACTGTGTGTGGTCCACATCCATAGCACTCTTCAAGGTGTTTTGCATGCTCCATCATTGCTAAAACTTCAAATCTGTAATCTGTAAGTCCGAATAATGCTCCGATTCCTACATCATCTACTCCGCCTTCCATTGCTCTGTCCATTACTGTAAGACGATACAAATAGTCTGCCTTAGGTGTGCCTGCTGGGTGGAAGTCTTTGTATTTTATTTCATCGTATGTTTCTTGGAAACAAACGTATGTTCCTATTTTTTCTGCTTTTAGTCTTGCAAATTCTTCAACTTCCATTGGTGCAAGTTCTACATTGATTCTTCTAATGTAGTCTTTGCCTCCTCTTTCTTTTACTCCGTAGGTTGTGCGTATTGCTTCAACCATATAATCTGTACCATTCTTGTTGTTTTCTCCGCAAATCAACAGCGCTCTTTTGTGTCCTTGTTTCAAAAGTGCTGATGTTTCTTCTGCAATTTCTTGCATTGTGAGGATTTTTCTTTTGATTAGTTTGTTGTCTCTACGGAAAGAGCAGTAAGTGCAATTGTTTACGCAAATATTTCCTGTGTAGATTGGAGCGAAAAGCACTAAGCGTTTTCCGTAAATGGCTTCTTTTACTGTTTTTGCAGTTTCCATTATTTTATGGATAGTCTCTGCATCTTTTACTCTTAATAAACAAGCAACATCTTCAAGGTCTAAACCTTTTAATTTTAGGGCTTTGTTTAAGATTTCATTAACCTGAGAGGTTGTAGGCGTTGCACCTTCTATCAATTCATAGAGTTTGTCTCTATTTATGAAGTTTGTGTTACGTTTTTCTATATTCATAATTATTATTTATTTGTTTCTACGATTTTTTTTGATAATATTGATTTGACTTCTACATCTTTTAGTCTTCCAAGACTGCCTGTTAGGGCGTTGATATTGTCAGAGGTGGTTTCGATTATAAGGGTAATAATACTCAATCCCTTGTCTGGCAAAGGTAATCCTTGACGAGCTAAAATAAAGTCGCTGTATTTACTTATGATTTCATTTACCTGCCCAACGATTTGACGGCAGTAGATTATGATAGTGATTGTTCCTATTCTCTTTTCCATTAGTTTGTGCTTTTGGATTAGATATTTCTTTCTTAAATATGTGTTTTGCATTTACATTGAATTGTCTAAACGCCATATTCTTTGGAAATGCAGTTGCAAATATATGAAATAAAACTAAATTACAAAGACTTTGTTCTATGAATTTGTGTTTTTCTTAAAAATAATTATCTTTGCAGTCAGAAAAACACTAAATTATTTTTTTTATGCAGTCAAAAATTTTTTTATTTCTAAGTTTTATTTCATTATTTGTTTCAAATATTTTTGCACAACAAAGTTTGGAGCAAAAAGATGATGATGTGGCTATTGTTTATTATGTAAAGGAAATCACTCCTGAAAATGTTTTGAAATTATATAAGCTTTTGGGTGTTGATTTTCAAGGAAAAACGGGGGTGAAGATACATTTTGGAGAAGAAGGGAATAAGAATTTTTTAAATCCTGAACTAACAAGACTTTTAATGCAAGAAACAAAAGCAACATGGGTTGAAACAAATGTGCTTTATGTTAGCAAAAGAAGATTTACCGATAAACATATTGCTTTGGCTAAGCAACATGGATTTACTTTTGCACCAATAGATATCTTGGATAAGGACGGAGAAATTGATGTTTCAACAGAAGGTATGGGATTGAAGCATTATAAAAATGTGAAACTTGGTAAAGGATTTATGGATTATGATAATTACATAATTTATTCTCACTTTAAAGGACACGGCTCGGCTGGTTTTGGTGGAGCAATCAAAAATATTGCAATGGGATTT
>DEPQ01000023.1 GCA_002358855.1 Bacteroidales bacterium UBA3388
ATTAACATATTCTGGCTTTATATCTTATTTGAATTTTGAAAAAGAAATCAAAATACTATTTTTTCGCGCCTCGTATTGGAGAAAAATATCACAAAGGCTTAAACGGAGTGAGAACTCTTGTTCTTGGAGCTTATCATATCTGTTATGAAAATTGTCAATTCAAAGACTTATGTTGCGATGTTGATACAATAACACAAATGGATTTTAAATGTCCAATTTATTCCGATGCTCCCGTTTACGAAAAAGAAGAAGACAAATTTTGTTTACATAATAGCAACATAATAGAGATAAACTCCTATTGTGAAAATGAAGCACGCTATCCTGCATATAGTGTTTTTACTCACGACATGACAAAACTACAAGATGGAATCTCCGCACAACAAAAATATGACTTTTGGGAAAGTGTTGCTTTCACTAATTTCTATCAATGTTATTGTCCTTCCGATTTGTTCCCCGAAGAAATAGATGTTGAAAAGACTAATAAAAATGCAATAAAAGCCTTTAAGGAAATTTTAGAAGAATTAAAACCACAACAAGTCTATGTTTGGACAAAGCATATAAGCGAAGTAATAGATAAAAACCTACAAAAATTTCCAGGACTAAAAAAAGAAAACTTTAATAGTAATAATCCCTCATTAAGAATCTCTCTATACTCTTACAATTACAAATTAAACAACATTGAACTCGAAGACATAGAGAATTATCTTCAAACAAAGTTACCTCAAAAACAAATAATCCTAACCGCAAACGGAAGAAAAAAGAAAGTACCACCACTAAGCCAAGTTCTTTTCAATGCAATTAAAAAAGGTTATCTGCAATTTGACAATGGAGAATTAGTGGTTTGCTCTAACAACTCAAGTAAAGACGCAGGCTATATAGTGTCTCAAATAAAACAATTATACGATTTCAACAATTGGGAACAATTAGATGAAATTATCTCAAAATATAAACAAGACGGAACAAAAGTTAAGACCTTGCGAACAATGCACAAACTCAATAATACAGAAGAAAACCAAGGCAAAATAGCCGAGTTAGACAAGGCGATTTTTGCAACAAATTAGCAACAAAATCATTTAACCTATTCTTTCCTTGAAAAATAGTAGTACTTTTGAAGAAAAAATAATCAAGAGTATGAATAGCAATGTGAAATTCAAGCCTTGGGTAGGAGAAAACTACGAAAAAGGAATTCTTCAAGGCAAAAAGCTAATGATATTAGGAGAAAGCCATTATTGTGCAAACCCTGAAACAGAGGCAACAGAGGATATTACAATAAAAATAATAGAAGATTTGCTTGATCCATTCAGTGAGCACGAAGGATACAAGAATACTTACACCAAATTTGCAAAAGCAGTTGTCGGAGAAAAGCAATTCAGTGATGAAACAAAGAAAGAATTTTGGCAACACGTGATTTTCTATAACTATGTACAGACTGCAATTAGTGGAGCAAGAGTTTCACCAACTACCGAGCAGTTTAGAAATTCAGAACAAGCATTTTTTGAAATCATTTCACAGTATCAACCCAATCTTATCATAGTTTGGGGCAAAAGACTCTACAATAATCTTCCGCAACAAGGCACACAACTACCCGATTTGCAAATTTCACAAGGCATTTATGCAGGAGAAAGTAGCGAAGTATGGAGTTACACAATAGGAGGAAAGACAATAGCCCTTCTTCCAATCACTCACCCTTCTGCATCAATGTTTGAACTTCAATATCACAAAGATTTAATTTATCAATTCATAGAAAAATATTAAAGATATGCCAATATTCCCAACAGAAACGAAGAAATATCGTTGTAAAGACTGTGGAGAAATATATTTTCTCAGAGTTCCCTCTTGGGAAAACGATAAAAAATGCCCAAAATGTGGCAGTAAAAAAGCAATAAGAGTACCAATGACGCTAAAAGAATTATGGTTTACTATTAAGAATCCTATACTTTAAAAATTTGTTGTAATTTTGCAAATACTTAGAAAATGGTATTGATTCTGTTTTTTTCTATTTCGTAAACACATAGTAAGGTATTTCTTCTTAGAACTTATGAAAAAACAAGTAAATCCTCAGCAAACAAATAGAGCATCGGCATTTGAGATGTGGATAAAGTCGCCTATGCCGATGGTAACTCTTACAAAAACATTTGATATAACGCATTTGATAAAATTTAGCAAACGAAAAAAACTTAAACTCAATATGTTGCTTTGTTGGTGCATAGGAAAAGCGGCAAGCAATATTGAAGAATTTTATCTATTGCCAGAGAAGGAAGAATTATTTCAATACGATAGCCTATCAATCAATGTAATAGTCCCTAATAAAAAAGGAGGTATCAGCTCTTGTGATATAAAATACACTGAAGATTTAGCACAATTTAACAAAGATTACCTACGTTTAACCCAACAAGTTGCAGAAAAATCTGAAAGCATATTTGAAGAAGAAACTATGGTAATAGGCACATCGGCAGTCGTTGCAACACAAATAGACAGTATAGTAAATCAATACACTGATTTATTCTCAAATCCAATGCTGATGTGGGGAAAATACTATAAAAAGTGCTTTAAACAAAAATTAGCAATCTCCTTTCAATTTCATCACGTGCAAATGGACGGCGGTCAGGCAGCACAATTTTTAGAGCAATTACAGAAAACAATCAACGCTTTATAAAAAGCAAAAAAAACTCTTTGAATTAAAAAAATAAAACAAAGAGAAAAATATTTTTTTCTTTGTTTTTTTATTGTATAATTTACATAATATTTCTAACTTTGCGATACAGATTATAGCAAGGAAAAATAAACTATGGCAAAGAAGCAAATTAAGTCAAAGAGTATTGAAGAAACTTTATGGGAATCGGCAAATAAACTTAGAGGTTCGGTTGAGCCTTCTGAATATAAGCATGTTGTGCTTAGTTTAATCTTTCTTAAATATGCAAATGACCG
>DEPQ01000031.1:0-15381 GCA_002358855.1 Bacteroidales bacterium UBA3388
AGATATGGGATGCAAACACAGGAAATTGCCTTAAAACCTTAAAGGAACATTCAGAAGGAGTCAATTCCGTAGCATATAGTCCCGATGGCACAAAAATTATCAGCGGTTCAGATGATGTAAAAATTAAGATATGGGATGCAAACACAGGACAATGCCTTAAAACTTTGGAGGGACATTCTGGTTGGGTCTCTTCCGTAGCATATAGTCCCGATGTCAGTCGCATAATCAGCGGTTCAGGGGATAATACCATTAAGATATGGGATGCAAACACAGGACAATGTCTTAAAACCTTGGAGGGACATTCAAGAGCCGTCAATTCCGTAGCATATAGTCCACATGGCAGTCGCATTGTTAGTGGTTCAAAGGATGGAACAATTAAGATATGGGGAGAAAATTAGGGGGTATGATGAGGAAGAGTTTATTTTTGATTTGTTTTGTTTTGTTTGGCTTTTTGGCTTTTTCGCAAAATATGTCTATTGAGAGTTTTCGTTGTTTAGATAATGACCTTTCGGCACGTGTTGCAAAGGTTAAGGATCAGAATGGTGAACTTTGTGCATTGATAAGGCTCAATACGCCGGAGCGAGGCTTTGAGTTTAGCGGTTGCAGCATTGAGACAACCGAGCAAAAGACGGGAGAGATTTGGGTATTCGTTTCTCCGGGAGTGAAATTCATTACAATAAAGCACCGAGACTTTGGAGCGATTATCAATTACCCTTTTCCCGAAAGCATAAAGTCGGGTTACGCCTATGAAATGAAACTTCGCACTGCACGAATCAAGCAAATCATTGAAGAAACCGTTACCGAGCAATATTTAATCATTGAAAGCAATACTCCGGACGCCAAGATATTTATCAATAACGAGTATGCGGGAAGAAATTCGGCAATGAAACTGCTTTCTCTCTTTGAAGAACATAGTTATAGAGTAGAGGCACCGCTTTATCACACTAAGGAGGGAAAAATAAAACTTGATGAAAACCAAAAAAGCACTCTGAAAATAGATTTAGACCCTGCTTTTGGGTATTTAAAGGTTAATACCTCGCCCGTAGAAGGTGCGGAAATCGAAATAAACGGCAGGTTGCAAGAGGGAAAGACTCCTTTCTTCTCGCAAGAGCTTGCAAGCGGAATTTATAACGTTCAAGCCTTTATGCCGATGTACACTTCACAACCCTTGGAAGTTAGTGTAAGAGATGGCGACACAACAGAAATCACTCTAAACCTTGTTTCAACAATTGCAAGTGTAGAGATAAGTTGCCAAGATAAAGATGTGGAAATCTATATTGACGGCTCCTATCGTTGCAAAGGTGTTTTCTCTGCTTCTCTTGGCGAGGGACTTCATCAATTAGAACTAAAAAAAGACCGTCATCGTTCTTTTAGAAAAAATTTCACCGTAAAATCGTCTCAACCCTACAAGGAAAATCTTCCGGCTCTTGAACCTATAACAGGAAAACTAAACCTTAATTCAACGCCTTACGGTGCTAAAATTTTTATTGACCATAAGTCTTATGGCGAAACTCCGATTTTGATTCCCGAAATCCTTGTCGGCAAACACGAATTAAGGCTTGAAAAGAGCGGATACAACACTTTATATGAACAAATCAACATTGAGGAGGGAAAAATCGCTAAGTACGATTTGGTTTTAAAAGAAAAACCTACTCCACAACCTGCTCCGGAAGAAGAAAAAGAAGAGAAAGAAGAAAAACCTCACCGCCCTACCGAATGGAAATTCTCTTTCGGTGGAGGATATGTCTTGGATAATGGAGCAAAAGATGATTTCAGCGGTACGGGAATAAACCTTGGAATGAAATTAAAGTGCAATCCGGGTGCTCTTGCAGGCTTTGGATTCTTTGCAAGTGCGGATATGCTTTATTTAAACTCCAATCAAAACGCCAAGACTTACTATCAATCCTTGGCAGATGAGTTTGTGGCAAATAATTCTTACGATTACTATAAGATAACCCTGCCTCATTATTATGATTTCCCTATTTTGCTCGGAGTAAACTATGACTTAAAACTCTCAAAGCAATTTAGAATCACAGCACAAGCAGGAGCAGGGCTCAATATCTATCACGCAACAAGCGAAAAGCACAAATACACAATAGATGGCAACACTTCAAGCAAGACAGTTACTAATCCGATAAACACAGGCACTGCTTTGCAATTCGGATTAGGTGTAGAACTATTTAAATTCTTGAACTTAGGAGCCGATTACTATCAATTCTCAAAACCAAACGCAAGTAAATTGATAATAAAACTTAGTTTTAATTTGTAGAAACAAAGAAATAATTTTTTAATTCAAAGAAATAATTTTGGGAGACAAAGAGATAAAATGAAGAAACTACTAAATATAATTATCCTGACTTTGATTAGCAGTTTTGCTTTCTCGCAAGAGATTACTGTAACTAACTTTCGTTGCATTGAAAACGATATTACGGCTCGTACAGAAAAGGTTACTGACAACAATGGAGACCTTTGTGCATTGATAATTTTGAATACTCCGATTAGAGGCTTTGAGTTTTCAAGTTGTCCTATTGAAAAAACCGAGCAAAAGACAGGTGCGATTTATGTATATGTTTCTCCGGGAGTTAAATTCATTACTTTGATGCACAAAGATTATGGAATGTTGAAAAATTATCCTTTTCCCGAAACCATAAAGAGCGGAATGACCTACGAAATGAAGATATATGCTGAACCAATCGCTACTCCGGTTCAGAAAAAGGTAGTAAACCAATATTTAATCGTTAAGTGCGAAACGCCAAACGCTAAGATTTTTATCAATAACGAATATAAAGGTAAAAATACCGCTACTGCATATCTTCCTGTCGGCGTTGCACACACTTATAGCGTTGAAGCACCGCTCTATCACAAGACAACAGAAAATGTAGTCTTGCAAGAAGAAGAAAAAACCACTGTGGAGGTAAAGTTAAATCCTGCTTTTGGTTATTTAAACATTGTTTCAAGTCCAGAAAACGGTGCTGAAATCGAGATAAACGGCGAGTTGCAAAGCCAAAAGACTCCTTTTAAGACACAAGCTTTGGCAAGCGGAGATTATACCTTGCAAGCATTTATGCCAAACTACACTTGCCAACCTATGCAGGTTAAGGTAGAGGACGGAAAGACTATTGAGGTTAATGTAGCCTTGATTGCAAATTTCTCAAAGGCTAATATTGTGTGTGAAGACAAAGATGCAGAAATTTATATTGATGAAGAATTTAAGGCAGTCGGCAGTTGGTCGGGTGTTTTGAGTGATGGTAGTCATAAACTCATTGCAAGAAAAGGCGAAAGGGTTCATAAAGAAAATATAGAGATTGTTAGAGGGGTGGATTACAATCTTACAATTCCAGAAATTGGTATTGTGTATGGCAAACTCAACGTTAATTCTAATCCAATGGAAGCAGAAATTTTCATAAATGGCAAATCCTATGGCTCAACTCCTAATATAATTTCTAAAATAGAAGTTGGAACATACACTGTCGAGTTAAAAAAAGCAGGATATAACTCTGTTGTGAAAGAAAATATTGAGATTAAAGAAAATGAAACTACGGATTTGAATGTAGAACTTACAAAAGGAAATATTTTAATAGTAAGAGGAGAAACTAAAGGAGATAAAATTTTTATCAATGGGCAGTATGTAGGCGATTCTCCTTTGCAAGTGAATTTGGATTTTGGAGATTATCTTGTTAAAATACAGACTCCGACTTGTGAAGCAGAGTATCCTATTGTGATAAGAGAGGGTAAGAGTCAAAAATTAAGTTATCGTTTTTCGCATTCTGCAATGAAGTTAAAGATGAGTTTGAAAGGACATGACGATGATGTGAATATGGCAGTTTATAGTCCTGATGGCAGTCGTATTGCTTCTGCTTCGGAAGATAGAACGATAAAAATTTGGGACGCCTTTTCGGGAGAGTGTATCAAAACTTTGGAAGGACACACCTCAGATGTCTTTTCTGTGAATTGGAACTATGCAGGAACAAAACTTGTCTCTGCTTCGGCTGATAATACAGTGAGAGTTTGGGACGCTTTTTCGGGAGAATGTGAAAATGTTCTTTCAAAACATAGAGATTGGGTGCGTTATGCTATATTTAATCCAAAGGGAGATAGAATTGCTTCTGCTTCTTCGGATAATACAATAATACTTTGGAACGCTAAGACAGGAGAATATATTACTACTTTATATGGTCATTCTGCTCCTGTTATGTCTGTGAATTTTGATCCAACTTCTAAACGTCTTGTTTCTTCGTCTTGGGATAAGACAATCATAGTTTGGAATGCAGAAGGAGGCTATCAACTCGGTCATTGTAACGCTCACAAAAAAGATGTTTACTATACAGAGTTTAATCTTGACGGAACGAAAATTGTTTCTTGCTCTGATGATAAGACTTTCTATGTTTGGAATAGCGAAACGCTGCAATATGAGTCCTCTTGGAAGGAACACTCAAATTATGTGAACTCTGCGGTATTTAGCCCTGATGGAAATTCTCTTGCAACAGCCTCAAGCGATAGAACAATCAGAATTTGGGACTTGAATACGAAAGAATGCGTAAAAGCATTGGGCGGACACAAAAATTGGGTCAATAGTGTAAGGTATCATCCTAATGGGAATGCTTTGGTTTCTGCTTCTGACGACAAAACAATCAAAGTTTGGACTTCGGGAGATGGCTTAGTGATAGAAGAAGTCAATGAATTTAAGCAAGAATTTGAAGATGGAGATTTTTAATCTTTAAACAAATAAATTTTTAATTAACAAAAACCGATGAGTTGAAATGGGATATAACTTCAACACAAAAACAATGAAAAAAATTCTATTATTATTGGCTTGCGCTGGTTTGTTTGGCGTTTCTTGTAGCAAGAAAACTGCTCCTGCAACAGGAGATGTAGAAATTATTGTGCCTTGTTCTGGTCCTGAATATATGACTAACGACAAGTATTTGCGTGCTTCTGCTATGGGATTGGCAGGAGAAATCAATATGGCAAAGAAAAAAGCAATGGCAGAAGCGTCTGCACAATTGGCTTCAAGCATGAATCAATTGGTAGAAAGGGTTGCAGTAAATTATGCTAACTCTTATCAAGTTGGAGAGAACGAAGACGGTTCTCAAAAGTTTGAAGACATGGCTAAAATCGTAGTTAAAGAAAAACTTTCTGGTATTAGAGTTATCTGCGAAAAGACAATGAAGACTCCAGAAGGTAAATACAAAGTTTATGTTGCTATTGAATTGGCAGGAGATGAACTTTTACAAGGTATTCACAACAGAGTATCAAAAGGATTGAAAGAAAATACTAAGTTGAGAATAGACTACGATTACGAAAAGTTCAAAAAAGAATTTGAAGCTGAAATGAAAAAATTAGAAGCTCAAGAATAGTTTTTCTAAATGAAAGTTAGAAGTTTATTTTTTCTGATTTTTATTTTTTCATTTCTGATAAACAATTTATCAGCACAGTCTTCTCCTCAATTTTCTGAGGAGGAGGCTTGTTTTCCTCTTTGGGTTTTTGAAGATAGTCTTTATGTTGGTATGTCTGATCCTTTTGTTTCTTATGATAAGGCAAAACAACAGGCTGTTGAAAGAGCGTTGTTTTTTTATGCAATAAAGAATAAGGGCGTTTCTATTTTGGAAATAAGTGAGTTGTATGAGAAAACAAAAGGGGAGGTAAACGATGTGAGAAATGATAAAATGCTTCAAACAATTTTGTTCTCGGTTGGATTGAAGAATGTGGTTTATGAAATTGAAAAACAATGGCAAAGCGAGAACGGAGAAGTGTTTGTTTGCTTGAAAGTAGGTTCTGGCAGTCGTGTAATAGGGTCTTGTGATTTTGCGGCGGTGTTAAAAAGAGATATATATGAGGATGCAATTATCTCAAAATCGAAAAAAGATTTGCATTTAAAGTTTTATGCAAAGTGTTCGGCGTTTGAATCAACAGAATCTTTTTGGGAAAAGAATGATGAGCAGGTTAATTGTATTTGGCAAGATACTCTTGTGAATTATTCTAAGGATTATTTGTTTTATGGGAAGAATTGTCGTGGTGGAAAGGAGTTAAATAGTTTTGCTTTAAAGTATAGCTTTTGGGCTTCTTTGTTTGAAAGTTTTAGCGAAAGCCTATTTACATATACAATGAAGAATTTGAAAGTTGCATCAATGCAAACGGTTTATGGAAATAGAATCGAGGAATTGATTAGTATGAATGCAGTTGATGTGTTGAAATGTGATTGGAGAAAAAGAGGGGTTAAGGATAGTAAATTATTGTTGAATTGGATAATAAGTGAAATGTAATTATATTATGAAAAGAATTATTGGATTTTTATTTGCTTTGATTTTGAGCTTTGTTTCTTTTGCTCAAACTATTGATGAAATCAAAAATAGCGATCTTTACCTTTGGGGAGAAGGTAGCGGAAGTACTATTCGCTCTGCTGATAAGGAGGCTTTGAGTGATTTGATTTCAAAAATAACTGTTAATGTTTCAAGTCAATTTGTTAAAGAGGCTGCAGAAACTGATGCAGAATATAATGAGAGAGTAAACTCTATTGTGAAAACTTATTCATCTGCGAAATTAGAAAATACAAAAAGATTTACGATTTCAGATGAACCGAATGCTAAAGTATTAAGATATATTTCTAAAGCAGATTTACAAAAACAATTTGCAGACAGACGCAACAAGATAGTAGAGTATGTTTCTCGTGCAATAGAGGATGATGAAAATAATAAAGTGTCTACTGCTTTGAAAAACTACTATTGGTCTTTATCTCTTTTGAGTTCGTATCCTAAACCTGATACTGTAACTTTTACAAATGGAGATTTGTTGATGCCTTTTTTGACTCAAAGAATCAATTCTGTGTTTGAGGGATTGAAAGCAGATATTGTGAAAGTGGAAAAAGAGGAAAATAAACAGATTGTAGAGCTTTTGATTACTTATAAAGGCAACCCTGTTCAGAATTATGACTATACATACTTTGATGGAAGGGATTTTTCAAATATTGTAAGTGCAAAGGAGGGTAGAGGATTGATTGAATTGTCGGATTTGCACGAATTGAAAGGCATTACTTTGAGAAGTGAATATATTTTTGAGAGTGAGGCCGTGCTTGATGCTGATTTGAAAGCGGTTTTTGAGCAAATGACAGAGCCGATACCTTTTCACTCCAATAAAATCATCGTTGGCGATAACAGAGAAAAGGCTCAGGAAATTTTAGCAAACCAAGCAACCGAAACAAAGGCGGAAGAAAGTGCTGTTTTTGAGATGGTGGAAGATCATAACCCGTATTTAGATGTTATAACAGCGATAGAAACTGCTATAAAACAGAAAAATTTCACTCCAATACATTCTCACTTTACTCCTGAGGGATTAAAAATTTTTAATCGTTTGATTGCATACGGTAATGCAAAGTTACTTTCAAATGAAACAGGCTATTCTTTCTATAAATCAGAGAATGGTGTTATTTGTCGTAGTATGCCGATGAGTTTTAGATTCAAAGGCAATAAGGAATTTATTGAATCGGTGGTTTTTGAGTTTGATGAAAACAAAAAAGTGAAGAATCTTTCTTTCCAACTTGAACAAGAAGCCGTTTCAGATATTTCTTCAAAAAACAAATGGAATAAAGCGTCAAAGCATGTCTTAATTAGATTTTTGGAAAACTATAAGACAGCATACGCTCTTGAACGTTTAGACTATCTGAAAGAGATTTTCTCTGATGATGCCTTGATTATAGTTGGCTCAACAGTTTCAAAACCTCAAGATCTTGAAGGAAGGATTAGGCTAAACGAAAAGGACGCAAAATATAATACATATACAAAGGCTGAATATATGAAAAACTTAGAGAGATGTTTTGCAAGAAACGAGTTTATCAATCTTCGCTTTACTGAAAATGAAATAAAACAATTCAAGAAAGATAAAGAAATGTACGGCATCCAAATAAAACAAGATTATTTCTCTTCTACATACGGTGATACAGGTTATTTGTTTTTAGGAGTCGATGTGGAAAATCCTGATCAGCCTGTTATACACATAAGAACTTGGCAACCGGAAAAGGATAAAGAAGGTGGAGTTTTTGGAATAAATGATTTTACAATTGATTAACGCATTTTAGAATATGAAAAAGGTATTATTGTTTTTGATTGCTTTGGTGTTGAGTTGTTTCTCTTTTGCTCAAACCGATTTAGAAAAGACTTTTGAAAGTTTTAAAGCAAATTCGGAAAGTAAATTTGCTTCTTTTGAACAGGAACAACAAAAAAAGTTTGATGAGTTTAGAAGAAAAGTTAATCAAGACTTCGCTCGTATGCTTGGCGAGAAGTGGGAAGAGGAAGAACAAAAGGAAGCAATTCCTGTTCCTAAACTTCCAGAGCCTATAAAGCCGATTGAAAAGAAAAAAGATACTCCTAAGCCAGAAACAAAGCAAATAGAAATTAAGGAAATAAAACAAGTACCAGAAAAACACGAAACTCCACAGCCGATTGTGCCCATTGTGAAACAGGAAAATGTAGAGATGGAACAGTTTTCTTTTGACTTTTATGGAACAAACTGCAAGGTGGATTGGCAAGATGATATGAAATTTTCGCTATCTTCTGTAAATGAGTCATCGGTTGCTGAGGCATGGAAATTACTCTCTACACAAAAATATGATGGCTTGATTGCGGATTGCTTGAATATAAGAGAAAGATTAGAATTGTGTGATTGGGCGTATATAGAACTATTAGATAAAATGGCAAAAGGTGTTTTGGGAGAAAATTCTCAAAATGAAATAGTTGTTTTAAAGATGTTTTTGCTTACTCAATCGGGCTATAAAATCAGAATTGCAAAGTGTAATTCTACTCTTGCTTTGCTTATGCCAGCCAAAGAGGAAATTTATGGTTATTCTTATTTGGAATTTGATAACCAAAGATTTTATGTACTTAATAAAAAGTTGAGAGGTAGTTTTGAAGTCTTTAAATTAGAATTTCCGGAAGAGAAATTACTCTCTATGCAAATGAATCAACTTCCTAAAATCTCGGAAAACAAATCAGAAAAAAAGACTTTTGCTTCTAAGCGTTATGAAAATGTAAAGGTTTCAGTTGCTCCAAATACTAATTTAATGGATTTTTACACTGAATATCCACATAGTGATTGGAATTATTACTCTCAGGCATCATTGTCTTCGTCTGTGAAAAGGGATTTGTATCCTCTGTTGAAATCAATAATAGAAGGAGAAACGCAAATTGAGGCTGCTAATATTTTAATAAATTTTGTGCAAACTGCTTTTGAGTATAAAACAGATGATGAACAGTTTGGTTATGAGAGAACTTTGTTTGGTGATGAATTATTCCACTATCCTTATAGCGATTGTGAAGACCGTTCTGTTTTATTCTCAATTTTGGTAAGAGAATTGCTTGGTTTGGACGTTGTTCTTTTGCATTATCCAGGTCATTTAGCAACTGCGGTTAATTTTACAGAGCAAGCCGAAGGTAGTTTTATGACAATAGATAATAAAATGTACTTTATTTGTGATCCAACTTACATTGGAGCGAACGTAGGAGAGGTTATGCCTCAGTTTGGAAATGTTCCTGCCGAGATAATAAGGATTGCAAAGAGATAGAATTTATTTTAATTTTTTTAAGCAAAGAATTAAGAAAATAATCCTTTGAAAAAATAAAATAAAACAAAGGAAAAATTCGTTAATTCTTTGCTTTTTTTTAAGAGTTCTTTAAAAAAGATGTATCTTTGCAAGTTGAAATTTTGTAAACTAAAAAAATAAATAATGGAAGAGTTAAGTTTTAAAGCGACTTTTAAGTTTTTGTGGTGTCATAAAAAGGTTTTGATTATAACTTTTTTTGCTTCGGCAATAGTAGCGGCAGGAATCAGTTTGTTATTGCCTAATTACTATAAATCACAAGTTACTATGTTGCCAAGTGATACTAATTCAATTTCAAAAGGTGTACTTAGTCAAATGGATAATGTAGATCCGTTCAATTTTGGTATGGCTTCGGATTGCGAATACATTTTAGATATTATCACAAGCGGTAGAGTAATTGGTGCAACTTGTCAAAAATTCAATTTAGCTGAGCATTACGGAATTAAAGCCGAAGGAAAAGAATTAGATGAAAAGCTTGGACGAAAATTATATAATAATATAAAGGTAAAACGTACTGAAAACTTGGGTGTAAGGCTTACTGTTTGGGATACGGATCCTGAGTATGCTTCAAATATCGCTAACTTTATTGTTAAGGAAGTAAGCGTTGTGAGAAACGAAATGAAGAGAGAAAAGGCCGATAGTATAGTTTCTGCGATTGAACGTTCAAGAAATGCTATTATTGCAGATATTGAATTGTTGTCGGATAGTTTATCTAAAATTAGTCAAGAGAATAATTTGTATTTTCCAGACGGTGCGAGTGAGCGTTTTGCACAAGAGTTAGCAAAACAAGTTGCTGCTGGAAATCAAGCTGCGGTTGCACGTTTGGAATCTAAGATGAAGACTATTGAGGCAGCGGGTGCGAGAGTTGCAAATTTAAGAGATCAACTTATAAATAGGAGAGAGTCTTTGAGAATGTGGACTGATCATTTGGAAAAAGCGAAAGTGGATAGAGATGCAGAAATTCCAACTGAATTTATTATAGAATATGCAACTCCGTCTTTCTCAAAGGATAAACCAAAACGTTCAATAATTGTAGCAATTACGGCTTTGGCTTGTACATTCTTGGCTTTGTGTGTATTGGTCGTTAGGGGTAGATCAAAAAGTGAATAAAATAAAACAACATATATTTAATTGGTGGAATGCTATGAGTAAAGGTAAACAAAATGCCTTGCTTATAGTTTTGTTGTGTTCTGTGTTTTTGAGCGGAATCTTTTATTTTTTACTTTATGAATATTATTTTTACCTACTTGTTCCTGTAATACTTTTAGTACTTATTTTTTTGGTTCTTAATATTAAGATAGCACCATTTTTAATTGCTTTTATTACGCCCTTATCTGTTACGTACACTATCAAAGAGTTAGCAATTAGTTTGCCTTCTGAACCTTTACTGATTTTAATTATGGTATTGTTTCTTTGGCAAGTCTTTTTTACTAATAAATACGATAAAAAGGTTCTCAAACACCCTGTTTCAATAGCAGTGTATATTAGTCTTGCTTGGACTTTTATAACAAGTTTTTTTAGTGTTGATTACTTGGTTTCATTCAAATACTTGCTTTCGCAAATTTGGTTTATAATTCCATGTTATTTTGTATTGATTCCATTATTTAAGAAATTTAAAAATTTAAAGAATTTCTTTCTTTGCTATGTTATTCCTTTGAGTGTGATAGCGATTGTGTGTATTGGTTTGCTTTCAACGGAGAATTTTGCACTCTCGTATGCACATTATGTTATGCAACCTTTTTATAATGATCACACAGCATACGGAGCGGTGCTTGCTTTGTTTGTTCCGCTTTCGTTTGTCTATGTCATAGGTAATAAAAAACTCACTCCGACTAAATCGTGGAGGATTTTTGCTGTTGTAGTATTTGTTGTGTTGGTTTTAGGTTTGATTTTTTCGTATTCAAGGGCTGCTTGGGCAAGTGTTTTGGCTTCAATTGCAGTGTTTGTCGCAGTGAAAATGAGAATAAAACTAAAAACTATACTTATAGGTCTTGGTATTGTAGGTGTTTTTGTGCTGATATTTTGGTCGTCAATCTTGGGAATGTTGCAACAAAACAATCAAGATTCTTCGGGAAATATGGTTGAGCACATGACTTCGATTACAAATATCAGTACAGACGATTCAAACGTTGAGCGATTGAATAGATGGGCCTGTGCAATTGCGATGTTTGAGGAACGACCTATTGTTGGTTGGGGACCGGGTACTTATAAGTTTATCTATTCTGGTTATCAAAAATCTTATAACCTTACTCAAATTAGTACAAATGCAGGAATTTTGGGCAGTACTCATAGTGAATATTTAAAACCTCTTAGTGAACAAGGATTTTTTGGTACAATAGCGGTTCTTATCTTATATTTGACAACTGTTTGTATAGGATTGAGAGTCTATCACAAAGCAGAAGATAAAGCAGTTGCAGATTTGGCTTTGTTTTTAGTGCTTTCTTTAGTTACGTATTATGTTCACGGAGTGTTTAATAACTTTTTAGAAACAGAAAAATTAGCAGTACCATTTTGGGGCTTAACAGCAATGATTGTAGCCTTAGATATATATTATCCAAAGAAAAAAATAGAAAATAAATTGATTGATAATAAAAACGAAAATTAGATATGGCAAATTTTTTGACAAAATTATTTGGAAGTAAATCGCAAAGAGACTTAAAGGAATTAAATCCTATTTTGTCTAAGTGTTTAGAAGCTTATGACCAAGTTACTAAATTGTCTAATGATGAACTGAGAGCAAAAACAGTAGAATTTAAAAATTTAATTAAACAAACCGTTGCCTCAGAACAATCTCAATTAGATTCTTTGCAACAAAGGATAGAAAATGAGTTTGAAATGAGTATAGATGAAAAACAAAAAATTTATACTCAAATAGAAGATTTAGAAAAGAAAATTTACGACAAAACACAATCTGTTTTAGATAAGATATTACCACAAGCCTTTGCAGTAGTAAAAGAAACAGCAAAACGTTTTACAGAAAACGAAAAAGTAGAAGTTACAGCAACAGAATATGATAAATATCTTTCTACAATAAAGGATAATGTTAATATTTCAGGTGATAAAGCCTATTTTGACAAAGTTTGGATTGCAGGGGGAACACCAATGGAATGGAATATGGTTCACTACGATGTGCAATTGATTGGAGGAACTGTGTTGCATCAAGGGAAAATTGCTGAAATGGCAACAGGGGAAGGAAAGACTTTGGTTGCTACTTTGCCAATTTATCTTAATGCTTTGCCAGGAAAGGGAGTGCATGTTGTAACAGTGAATGACTATTTAGCAAAACGTGATAGCGAATGGATGGGAATGCTTTTTGAATTTCACGGTTTGAGAGTTGATTGTATTGATAAGCACGAACCAAATTCAGAAGCAAGAAGAAATGCCTATAATGCAGATATTACATACGGTACAAACAATGAATTTGGCTTTGACTACCTAAGAGATAATATGTGTAGCAATACAAATGAGATTGTTCAACGCAAACATAACTATGCAATAGTCGATGAGGTCGATTCCGTGTTGATTGATGATGCAAGAACACCGCTCATTATCTCGGGACCAACTCCAAAAGGCGATAATCAAGAGTTTGAAAGATTTTGTCCTGTTATAGAAAAGCTTTATAACGCACAACGACAATTAGTGACACAAATTCTTTCTGATGCAAAAAAATGCTTAATGCCTGGTTACACACCAGAAAAAGAAAAAGAAGGAGGGATACTCTTACTTAGAGCTCATCACGGCTTGCCAAAAAATAAAGCATTGATTAAATTCCTTTCAGAACCTGGTATAAAAGCACTTTTATTGAAAACAGAGAACTATTATATGCAAGACCAAAGCAAACATATGCACATAATAGATGACGAACTCTACTTTGTGATAGAAGAACAACACAATTCCATAGAGCTAACCGAAAAGGGAATGGATTTTCTTGCAAAATTAGGTGAAGATCCTAAGTTCTTCTTATTGCCAGATGTTGGAAGTGAAATAGCAGAGTTAGAAAAAGAAAATCTTACTCCACAAGAAAAAGCAGAAAGAAAAGACAAAATAATGCAAAACTATGCAGTGCAATCCGATAGAGTGCATACAATCAATCAATTGATGAAAGCATACGCATTATTTGAAAACAATGTAGAGTATGTTGTAATAAACAATCAGGTAAAGATTGTAGATGAGCAAACAGGACGTATAATGGAAGGAAGACGTTATTCAGATGGTTTGCATCAAGCAATAGAAGCAAAAGAAAGAGTAAAAGTTGAAGCAGCAACACAAACATACGCAACAATAACTCTACAAAATTATTTTAGAATGTACTCAAAATTAGCAGGTATGACAGGTACTGCTGAAACAGAAGCAGGAGAATTATGGGATATTTACAAATTAGACGTTGTTACAATACCAACAAACCGCCCTGTTATTAGACATGACAATGACGATTTAATATATAAAACAAAAAGAGAAAAGTTTGCAGCTGTAATTAACGAGGTTGAACGATTGATTGCAGAGAAAAGACCTGTGTTGATTGGTACAACAGACGTTGAAACTTCTGAATTGTTATCAAAAATGTTGAAGTTAAGAAAAATAGAACACCAAGTTCTTAACGCTAAACTTCACAAAAAAGAAGCAGACATTGTTGCACAAGCGGGTAGAGCAGGGGCTGTAACAATTGCAACTAACATGGCAGGGCGTGGAACCGACATTAAACTTCAAGAAGGAGTAAAAGAAGCAGGTGGATTAGCAATTATAGGAACAGAACGCCACGAATCACGTCGTGTCGATAGACAATTAAGAGGTCGTTCAGGACGTCAAGGTGACCCAGGAAGCAGTCAATTCTTTGTTTCTTTGGAAGACAAACTTATGCGTTTATTTGGTTCTGATAGAATGGTAAAAGTAATGGATAGACTTGGACTTGAAGAAGGCGAGGTAATACAACATTCTATGATGACAAAGAGTATAGAAAGAGCACAACGTAAAGTAGAAGAAAATAACTTTGGAATCCGTAAGAGATTGTTGGAATACGATGACGTAATGAACAATCAAAGAACAGTTATCTATACCAAACGCCGTAATGCCTTATATGGAGATAAACTTTCGATAGATATATCTAATATGATCTATGATACATTAGAAGTAATGGTTGCAGATTTTAAAGATGACTATGAAGGATTTTCATTAGAGTTTATAAAAGTTTGCGGATATGAATGTCCAATAGACGAAACTACTTTTATGAAAAATAGAGTTAAGGATAATGTTGAGGCATTGTATGAAAATGTTTACGCTTACTATAAAGAAAGATTAGCGAACTTAGGAAAATTAGCATTTCCTTTTGTAAAAAATATCTATGAGGCCAAAAGCTATCGCTACGAAAACATTGCATTTCCAATAACTGATGGAAAAAGAATGATAACTGCTATTGCACCAATAGAAAAATCTTATAACACAGAAGGAAAAGAAATTTCGCTTTCTGTTGAGAAGAGTATAACTTTACAAATCATAGACAACGCTTGGAAAGAGCACCTAAGAGAATTAGATGACTTAAAACAATCGGTTCAAAATGCCTCATACGAACAAAAAGATCCTTTGTTAATCTACAAATTTGAGTCGTTCTCTTTGTTTGAAAAAATGTTGGGCGGTATAAATAAAGACATTACATCTTTCTTATGTAGAGCAACATTACCTATTGCAGAACAACAACAAGTGAAAGAAACAGATTTGCCAAAAACTGATAATAAAGGAATAACTACATCAAGAAAAGAAGAAACAAGACCAAATAATCCGTCAGAACCACAAAAGAT
>DEPQ01000031.1:15502-50000 GCA_002358855.1 Bacteroidales bacterium UBA3388
AAAATATTTCTTTGAATTAGGGAATTATCTCTTTGAATTAGAAAAATATTTCTTAGGATAAATTTTGTCAAATGAAATATTAGTACTACTTTTGCAAACTCAAAAAATTATATTATTAACAAATTAAAAAACAAAACCGTATGGTAAGACAGTATGAAACCGTTTTCATCGTAACTCCCGTTTTATCTGAAGAACAGATAAAGGAAACGGTAAAAAAGTATCAGACTTTATTGACTGATAATGGTGCAGAAATCGTTTTCGAGCACAATTGGGGAATGAGAAAGTTAGCTTATCCTATTCAAAAGAAAACAACAGGATTCTACTACTTAATAGAATTCCGTGCAGAAGGAGATGTAATAGCTAAATTAGAAACAGCATATAAGAGAGATGAAAGATTACTTCGTTTCTTGACTGTTTCATTAGATAAACACGCTATTGCATATAACGAAAAAAGACGTGCTAATGGTTTGAAAAGCCAACAAAAAGCAGCAGAACAAAAAGTAGCAGAATAAACCTTTAAAAAAGAAAAAAGATGGCAAACGAAACAGAAATAAAATATTTAACCCCAATCGCAGTAGAAACACAAAGAAAAAAATATTGTCGTTTCAAAAAAAGCGGAATTAAGTATATTGATTACAAAGATGCAGATTTCCTTTTGAAGTTTGTTAACGAACAAGGTAAAATTTTACCAAGACGTATAACAGGAACTTCAAATAAATATCAAAAGAAAGTATCACAAGCTGTAAAAAGAGCAAGACATTTAGCGTTAATGCCATATGTTGCAGACTTATTAAAATAAAAAGGAGATTGAATCAATGGAAATTATATTAAAACAAGACGTAAATAAGTTAGGGTATAAAGATGAGATAGTAAAAGTAAGAGACGGATACGCAAATAACTATCTTATACCACAAGGCTATGCAATGGTTGCAACACCTTCTAACAAAAAAATATTAGCTGAAAACCTTAAACAAAGAGCTTTTAAAGAAGCAAAAATAAAACAAGATGCAGAAGCATTTGCTGAAACATTAAATAAGGTAGAAGGCTTAAAAATAGCTGCAAAAGCAAGCGAAAGCGGAAAGATATTTGGTTCTGTAAACACTATTCAAATAGCAGATGCAATAAAAGCTCAATTTGATATAGATGTTGATAGAAAGAAAATATCAATCGTAGGAGATGCAATAAAAGAAATAGGAACTCACAAAGTTATTGTATCTGTTTACAAAGAAATAAAATCAGAAATTACATTTGAAGTTTACGCAGAGTAATTTTGTTAAACAAATAATAAAGGAGTTCTCTGAAAGGGAACTCCTTTTATTTTAAATTATGTTGTCAAAAGCCGAAATAAAACGATTAAATCGTTACAAACAAAGTAAATTTCGCAATCAAGACGAAATATTTGTTGTAGAAGGCGAAAAAATGTTAGAAGAACTTTTGCAATCCGATTACGAAATACAATCAATCTATGCACACAAACAATGGATTGAAAAAAATAAAGAGATAATCTCTCAAAAAAAAATAACAAACCTTTTATTTGAGGCCTCACAAGAGGATTTGGAAAGAATAACACTCCTTTCTACTCCAAATCAAGTCTATTCTTTGGTAAAAATGCCAAAGCAAAATTCCGAAAAAACACCAAAAGGACTCACAATAGCCTTAGACGGAATAAAAGATCCAGGAAATTTAGGTACAATAATACGCTTAGCCGATTGGTATGCGATAGAAAACATCATCTGTTCCAAAGATTGTGTAGATGTTTTCAATCCCAAAACCGTACAATCTACAATGGGCTCAATTTTTAGAGTTAAAGTAGAATACACAGATTTGAAAACCTACCTTGGAAACCAACCTTGCGACCTTGCAATCTATGGTTCAATTATAGAAGGTGGCGAAAATATATACGAGAAACAATTCTCAAAAGACGCAATCTTAGTAATAGGAAGCGAATCACACGGAATAAGTCCCGAAATACAAGACTTAGTAAATCAAAAAATAACAATACCCCGCTTTCGTACCGATAATAAACCCGAAAGCCTTAACGCCTCAATAGCAACAGCGATAATGATTTCAGAAATCAAAAGAACAAAATAAGAAAAATATGAAAAAAGCAATTATTTTATTCATTATATTGTTTAGTACAGCACTTTATGCACAACAAACAGACTATTACGAAGGAAATTTAGAGTTTAAAGGACAAAAACTCCCATTAACCTTAGAGGTTTCAATAGGGAAAGATACAACTGCTTTATTAGGCTCACCTGCACAAACAAAAGAACTTATTCCAGCAACAAAAATAGTTTTGAGAAATGACTCTTTGCTATTTTCCGTAAAACAATTAAAAGCCACATTCAAAGGAAAAATAAATGAAACCAAAGACTCTGTTTTCGGAAACTTTAAACAAATGTTTTTAGAGTTGCCATTGTGTTTGGTGAAAAAAGAAAAACCGGAAATAATTGTTAATCGTCCACAAAATCCTCCTGCAAATCCATCTTATATTCAAGAAGAAATCTCGTTTAGAACCGAAGGAGTAGATTATGATTTCAAAGGAACATTAACCTATCCAAAGAAAGAAGGAAAATATCCTTTGATGATAATGATTAGTGGTTCAGGAATACAAAACAGAGATGAAGAAATAATGCAACATAGACCTTTTGCAGTGATAGCAGACTATATGGCAAATAACGGAATAGCTGTTTTTCGTTATGACGATAGAGGATTTGGCTCAGAAAATGCAGAATTATTCAATGCTACAACCTTAGATTACGCTCTTGATGTAGAGTCTGCAATCAATGCAGTAAAGAATCACCCAAATATTGACACAGATAAAATAGGACTTGTAGGACATAGCGAAGGGGGATTGATAGCACCGATAGTAGCATCTCGCAATTCAGATGTAGATTTCTTAATTCTTTTGGCAGGACCGGGAGTAAACGGAATGGAAGTCTTGATAGAACAAAATAAAGCCATATTTAAAGCAAGTAAAACAGAAGAAGAATTAGCAAAACAATTAGAAATGCTACAAAGTCGCAAATTTGAAGGAGCCGATCAGCCTTGGATGAAGTGTTTTTTAGATTTAGAACCAGCCGAATACTTGAAAAAAGTAAAGCAACCTATACTTGTCTTAAATGGAACAAAGGATTTGCAAGTCTTACACTATCAAAACCTGCCTGCAATCAAAAAAGCATTAAAAGAAGGCGGTAATAAATCCTATAAAATACACAAATTAAAAGGCTTAAATCACTTGTTCCAAGAATGTAAAACAGGCTCTCCAAACGAATATTACGAGATTGAGCAAACAATAAGTCCAAAGGTATTGAAGTTAATGAAAGACTTCGTAAAAATAATTCAAAGAAATAATTTTCTAAAATAAAGAAAAAAAAGAATATTTCAAAGAAAAAATTTGGAAAGATTCTTTTTTTATTTATACCTTTGTAGCGTTAATTAAAAATATTACTAACATGAAAAAATTCCTTTTGAGTTGTGTAGTATTATTTCTATTGAATATACTATACATTAGCCAACTTAGTGCACAAGATTGGCAAAATCAGAAAAGTGTTACCTTACATACGCAATTTCCAACCGATACCTACGCTCAAAAAGTAAGGGTTTATAACAATAATTATTTAGTTGGAATAACGAAAAAAGAAGGAGTAGATCATTATGGTTTTGTCTTATGGCACAATACTGATAATTTCAAAATGATTTCTCTTTTAAACACAGCAGATATTATCATTAATGACTTTACTTTATATTTTGATGATGTATATTTTTGTGGTCAAAGACTAACAAGTCAAGGTAATTATGTCGGCATAATAGGACATCTTAATATGAATGATTTTATAAACAATGGTAACTTTCAATATGAATATGCAGATATAAATACTATTGAAAATCTAACAAAGATCATATATTACGAAACCAGTTTTGGTGAAAAAATGTTAACTGCAATAGGTAATGATTCTCCTATTCTATCAACTTTTGGTCAAATAGTTCATTTAAATTTTTCTAATCCAAATACTATTGCTTATAACCCCTACCCTTTTTATAATTTAACATATTTGGAAGTCTTATGGGATATGTTTTATTATAATGATTACGTAATAACCGTAAGCAACATTCATTTAACAAATGAATATATAATAAGATATTTTAAACATAACGGACAATATTTAGATAATGTAAACAGTTATTTTTTCACATTCCCGGGTGTATATTTCAATTTATCTAGCGACCCCTATCATTTTCCTCTTCACATCGCAGATATTTCACAAGATACCTTTGCTGTATGTGTCTCAGCTAATGATGGACAAAACTGTTTTACTCTGATAAATTTTCATAGAAAGTGGTTGCACCATATTTTATCATCACAACTACATTATCATAATGATAAAGATAACAAACCTTTGGAAATGGAATATTCTTCCAATTTTAGTAGATTGTTATTGTTAAATGATAGTTATTTTAGTAATATGGGAAAAGTTCAAACAATGACATATATAGATCCTTTTAATCCAAATCCTTACAATACTTTAATGGAAAATTTTAATACTCCAAATCAAATAAATCATTTTAGTTTAATTTCTCCTGATCATTACGCTGTTGCGGGGACTTATTCTTTTTCTCAATCAAATAACATGCAATTATTTGCTACAAAAGACATAAATCATCCTTATCTCTCATGTTTAGATAACTCAATTGTAAAAATAGATCCAATAAATACTACACCAGGAAATATATGTAATCCATTATTACCGTATAGTTGTGTGGGTATAAATTGGGTTATTGATAATGCTAACATTAATATTGAAAATATAAATGTAGATTGTATAGATTAACAACTTAAAAACATAAAGATTATGAAAAAGTTATTAGTAATTTTATTAGCATTATTGCCTTTTTGTTCAAAAGCTCAATTAGATACAGTTTGGGTAGGTGATGATTATTTTGACCAATATATATTTCCTCCTTTAATAGATAATTCAATAGAAAGAAGTACTGTTTATCAACATGAAAACAGGTATGGTCTTTCAAATTTTTCTAATATTTACGATGTTATAAGCAATGATTTTATGCAAGAAATTGCTCAAAGATATGAGGTTGCTGAAAATGATAGTGTCAAAATAATAGGCGTTGCTCTTTCTTCGTATTTTAATTATCTACACAACTTCATGCATCAAGTTGATACCATAACGTTGAGTGTTTTAAACTCCGATTTAACAGAAACTTTCTATGAAAAAACTTTCGTTTCAGGCAGTGTAGCCGATCCAAATTTTGACTTTGTAAATTATATGCAACACCGGGAACAACATAATAATTTTGTATTTCCTTTTATCGAATGTATTTTTGACGATACTATTACTTTATACGCAGATTATTACATAGCGTTTAAGCACAATAGCAGTTGCAGTGCTTGGGTTGATAATATTGGTGTTTATAGCACAGATCCAGCTCTAATGCTTTTAGATATCCCAGATGATGAATGGATTATTTTACCAGGAGATGGTCCAGAAATTCACCGAATGGTAGCACCTTACAGATATAGTTCTAAATATAAACCTTATGTCAAAACTTGTTATTATGATAGAGAATGGGTTTACATAGAAGACCTTCCTTGGTATGATCGATATGAAGGACAAGCAAGATATGAATCAGCAGCACATATACCAACAAATGATAGTTCTGCTTTTCAAGCTTTTGGAATTTGTCCTATTCAAGCTATAATAGATACTTCTTCTTCTGATTCATTAGATAGTGGCGTTGTTTCGGTTGAATTGCTTGAAGAAAACATAGATATTTATCCTAATCCTGCAAAAGATGTTTTGAATATAAATTCTGCTTTTGCAATAAAAGAAGTTGAAATCTATGACGCTTTGAATCGCTTGATTGAAAAACGCAAAGCAAACAAAAGAAACATTCAGTTAAATATTGCAAACTACAAAGCAGGTTCATACATTGTAAAAATAAACACTACAAAAGGAAGTGTAAAAAAGAAACTGATTGTGAAATAATTCAAAGAATTATAAAAATAAAGCAAAGAAATAATTTATTAAAACAAAGACTTATTTTGCTAAGTCTTTGTTTTATTTTTATCTATCCATAAGTAATTTTATTATTCTCTGTTTTATGTAATTGTAAGGAGGGTATTTGATTTTGAATTCAAAATTTTTGTGAGTTTTTAGAATGGATTTGTAATGTGAAAAGGTGTTAAAACTTTCTTTTCCGTGATATGCACCCATTCCGCTTTGACCTATGCCGCCAAAAGGTAAGGAATGAGGAATTATATGCATAATTGCGTCATTTAAACAAATGCCTCCGCTTGTTGTTTGTTTGATTATATTTGTGTTTTTAGTGCCGAAATAATACAAAGCCAAAGGTCGTGGACGCTTGTTAATGTATTCAATCACCGTTTCAATGTTTTCAAATTCTAAAATAGGAAGTATTGGTCCGAAAATTTCTTCTTGCATCAGAGAATCCCCAAGTTCGTAAGGGCGAATTAAAGTAGGAGAAATGAAATTCTCACTTTCGATAGTTTCTCCTCCGAAAAGAATTTCTCCTTGTGAAAGAAGATTGCTTAGGCGTAAGAATTGTTTTTGATTGATTATTCTCCCGTAATTCTCACTCTTTGAAGCATCTTTGCCAAAGGTTGAAATTATACTTTCTTTTAGCAATTCAATAAATTCTCTTTTTACTTTCTTGTGAACAAACAAGTAATCGGGAGCGATACAAGTTTGACCACAGTTGATGAATTTGCCTAAACAAACTCTTTTTGCTGCAATGCTTAAATTGGAATCCTCATCTATTATAAGCGGAGACTTACCTCCTAATTCAAATGTAGTAGAAATTAAATTCTTGCTGCAAATAGAATGAAGATATTGAGCAGTTGTGTAACTACCTGTAAAGAAAAGATGATCAACTCCTTGATTTAGTATTTCGGTGCTAAGATTCTTATTCCCATCGGTACAGAATAAATGTTTGCTATCAAAGTTTTGATTGATGAGGTTTTGCAATAATTTGTTGGTTGAAAGAGATTGAGAAGAAGGAGAAAGAATAACACAATTACCTGCTGATATTGCTCCAACCAAAGGAAGAATACTTAATTGAAAAGGGTAATTCCAAGGCGAAATTATAAGAACACATCCTTTGGCTTGCGGATAAATATAGGCTTTTGAAGGAAAAAGTAGAACGGAAGATGGCTTTCTGCGAATTTTTGCCCACGATTTTAAGTGTTTTATGCAATAATTGATTTCCGAAAGCGTAATTCCGATTTCTGTCATATAAGCTTCCGTAGGATTTTTGTGTAAATCCTCGCTCAAAGCTTGCTTAATCTTTTCTTCATTGCTTCGTATCAGTTCCCTTAAACGCTTTAAAATTTCAATTCTTTGAGCGATTGGAATACTGTTTTGCTCTTTTATGTAATCTTTTTGTTTAAAAAAAATCTCTAATCTATTGTCTGTCATAAAAATATTTTTGAGCAAAGATAGTAAAATAAAGAAAAAAAGTAGTACCTTTGCACCCAATTTTTGATAAGTAGGATTTTGCTTACCCAAAATTTGAACATTGAAAATTATATTTAAGTAAATAAAAGTTTAACCGCTCGGTAAGGGGCAATAAAAAAAGAAAAATCTTATAATGAGAGATTTAAAAAACGTACAACCATTGGCTGATTTTGATTGGAATGCAGTTGGAGAACAAGAATTCAACTACTCAGCAGAACAAAACAAAGAAATGACTGAGGCTTATGATAGAACATTCAATCAAATAGGCGATCAACAAGTTGTAGAAGGCGTAATCGTTGCAAAAGACAACAGAGAAGTAATTGTAAACATTGGATTCAAATCAGATGGTGTTATTCCATTGTCAGAATTCCGTTACAATCCAGATTTAAAAGTAGGAGACAAGATAGAAGTCTTTGTTGTACAAAAAGAAGATGCAGGCGGACAACTTATTCTTTCTCATAAAAATGCAAGAATCCTTAAATCATGGGATAGAGTTAATGAAGCATTTGACTCACAAGAAATCATCAACGGATATGTTAAGAGCAGAACAAAAGGAGGTCTTATCGTTGATGTATTTGGTATAGAAGCATTCTTACCAGGTAGTCAAATAGACGTTAAACCTATTAGAGACTATGATGTATTCGTTGATAAAGTAATGGAATTCAAAGTTGTAAAAATCAATCACGAATATAAAAACGTTGTAGTTTCTCACAAAGCGTTGATAGAAGATGAAATCGAAGCTCAAAAGGCTGAAATCATCGCTCGTCTTGAAAAAGGACAAGTATTAGAAGGTATAGTAAAAAATATAACTTCTTACGGAGTATTCATAGACTTAGGTGGAGTTGATGGATTGATTCATATAACAGACCTTTCTTGGGGAAGAATCAATCACCCTAATGAAATCGTACAATTAGATGAAAAAATCAAAGTTGTTATCCTTGATTTCGATGAAACTAAGAAGAGAATTGCATTAGGATTAAAACAATTAACTCCTCACCCTTGGGACGGTTTAGATGCAGATCTTAAAGTTGGTGATAGAACAAAAGGTAAAGTAGTTGTTTTAGCTGACTATGGTGCATTTGTTGAAATAGTTCCTGGTGTTGAAGGTTTGATTCACGTTACAGAAATGTCATGGAGCCAACATTTAAGAACTGCTCACGATTTCTTAAAAATAGGTGACGAAGTTGAAGCAGTTATTTTGACATTGGATAGAGAAGAAAGAAAAATGTCTTTGGGTATAAAACAACTTATTCCAGATCCTTGGACAAATATTTCTGAAAAATATCCTGTTGGAAGCAAACATACTGCAACTGTAAGACACTTTACAAACTTCGGTATCTTTGTTGAATTAGAAGAAGGTGTTGATGGATTGATTCATATCTCAGATTTATCTTGGAGCAAGAAGATTAAACACCCTGCTGAATTTGCAAAAGTTGGTCAAACTTTGGAAGTAGTAGTCTTAGAAGTAGATGCTGACAACCGTCGTTTAAGTTTAGGACACAAACAATTGGAAGAAAATCCTTGGGACGTGTTTGAAAGCATATTTACTTTAAATTCTATTCACGAAGGAACAGTTATGAATGTAAATGAAAAAGGTGGTGCTGTGATTTCTTTACCTTATGGTGTTGAAGGATTTGCTCCAAAATCTCATTTACAAAAAGAAGATAAAACAATTGCCAAAGGAGATGAAAAATTACAATTTAAAGTAATTGAATTCTCAAAAGAAAACAAAAAAATCGTTGTTTCTCACCTAAGAACTTGGCAAGCTGAAGAACCAAAGAAAGATGAAAAAAGCGAATCTTCTGCTATGAAAAAAATAAGCGAAGGTTTAGAAAAAACAACTCTTGGTGATTTAGAAGTTTTAGCTACTTTGAAAGAAGAAATGGAAAAAAACGAAAAATAATCGTTTGATATCCTAATTTTTTTGAGAAGAAAGAACGTTCAAAATGAGCGTTCTTTCTTTTTTTTAAAAATATTTGCGTAAATTTGCCGTTAGTTTTGTGTAACTTATTAAAAGAATTAGTATGAAGAAAATAATTGTTTTGTTATTGATTACCTTGCCTTATATACTTTCGGCACAGGGATTGAACGCTATTTATTCGTTTTACACCTTTCATTCTCAAAGTGGGAATTATGTAGAATTATGTTCGTCTATTGATTTGAACAGTGTTGTTTATAATTCAGAGACTGCCGAAGTTGAATTAACAACTCTTATTTGTAAAGCAGAGAATACAGAAGATGTGCTTTATGTTGATAAAAGAAATATAAAGGCAACAAAGAATGAAACAGAGAATCAAGTAATGCTTGATATACAACGTGCGAAATTATCAAATGGTAATTATGTCCTTTATTTGTCTTTTAAAGATAAAAATTCAACTCAACCAGCCTTAGAAGTCAAAGATGTTATCAGAATGAATTATCCTGAAAACGAACTTGCTCTTTCTGATGTTCAAATAATAAATCCTCCAAAGAAATCCTCTAATCAAGCCTCTAGTGTAAAGAATGGTTATGTTATTGAACCATATATGTTTGATATGATTGCCAAAGACAACAATACATTAAACTATTACGTAGAGATTTATAATGCTGACAAATATTTTGGAGTAGATAGTCTTTATGTTTTAACGACTGCGATTGAGAATTTCACAACAAACAGAAAAGTAGAAGGAGTTTTGAAGGGCCGAAGAATGAAATCGAAATCTACTTCTGTGATCATTGGCGACATTGACTTGTCAGAATTAGAAGAAGGCAGTTATTATTTAACTATAGAAGTAAGAGACGCAAATAATATCTTACATGCCTACAAAAAAGAAGCGTTTTATAAAGAAAGTGATAAAAAACCAACTTTTGAACAAATAGGAATACCAAAAGATGCCTTTGTTTTTCAATTTTCAGAAGAAGAATTAAATGAAAATATTGAGATATTATATCCTGTTGCCACAGAAGAAATAAAAAGATTCATTGATAAAGATTTGAAAACCTCTACAAGAGAGGTAAAACTCTATTTCTTATATTCTTATTGGCAAACAAAAAATGCTGATAATCCTCAAAAAGAATGGCAAGATTATAGAAATAGATTGGATTTCGTTAATAAAAAATTCACAACTAACATAAAAAAAGGGTACGAGACTGATATGGGTAGAATATATTTAGTTTATGGTCCACCATCAAATATAATAGATGAAAAATTCAAAGGTTCAAGTGGATTTAAACGCAGAACACGTGCCGATTACGAAGCAACACCAGAATTAGAACGTGATAATCCTGATGGAGTTGTTTATTTGCCTTATCAAATGTGGAGATACGACCACACACCTTTTGGAGAATCAAATAGAACTTTTGTTTTCTATGCACCACAAAACGATATGGCAGAATATTTCCTTCTTCACTCTAATGTAAGAGGTGAAAAACAAGATATGTATTGGGAAAGCGTACTTTCAAGATATACTCTTCCTGAAGGAGTTGAGGGAGATGCTGGTGTACAATTCAGAAAAGGACATCTATAATGCAATCAGACTTAGCAATTGTAATACTTAACTACAATACTTGCCACTTATTAAATACTTATTTACCATCTGTTGTAAAGTATTCTAACGGACATAGAATTGTGTTCGTAGATAACGCTTCCAAAGATGAGTCTGTGAAATTTGTAAGAGAGAATTATCCTCAAATAGAGATGATTCAATTAGAAGAAAACTATGGATTCACAGGTGGATACAATAGAGCGTTAAAGCAAATAAAAGCAAAATATTATTGTTTGTTGAATACCGATGTTCAAGTAACAGAAAATTGGATTCAACCCATTATCAACTTGATGGAAAGCGATGAAACAATTGCTGTTTGTCAACCAAAATTACTTTCATTCTTAGAAAAAAATAAATTTGAGTATGCAGGAGCCGCAGGAGGTTATATAGATTATCTTGGATACCCTTTTTGTGCCGGAAGAGTCTTTGATACAATAGAAGAAGATAAAGGACAATATGATAAAGTCCGAGAAGTATTTTGGGCAAGTGGCGCTGCATTTTTCATAAAAGCAGATTTGTATCACGCTTTTGGTGGTTTGGACGAAAATTACTTTGCTCACTTTGAAGAAATCGACCTTTGTTGGAGATTAAAGAACGCAGGATACAAGATTTTCTACAATCCAAATTCCATAGTGTATCATTTAGGAGGAGGAACTCTTAATAAAACTTCTCCATTCAAAACTTATCTTAATTTTCGCAATAGTTTACTTACTTTATACAAAAACTTACCGCAAGATAAGGTTGATTCTGTTTTGAGAAAAAGAAAAGTGTTGGATTTTATAGCCGCTTTAACATTTTTGGTTAAAAGAAACGGCGAATTTTCAAGTGTTATCAAGGCTTATAAAGACTTTAAAAAAATGAAATCTCAATACAAAAAAACTTCTTCTCAATCTTATCCTTCTTGTGTTTATTATAAGAGTTTGGTAATTCAAAGTAAACTGAAATTAAAACAAAGATTTAGCGAATTAAATCAAAGAAATAATTTTTTAAAGTAAAGAAATAATTTATTAAATGACTCAATGGCTATTTTAGAATACGATGATGCTTATTTTATGACAAAGGCTTACGATTTGGCATTGCAGGCTTTGGACGAGGAAGAAGTGCCTGTGGGTGCTGTTGTAGTCTGTAAAGGTAAGATAATAGCCTCTGCTTATAATCAAACTCAAAAACTAAACGATCCAACAGCACATGCTGAAATGCAAGCAATCACTTGTGCAACAGATGCAATAGGAGGAAAATATTTAACAGACTGTACGCTTTATGTAACTTTGGAACCTTGCGTTATGTGTGCAGGAGCGTTGTGTTGGTCTCAGATTGGCAGAGTTGTTTATGGAGCAAAAGATGAGAAACGAGGAGCTTCAAGACTTCAAGAAAATATTTACCATCCTAAAACTCAAATAACCTCAGGTGTATTAGAAGAAGAATGCTCTAAATTGCTGAAAGATTTTTTTAAGAAAAAGAGATGATTCAATGTATATAATAGACGAAAAATTAGAACGTACAGAAATTCTAAAACGTTACAAGGAACTAATAAAAATAGTTTCCAATACAAGTGAGAAAGATGAGAAACGACTAATTAGAAAAGCGTTTGTTGTTGCTATGAACGCACATTCAGGCGTCAGACGAAAGAATGGCGAACCTTATATTTATCATCCGTTGGAGGTTGCAAAGATTGCTTCCTACGACCTTGGACTTGGAGCAACTGCTATTGTGTGTGCCTTGTTGCATGATGTGGTTGAGGATACTGATTATACACTTGAAGACATTGAAAACATATTTGGAGAAAAGGTTGCACAGATTGTAGATGGGCTAACAAAGATTGACGGAGTTTTTGAAAACAATAACCATTCTATTCAATCAGAAAATTTCAAGAAACTCTTCACCGCAATGGGCGATGATATGAGAGTAATTCTCTTAAAGCTGTGTGATAGACTGCATAATATGAGAACGTTGGATTTTATGCCGAAACACAAACAGCTTAAAATCGCTTCTGAAACTCGTCAGTTTTATGTACCGCTTGCACATAGGCTTGGGCTTTATGAAATCAAGAGTGAATTGGAGGATTTGGCAACAAAACATATCAATGCAAAGGAATATTTTGAAATAGAAGCAAGACTAAAAGACAGCGAAGAGGAAAGAGAAAAGTTTATAGAGATTTTCTCTGAGCCAATCAAGCAAAAACTAATAGAACGTTGCTATAAATTCTCCCTTTCAGGCAGAGTGAAATCTATTACTTCGATTCTTGGAAAAATAGAAAAGAAAGGCGTAAAATTTGAAGAGATTTACGATATCTTTGCCATTAGAATAATTTTAGATGTGCCTATTGAATCGGAAAAAGAGGCTTGTTTTGCAGTCTATTCTATTATAAGTTCGATGTACAAACAGCGTTTGGATAGATTTAGAGACTGGCTTACTAATCCTAAAAGCAATGGATACGAAGCATTGCACTGTACTGTTATGAGCAGTCAAGGAAAATGGGTGGAAATTCAAATTCGCAGTCAAAGAATGGACGATATTGCTGAAAAAGGTCTTGCTGCCCATTATAAATATAAGGAAGTTAAAGAAGGTGATTTAGATAATAATCTTGATTCTTGGCTAACGAAAGTAAGAGATATATTAGATAATGACTCATCTACAGCGGTTGATTTTGTAAATGATTTCCAACTTAGCGTAGTTACAGAACAAATAACAGTCTTTACTCCAAAAGGAAAAGCAATAGATTTGCCTGTTAATTCAACTGTATTGGATTTTGCTTATAATGTACATACTGATTTAGGAAATCACTGTATGGGAGCAAAGGTTAATTACAAAGTTGTGCCAATTGAACATAGATTAAGAGCAAGTGACCAAGTAGAGGTAATAACCTCAAAAATAGTTCAACCAAAAGAAAGTTGGCTTGATTTTGTTAAAACTTCTAAGGCAACAAACGAAATAAAAAACTATATAAAAGATTTTAGGAAGAGTTTTTATAATGAAGGAGTGAGTAAATTACAAGAACTTTTCCGCTCTCAAAATATCGAATATAACGATAATAACGTAGAAAGATTAAGGCATTTTTTGAAAATAAATAACCAAATAGACTTTTTCTATAAGATTTATGACGAAAAAATTACTTTAACAGAAGTAAGACAATGTTTTAAAAAGACTCAGAAAAACTCTCCTTGGATATTTTTTAAGAATGGATTTGTTCCTAAAAAGAAAGATGATAGTGCAAAAACTTTAAAAGAAGAAATTGCAGAGCAAACAAGGAATAATCCAGAGCAATTATTGATTGCAAAGGAAAATGAAAACTTGCCTTATGTTACAGCAAAGTGTTGTAATCCACTTCCAGGAGATAGCATAATTGGTCTTTTGAGAGATGATTGTATAGAAGTGCATCGTACATCTTGTAAAAAGGCTATTGATGAGATGAGTAAGTATGGCCACAGGATTATAAAGGCAAAATGGCGTGAAAATGAGAAAATTACTTTCCTTGCAGGGATTAAAATCACAGGTATTGATAGAAAAGGTTTACTTCATGACCTTACAAGAGTTATTTCTGAGGCTTGGAATGTCAATATAAAAGGTTTGGTTATGGAAAGTAATGATGGCTTGTTTGAAGGTAGTCTTATGGTCTATATTTCCAATGCAGAATATCTAAATAAGTTAATTCAAAACATAGAAAAAGTAGAAGGAATTGAGCGAGTTGCAAGAATGTAAAGAAGATTTTTAATATTTTTTAAACATTCTTTACTTTGCTTTGTTGAATCTTTGAACTTAAATACTTTAATATTATGAAAAAGATTCTAAAAAGCGTAATCGCAATTGGTTCATTGATGTTTGTTGCAACATCTTGTAGTTCCAATAAATCCGTTCAAACAGTTGATAATTCTACTGTTAAACAAGTTGACGTAACTCGTTACATGGGACAATGGTATGAAATAGCCCGTTATGACCATTCTTTTGAAGAGGGATTAACTCACGTAAAAGCAAATTACAGACTTTTGTCTAATGGAAAGATTGAAGTTACTAATTCTGGTATGAAAGATGGAAAATTTAAAGTAAAGAAAGGAAAAGCAAGACAAATCAGTATTAAAGACCCTGGAAAACTTGAAGTCTCATTTTTTCTGTGGTTTTACTCCGATTATTACATAATGGAATTGGACAAAAACTATAATTACGTGGTAGTTGGTAGCTCTTCCGATAAATATCTTTGGATTTTAAGCCGTACACCTCAATTAGAAGAGAGTATAAAACAGGGTCTTCTTGCTAAAATAGCTGAAAGAGGCTACGATACAACTGCATTATATTTTGTTCCTCAATAGTTATGAAAACAACAAAGGCTGATTGAATTTCAATCAGCCTTTGTTTTTATTATTTTGTTAAATCAATTATTTTTTTGGTTTAATGTCTAATTTAACAGGAGCAATCATGTTTTCTGGTTTTAGTATTGTATCTAAATCTTCTTTTGAAAGAATGTCGTGTTCTAATACTAAATCATAAACTCCTTTTCCTGTTGCCATAGCTTCTTTTGCTATTTTTGTAGAGTTTTTGTAACCAATGATTGGGTTTAATGCTGTAACAATTCCGATTGAACCTTTAACTTGACGTTCGCAGTTTTCAACATCTGCTTTTATTCCGTCAATACATAAAGTGCGTAATGTGTCGAATCCGTTTGTTAATAGGTTGATTGATTCAAATAAGCAGTAAACTAATACTGGTTCCATTACGTTTAATTCTAATTGTGCGTTTTCTGCTGCAAGCATTACTGCTGTGTCGTTACCAATTACTTTGTAGCAAAGTTGGTTCATTACTTCTGGGATTACAGGATTTACTTTTCCTGGCATAATTGATGAACCTGGTTGCATTTCTGGTAAGAATAATTCGTGGATTCCGCATCTTGGTCCTGAACCCATCAAACGTAAGTCGTTGCAAATCTTGATTGCTTTTAATGAAATACGTTTTAATTCTGATGAGTAGCCAACTAATACTGATGTGTCGGAGGTTACTTCTACTAAGTCTTCTGCTAATGTTACGTTCCAACCTGTTATTTCTCTTAAAGCTTCTGTACAAAGTTTGCTATAACCAGGTTCTGAGCAGATTCCTGTACCTATTGCTGTTGCTCCCATGTTTATGCAAAGTAATTCTTCTGCTGCATTGTTTAGGTTAGCGATTTCTCTTCTTAATAGGTTAGCAAATCCTTTGAAAGTTTGTCCTAATGTCATAGGAACTCCGTCTTGCAATTGTGTTCTTCCCATTTTTATGATTTGAGAGAACTCTTCTGCTTTTTTATCTAATGAAGCAACTATTTGAGTCATTGCTTCTACGAGTTTTTTGTTTTCTAAATATAATCCAAAGTGGAATGCTGTTGGATAAGCGTCATTTGTAGATTGAGAAGCGTTTAAGTGGTCGTTTGGAGAACAGAATTCATATTGTCCGTGTTCTTTTCCCATTATTTCTAATGCACGATTTGCAAGTACTTCATTAGCATTCATATTTACAGTTGTACCTGCTCCTCCTTGTATCATATCAGAAAGGAAAAATTCATGGTGTTTTCCTTCAAATAATTCATCGCATGCTTGTGATATTGCTTTGAATTGTTCGTCTGTAAGTTTACCTTGTTTGTGGTTTGCTATTGCTGCTCCTTTTTTTGTCAAAGCCATTCCTTTGATAAAGTTAGGATAGTCGTTCATTAACTTACCAGAAATTTTGAAGTTTTCAAAACCTCTTACTGATTGTACGCCATATAACGCTTCTGCTGGAATCTCTCTTGTTCCGATAAGGTCTGTTTCTTGGCGAGTTTTGCCTGAATATTTTGTTGTATCAACCATTTTGATTTGTTATTTAATTAATAATTTCTTGTTTTTCACCTAAAATAAAGTGCAAAAGTACGAAAGTTTTTTAATATCCTAATATTTTTAACATTGATTTATGGCTTTGTTCTTTTGCAAAAAGTTTTGTGTACCATTCTCCGTTCTCATCTTTGTCCAAAATTATGTGTTTTGGTTGCGGAATTAGACAATGTTGTATTCCTCCGTAGCCTGCAAGTGATTCTTGATAGGCTCCTGTGTGGAAAAAGCCAATATATAATGGTTCTTCTTCGTTGTTTGAGTATTTAGGTAAGAATACTGCATTTGAATGCACTTCTGCCGAATAATAATCTTGCGAATCACAAGTTAATCCTCCAAGAAAGACTCTTTGATATTCGTTATCCCATTTATTTATTGGTAAAAGGATAAATCTTTGTCCTATTCCCCAAGTGTCAGGAAGGGTTGTTATGAATGAAGAGTCTATCATATACCACAATTCTTTGTCGTTTTGTCGTTTTTGATCTATGATACTATATAATATACAACCGGCTTCTCCAACTGTAAATGAACCAAATTCTGTGAATATATTAGGTTCTTGCACTCCGTTTTTATTACAGATATCTTTTATTTGAGCAAGTATTTCTTCTGCCATATATTCGTAGTCGTATTCAAAACCCAAGGAATTTTTAATAGGGAATCCTCCTCCAATGTCTAAGGAATCTAAATCTGGACATACTTTTTTAAGTTCGCAATATACATTTACGCATTTTTGAAGTTCGTTCCAATAGTATGCAGAGTCCTTTATTCCTGTATTAATGAAGAAATGCAACATTTTTAATTTATACTTAGGATTATTTGTTATCTTTTCTTTATAGAAATCTACTATACAATTATATCTAATCCCAAGTCGAGAAGTGTAAAAATCAAACATAGGTTCTTCTTCCGAAGCAATACGGATGCCAACATTACAAGGACAATCTACAATTGTATTCATAGCGTCTAATTCCTCCATGTTGTCAATTATAGGTATTACATTAGTAAAACCATTTCTTATTAACTCTGCTATGTTCTCTATGTATTGAGGACGTTTGAAACCATTACATAATATATATTGTTCTTTGCCAACTTTTCCTTGTTCATACAATTCGTTAATTATATTTATGTCAAATGCAGATGATGTTTCAAGATGCACATCGTTTTTAATAACTTCATCTAACACGAAAGAAAAATGTGAACTCTTTGTACAATAACAATAATTGTAAGTTCCTTGATAGTCAGTCTTTGCAATTGCAACATTAAAAAGTCGTTTGGCTCGCTGTATTTGAGAGGTTATTTTTGGCAAATACGTAATTTTTAATGGTGTTCCATATTGTTTAATTATATCCATTAAAGGAATATCATGAAACAGCAATTCATTTTCTTCGGTTTTAAACTCTTCTTGTGGAAACTCAAATGTTTGCTCAATTAAATCGTTATACTTGTTCTTCATTTCTTGTATCTTTTTTAATTACTTTGTGAAAATTTTTCTAATCTAAGTAGGTTGATTTGTAAATTTAGTGCAAAAGTAAATGGTTTATTTTTATTTACCTATTTTTTTCTTAGAAAAATGATAATTTATCAATAAAATATTTCTAATTTTGCACCTTGTATCATAAATAATAGTTAAATAGATGAAAAAAATATTTCGTTTGACAAGTGTTATACTTTTTACTTCTATGACATTTGTCGCTTGTTCGCAAAAAGAAATTTCTGTTTCGGCAAGTAGTTTGAAAAATGTGACCGATTCAGCTTCTTATGTAATGGGGTATAGTCAAGCAATGCAAATGAAAGCTCAAGGGTTTGAGATAAATCCTGAGATTTTTGCAACAGCAATCCAACAAGTATTAAAAGGAGATACTACTTGCTTGTTAACACAAGAACAAATTCAAATTACAATGCAGTCTTACCAAGAAATGATTATGCAAAAACAAATGGCAGAATTAGATAAAAAAGCGGAGCCAAATAGAAAAGCTGCAGATGTTTTCCTTGAAAAGAATAAAGGAGAGAAAGATGTGAAAACAACGCCAAGTGGTTTACAATACAGAGTAGAAAAAGAAGGAAAGGGGATTAAACCTACGAATGTGGATGATAGAGTAAGATTTAATTATTCCTTGTCTGTTTTGAAAGCAGATGGTAGTTTTTCAGAACCGATTGAAAATACATTTATTAGAGAAGGCGATCCAACTATTTCAGTCTTAAATGGACTTATTCCAGGTGTTGTTGAAGGATTTTGTTTGATGAATCAAGGGTCAATTTATGAGTTTTGGATTCACCCAGACCTTGCATATGGTAATCAACATAGTGAAGGAATCCCAGGAGGAAGTCTTTTGTATTTCCGTATTGAGTTGGTAGAAGTCCTTCCTTCAAAATAGAAGAAAGCTTAACTTTTTCATAATAAATTTTGAACCTCAATACAGATAATTTGTGTTGAGGTTTTTTTCTTGATATGAAGATATTGATAATAGAAGACGAAGAAAACTTACTTGCTTTAACTAAATTAGAATTAGAAAAAGAAGGTTATCAAGTGGATTTCGCAACAACATTAAAACAATCTGTTGATAAAATTATATCAACCTCATACGATTGTATTTTATTAGATATAATGCTACCAGATGGAAATGGTTTGCAAGTTCTGAAAACTTTGAAAAATTTAGAAAGAGAGGATAGCGTGATAATATTATCTGCAAAGGATTCAATAGACGACAAGGTTAGTGGACTGGATTTAGGAGCAGATGATTATCTTGCAAAGCCTTATCATATTGCTGAACTGAGTGCGAGAATTAAAACAATAATTCGCCGTAAGAATCCTACAAATAAAAATGGTTGTTTTGGTAATGTGTGTATTCTTAGTACAGAAAAAAAAGTCTTAGTAAACAATCAAGAAATTATTTTAAAGAAAAAAGAATTTGAAATTTTGGAATTTTTTTCTAATAGAATGAATCGCTTAATTGACAAAGATAAATTAGCTGAATTTGTATGGGGAGAAGAATTTGAATCAATGGGGAATTATGATTTTCTTTATGCTCAGATGAAAAATCTTCGTAAAAAATTAAAAGATTCTAACGCCTCGTTGGAATTAAAATCAATTTACGGTTTAGGTTATAAGTTAATAGAAAAGCAAGATGAAAGCTCTATATAAAGTAATCTTAGGTGCTGCTATAGTAATAAGTATTCTAATTTGTGTATGGTCTGTTGTGTTTTACTTAGCCATTATGCATGAAATAGATGACGAAACAGAAGACTCATTGGAGTTATATGCGTTTCAATTAATTCAGAAAAAAAATGAAGGAAAATTAGATTCAACTCTATATGATGGTAGCAATAATTCATTTTTTATAGAAACAATCAGCAAAGAAGAAGCTTCTCAATTAGAAAACATTTCTTTTGCGGATACAAACGTTTTTATAAAAGATAGAAACGAAACAGAACCTTGTAAAAGGTTAATAATGCCATTTTATGATACTCAAAACAATTACTATAAGCTTACAGTATATACTCCAACCTTGGAAAAATATGAATTAAGAGAAAGAATATTAGTTCTAGTCATTATAATAGTTTTTGTTCTTATTGCTTCTATTATTACAATCTATTATAGAGTGTTTCAAAAAAGTCTAAAACCGCTCTACATTTTACTTTCTTGGCATAGGAATTACCAATTAGGAAAAGAAAAACAAAATTTTCCTATTTGCAATAGTGATATAAAAGAAATAAAAGAGTTGTTTGATGCTGCAAAATCCTCAACTTTAAGAGCTGAAGAGACTTATAAACAACAAAAACTTTTTATAGGGCATGCTTCACACGAAATACAAACACCATTAGCTGTAAGTATTACTCAATTAGAGTCTTTACTTGAAGAAGAAACTCTTTCAGAAGAGCAAATGCAAAAGGTATTTACCACACTTACAACGCTAAGAAAGATGACTAAAATGAACAAATCGCTTTTAATTTTGTCTAAAATAGAAAATGATCAATTTAATAGAATTGAAAAAGTAAACATAAATCAGATAATAAAAGAGAAAATAGAAATATTTAAAGAAACTTTCTCTCAAAAAGACATTAAATTGACAATAAAAGAAAGTGATATATTGGAACTAAATATGGATATAACCCTTTGTGAAATGCTAATAAATAATCTTTTAAAAAATGCTTTTGTTCATAATACAAAGAATGGAGAAATTATAATAAAGATTGATAAAAATAAAACAGCGTTTTGTAATACTGGAACAGCGTTTGCGTTAAACCAAACGCAGATTTTTAACTACTTTTACAAAGAAACAAAAAATGAAAATTCAACAGGATTAGGATTAGTCTTAGTAAAAACTATATGTAAAAAGAATAATTTAGATATTGATTACCAGTTTATTGATAATAAACATCAATTTATTATTGCAAAAAGATAGAAATTTCAGAATGTTTTCAGAATTAGGATATAGTTTTGCAAACGTAAAAGAAATAAAATAAACTTAAAAACGTAGAAACTATGAAAAAATTAGCATTATTAGCCATTATGGCATTCGGATTGATTTCTTGTGAAAGCCAAGAAAGAGTAGCAGTAGAATTTAACCAACTTCCAGAAAAAGCACAAACCTTTGTGAAGACACATTTCTCTGATAAAACAATTTCAATCATTTTTTATGATAAAGATTTATTAGATAAAGATTATGAGATTGTATTTGAAGATACATCAAACGTGGACTTTAATGCAAAAGGAGAGTGGACGGAAATTGAGGTAAAGGCAGAACCAGGAGTGCCAACTGCTGCAATACCAAGTGCAATCGTTAATTACGTAAATGCAAAACATCCAAATACTTTCATAATCTCAATAAATAAAGACAGAAGAGAGTATGATGTAGAACTAAGAAACGGATTAGAATTGGTGTTTTCAAAAGATGGTACTTTTAAGAGATACGAAGACTAATAAATTTTACTAAGCGATTAAATTTCAAAGGAGGATTATTTCCTCCTTTTTTTGTTTTCTTTGTTTTTTCTAAAGTTTTTGTATCTTTGCATTATTGTGAGAAAACTTGATAAGTTAATTATAAAATCTTATTTAGGACCTTTGGTGATGACTTTTGTGTTATCGCTATTTGTTTTTTTATTACAATTTCTTTGGAAACAAATAGAACAAATCATAGGTAAAGGTTTGGGAGCAGATGTTATTTTAGAACTTGTGTTATATGCTTGTGCTACGCTTGTACCTATGGCTTTGCCTTTGGCATTACTACTTGCCTCTATTATGACTCTTGGGAATTTTGGAGAAAAATATGAATTAGTTGCAATGAAAGCTGCAGGTGTTTCTCTTTGGAGAGTGTTGCGTCCTTTGATTGTAGTGAGTTTATTACTCTCTCTTATGGCATTTTTCTTTTCAAATAATGTTATTCCAACGGCAAATAAAAAGTTGAAAACGATAATGTATGAGGTTAAAACAAAAAAACCTACTCTAAATATAAAACCAAGTCAGTTTTATTCCGAAATAGAAAATTATACAATCAGAATTGGCTCAAAAGATAAGGAAGGGAAGAATATGAAAGACATAATTGTCTATGATCATACAAAGGATTTAGGCAATATTAGTGTCACGATAGCAGATAGTGGACAGATGTATTCGGTTGATAATGGAAATACTTTGGTTTTTCGTTTGTTTTCGGGTTATACTTTTGATGAAAACATAGAAGGGGAAAATATTTCTTCGCGTCCTTTAATGAGGTTAAATTTCCAAGAACAAACAATAAGGTTTGATGTTTCTGATTTTGCGTTTCAAGAAGCGGAAGAAGACAGATATGATGGACATTACAAAATGTTGGATATAGAGGCTTTGAATAGAAATTTAGATACCTTACATAAGAATGAAAATCAAATAATAGAAATTGTTTCTCGTTTGGCGAAAGAAAATTTTTCAATAAATGTACAACAAGATGTCTCAAAAGACAATTTCTATTCTAAACTTGCTTCACTTTCATTAGAAAGAAAACAAGATATAGAAAATATTACTACCAATAAGGTGGAGTTTTTGTCTAATGAAATAAATGCTAATCTTTTGCGATTAGTCAGTGAGCAAGATATGATAAGAAGACACGAAATAGAATTACATAGGAAATTTACTCTATCTGTAGCGTGCTTAATTCTTTTCTTTATTGGAGCTCCTCTTGGAGCGATTATTAGAAAAGGAGGTTTAGGAATGCCGATAGTAGTCTCTTCTTTGGCATTTATAATATATTATATAGTAGGAACAATGGGAGAAAATGCAGCACGAGAGCAAGAAATCCCTATTTGGTTAGGTATGTGGCTATCAACTTTGATTTTTTTGCCAGTAGGACTGTTCCTTACTGCAAAAGCAACTACTGATGCAGGAATTATGAATGCAGAGGCATGGAGTAAAATGATAGAAAAAATAGTAAATAAAATAAAGAAAATATACAAAAAAACGAAATGAAAATACTTCAATTTTGTTATAAACCACCCTTTCCTGCTTTAGATGGAGGGAGTATGGGAATGCACTATATAACAGAAGGATTGATAAATAAAGGACATGAGGTTAAGGTTTTGAGTTTTCATTCTAAAAAACACCCTTGCTCAATTGATAAATTACCTAAGGAATATGTTGAAAAAACTCAGTTTGAAACAGTGTTTGTGGACTTGGATATAAAAATACTTGGAGCATTGGTCGCTTGGTTGTGTGGAGAAAGTTATCACGTTAAGCGTTTTATCAATGATGAAATGAAACAAAAACTTGCTCAAATACTAAAAGCAGAGGACTTTGATGTGATTCAAGTTGAAAGTATTTTCCTTACACCATATCTTCCTTTGATGCGAAAACTTAGTAAGGCGAAAATCGTTCTTCGTGCACCGAATATAGAACACAAAATTTGGGAAAGGATATACAAAGCTACAAAAACTCCTTTCAAAAAAGGATATTTAAAACATTTAGCATTGACTTTGAAATACTATGAACTCAATCACATTAACGATTATGACGCTGTCAGCCCCGTAACGCAAGTTGATGCAGATTTTTTTATAAGTCAAGGACTTAGAAAACCATGTAAAGGTATTCCTTTTGGAATGAATCCTCCTGAATTAATATCTGATGTTTTGGAAGAGCAGAATACAATTTTTCATATAGGTAGTATGAATTGGCATCCTAACGAACAAGGAATTAAATGGTTTATAGAAGAGTGTTGGGATAATGTTCGTCAAGCGACTCCGCAGGTCCAAGCATATTTTGCAGGAAGATATATGCCTCAATGGTTGAAAAATACTAATATAGAAGGAATTCATATTGTTGGAGAAGTTGAAGATAGTATTCGTTTTATGACAAGCAAACAAATAATGGTTGTTCCTTCGCTTAGTGGAAGCGGAATTAGAATTAAAATAATAGAAGCGATGAGCATTGGAAAAACTGTGGTTGCTACTTCAATTGCAGCGGAAGGTATAATGTATGAAGATAAAAAGAATATATTGATAGCAAACACTCCACAAGAGTTTGCTGATGCTATAAAGTTTTGTATAGAAAATCATTTGGAGTGTAAGAAAATAGGAGAAGAGGCTTACAAACTTATTGCAGAAAAATACAGTAATGACCAAGTGGTTAATCAATTGTTAGCACTATATCAACAAATCTTATGAAAGTAGCAGTGGTTTTAACAAGAGTACCTTTCCCTTTGATGAAAGGCGATAAATTAAGAGCCTATTATCAAATAAAGGAATTGGCTAAAAAACACGATGTTTATCTTTTTTGCCTAAACTATAAAGATGAAGAAATAAAGGCAAGAGAAGAACTATCGAAATATTGTAAAACCATACATATAGAAAAATTAAATCTCTTTACAAGTTTATTTAGAGTCGGATTGTCAATCTTTGGAAATCTACCTTTTCAAACAGCGTTTTATGATTCTAAAACAGCGAAAAAAAAATTTAAATCTTTCATTGAGGAAAATAAAATAGAGCTTTGTTATTTCCAATTTGTAAGATTGGCTCCATACGCAAAGAAAATCAAAACTAAAAAAGTATTAGATTTTCAGGATACTTTGTCTATGAATATGAAACGAAGAGCTGATAAATCTAGATTGTTAGAAAAATTTTTGTTTAGAATAGAAGCAAAACGTTTAGCAAAGTATGAAAGCGAAATGTTTAATCTATTTGATTCTCTTACAATAATTACCGAAGCGGATAGAGAACTCTTGCAAAGTCCAAGAAAAAAAGAAGTCCATATTATACCAAATGGAGTTGCAGAATCTTATTTTACTTATCCTCAGCCTGAGGAAAAAACATTTGATTTGTTGTTTAGCGGAGCAATGAGTTATGCTCCAAATATTGATGCAGCAGAATATTTGATTAAAGAAATAATGCCACTTGTTTGGGAAAAGAAACCTAATGTAAAAATTGCGATTGCAGGAGGAGGTGCACCTGTTTCTTTGAAAAAAATGGCAAATGAAAAAATAATAATGCCGGGTTGGGTAGATGATATGAAAGAATACTACTCTCAATCAAAGATATTTATTGCTCCAATGCAGATTGGAACGGGACTTCAAAATAAATTGCTTGAAGCAATGGCTATGAAAATGCCATGTATTACTAGTCCACTTGCAAATTACGCCCTAAAAGCAAAAGATAAAGAAGAAATCCTTATTGCAAACACAGCAAGAGAATACGCAGACTATATAATAGAACTCTTAGATAATAAAGAATTAGCACAAAACATAGCAAATAAAGGAAAAGACTATGTTTTCAATCAATATAGTTGGCAAACAAATTGCGAAAAACTTTCAGATATTTTTATGAATTAAACTCTTTGTCGAGGTAAGTTTGCAATTCATCAATGCTTATGCCGTGTCGAACAAGTCCTTGTTTGACAACAGATATTTTTCCAGTCTGTTCGCTTACTATTACAGAAATAGCATCAGTTGTTTCAGTAATTCCTATTGCAGAACGATGTCTTAAACCCATTGAAGCAGGTATATTATTGTTTTTACTTACAGGTAAAATACAACGAGCAGCGAGAATTTTGTTGTCTTTTATTACCACAGCACCATCATGCAAAGGAGTGTTTTTGAAAAATATTGTTTCCAAAAGTTGAGAGTTTATGTCCGATTCAAACATATCACCTGTTTGAATAATTTGTTCTAAGGGATTAGTTTTGCAAACAACGATTAGCGCACCTGTATAAGACTGTGAAAGATGATTACAAGCCAATACTATTGAAGAAACGTCTAAATTATTCTTTGAATGTTTGTTTGTTTTCCAAAAAACAAGTTTTTTCCATTTGTCAAGAAAGCCATTTGAACCTAAAAGAATAAGAAAACGTCTGATTTCACTCTGAAATATTACTATAAGAGCAATTACTCCTACGGAAATGAATTGGTCTAAAATTTCTGTGAGTAGTTTCATGTCTAAAAACTTCACAATAGCACTCGCAATGTAAACAAGAATGAATCCAATGAGGATATTTAAAGCATTTGTTCCTTTAAGAAGTTTGTAAAGGTAATAGAATAAAACGGCAACTAATAGAATATCTACAAAATCTATTATTCTAAATGAAGGTAAGCCTTGAATAATGTTTAATATCATTGTTTTAAGTATTTTTTATATTCGTTAAATAATTTAATACATTGTTTAGCTTCTTTAATATCATGGACCCTTAAAATATTTGCTCCATTCAATAGTGCAAAAGCGTGGAGAAATGTTGTGCCATTAAGAGAATGTTCAGCAGTTGTGTCAAGAGTTTTGTAAATCATACTCTTTCGAGAAATTCCAGTAAGAATTGGTAAATTGAAAATTTGAAATTCTTTTTGTCGAGCAAGTAAAAGATAATTATCTTCTACTGTTTTGCCAAATCCAAAACCTAAATCCAAAATTATATCCTTTGCTCCATAGTCATATAAAGCATTTATTCTTTGAGAAAAATACTGACTTAGTTCTATTATTTGATTCTTGTATTCTGCTTTTTCCTTAAAATGAGTTAAAATGTAAGGAACGTTTAATTCTCCAACCGTTTTTAGCATTTGAGAATCAAATTCTCCGCCAGAAATATCATTGATTATATCTGCTCCATTGTCGATTACGGCTCGTGCAACCTCAGACCAAACAGTATCAATTGAAATAATAATATCAGGAAATTGATTTCTTATTTCTTTTAAAACAGGAATAATTTTTGTGATTTCTTCTTTTGCTTCTGTTAATTTAGCACCAGGTCGAGTACTACAAGCTCCTATGTCAATTATATCAGAGCCTTGTTCTATCAAATCTTTAACTCTTTGAAGTGCTTGTGGAATTTTGGTATATTTTCCTCCATCAAAAAAAGAATCTTCAGTAATATTTACTATTCCCATAAGCTTTGGACTTGATAAGTCAAAAACTTTTTTTTTGCAAATAATACTTTGCTTTCTGAAAAATGTTGTAATTTTACCCTCGCTAAACATTTTAATTTTTTTAACCGCACAAAGATAATAAAAATTATGAATAATACTAACGTAGAATACGATAATGTTATAAAAAAGTGTAGAGAATTGTTTGAAGCAAAACTCTCTGACTATGGTTCTTCTTGGAGAATTTTACGACTTTCTTCACTTACAGACCAAATATTTATAAAAGCATCAAGGATTAGAAGCATTCAAGAATCAGGAACACAGATGATAGAAGAGGGAATAGTTTCGGAGTTTATAGGAATGATAAACTATGGAATTATTGCACTGATTCAAATAGAAATGAAAGATAATAACGAAATGGATTTAGCAGTTGATAAGGCTATGTCTTTGTATGACAAATATGCAAACCTTACTAAAAATCTTATGTTGAAGAAAAATCACGATTATTCAGAGGCTTGGAGAGATATGAGAGTGAGTTCTATTACAGATTTAATACTTATGAAGATTCTTCGTTTGAAACAAATAGAAGATAATCAAGGAAAGACAAAGGTAAGTGAGGGTGTGGATGCTAATTATCAAGATATAGTAAATTATTCAGTATTTGCGTGTATTAAATTAGGATTATAATGAAAGCAATCAGCGTTTTATTAAGAGCAATCTTTGGAGGAGTATTTATTTTCTCTGGTTTCGTAAAAGCAGTTGACCCTTGGGGAACAGCATATAAAATAGAAGAATATATTTACGTTTTCGGAATGAATTGGATTGTTGATTCAATGCCGTGGATTTCGATACTATTATCAATTATTCTTTGTTCCTTAGAATTTATGATAGGAGTATTGATTTTCTTTGGCTTTTTCCCAAAACTTTCCAAATATTCTTCGGTAATAATTATGGCATTCTTTACAGTATTGACCTTAATCGATGCTTTAACTAATAAAGTAGATGATTGTGGTTGCTTTGGTGACGCAATAAAACTAACTAATTGGCAAACATTTTGGAAGAATATTGTTTTAGATGTGCTTTTGGCAGGAATTATTCTTATCGAAAGAAAAATGGAATTTGGAGTAAGTAAGGTTAATTCAAAACTTCTTACCTCAGTATTTGGAGTATTTATTCTTTTCTTCTCAATTTATAGTTCTGTCTATGAGCCTGTGATTGATTTTAGAGCATGGGAAGTAGGCAATCAAATGGTACCTGTGGGTGATGACGTAACTCCTCCGATTAGTTATGCGAAATATAAAAATAATTCAACAGGAGAAGTTAAGGAATTTACTATGGAGAAACTTATGGAAGAGTATAAAGTAAACCAAGACTTTTCAAAACAATGGACGTTTATTGATTCCAGAGTGGAAAATACTAATACAGTTGCGGCAGACGGCTTTTCGCTAACTCTTTTAGATATGGGAGAGGAAGATGAAACGATAGAAATTCTTTCAGATACTACTTCCGATTTATATATGATTACTTCCTATAATTTACTTAAAGCAAACGAAAAAGGGGTAAATAGAATATTGGATTATTGTGAAAAATTAATAGAAAAAGGCAATAGGGTTATAGTTGTAACTGCATCAAATACTGAAGGTTGTTCTAAGTTTTTGGAAAAATATCCTAAGTCTCAAAACTTTTTGATTTACTCCTCTGACGACAAATCTATAAAAACGATTCTTCGTTCAAATCCTGGATTGATTCAAATCTCAAAAGGGAAGGTGGAAAACAAGTGGTCGTGGAGAAGTTTGCCTGAAATTGAATGATAAAGTACATACTTAAAAAAATTGCTTACGGATTTTTGGTAATGTTTGGAGTAATAACACTCGTGTTTGTGTTATTTAACATCTTACCTGGTGATCCTGCGAGAATGATGCTTGGACAAAGAGCCGATGAGAAAAGTATTGAGGCAATACATAAAGAATTAGGATTAGACAAACCCTTACATCACCAATATTGTAAGTATATCTATGATTTAAGTCATTTTGATTTAAGACGAAGTTATCAAAGTGGAAAACCTGTTGTTGATATTCTCAAAGAGGCTTTCCCAAATACTATTTATCTTGCTTTACTTAGTATAGTGATAGCCTTTGTTCTTGGGGTGACGCTTGGCGCTTTGGCGGCGGTTTTTAAAGATGGGTGGTTGGAAAAGATTATTTTAGTTGTTACTTCTCTTGGAATGAGTCTGCCATCTTTTTTTGCTGCTATTTTAATTGCATGGGTATTTGCTTTTCTTTTGGCAGATTATACAGGTCTTTCTATGTTTGGAAGCCTTTGGAGTGTTGATGATTTTGGAGAAGGAGAGTATTTGAGTTTGAAAAACATTATTTTGCCTGCAATAACCTTAGGAATACGTCCTTTGGCTGTAATAACAGAATTGACAAAAAGCACAATGAAAGAAGTGCTTGAACAAGATTACATTCGTACAGCAAAGGCAAAAGGGTTGAGTAATTTTAAAATAATTTATTCTCATGCTCTAAGAAACACTCTAAACCCTATTGTGAGTTCAATAAGTGGCTGGGTTGCATCTTTGATTGCAGGAGCGGTGTTTGTGGAATACATATTTGATTGGAAAGGAGTAGGGGTTGTGATTGTTGATAGTTTAGAAAAATATGACTTTCCTGTGCTTATGGGTGCTTTAATAGTGATTTGTGTAATACTAATTATTATAAACGTAGTTACAGATATAATTTACGCACTCTTAGACCCAAGAGTGCGTATTAAATAACTACCATTTATTCCAGTGTATTCTATCTTCCTTCCATTTATCCTTTGGCTCTTGCTCTTTTTCTCTCACTCCAATAGGAATAATATTAAGAGGAACGATGTTGTCTGGTAGAGATAAAAGGTTTTTTAGAGCCTCTACTCTTTCTGGATTAGGATAAACTCCGCACCAAACAGCACCTAAACCCATTGAATGAGCTGCTAAAAGAATGTTTTCAGTTGCAGCCGAGCAGTCTTGTACCCAAAATTCTTGTACATCACCACCTAAAGTAAGATTCATATCACCACAAACAATTATTGCACAAGAAGCCTTCTTTACCATACCAGCATTTTTAAATTCATCGCCGATTTTTCCCATCAAGTCTTTGTCGTCAATTACTATAAACTCCCAAGGTTGTTTGTTTACAGCACTTGGAGCAGACATTCCTGCTTTTAGCAATGTCATTATTTGGTCTTTTTCTACTTTTTGGTCAGAATAAGAACGAATACTTGTACGATTGAAAATTGTTTCCAAAGTAGGATTTATTTCTGTTTGTGCAACAGATATGCCACTCATTAAAACAAGGACAAAAATCAATAAAAAATTTTTAATTTTCATAGAAATAATAAATTTAAGTTTGGAATAAAACGAATAATATGCTCATTTAATTGTTTAAAACGAAAAGTTTTGTGTAATTTTGCACCACGAAACAAAAAAATATTAGTAATATGAACAACACATATAAAGCAGTTAGCCCACAAGAAGCAGTAAAATGTATCAAAAGTGGCGATCACATACACCTAAGTAGCGTTGCATCAGCACCAAAATGCTTGATAGATGCAATGTGTGAAAGAGGAAGAAACAAAGAATTTAAGAATGTTTACATTCATCACCTACATACAGAAGGCGAAGCACCGTATGCAAGTGCAGAATTTGAAGGAATATTCCAACATGATGCCTTTTTCGTAGGTTCAAACGTTAGAAAAGACGTACAAGCAGGCTATGCAGATTATATTCCTATCTTTTTGAGCGAAACACAAAAGCTTTATCGTGAAGGATATGTGCCTTGCGATGTAGCAATGGTTCAAGTTTGTCCACCAGATGACCATGGTTTTGTGTCATTAGGAACAAGTGTTGATGCAACTCTTGCAGCAATAGAAACAGCAAAAACAGTTATCGCAGTAGTTAATCCAAAAGTTCCACGTTCTTTTGGAGATGCGTTGATACCAATGAGTATGATAGACATATTTGTTGAAGATGACACTCCTTTAATGCCAGGACATTTCACAGAACCTAACGAACAAGAAATCGCAATAGGAAAACACTGTGCTGCATTGATAGAAGATGGAGCTTGTATGCAAATGGGAATAGGTGCAATCCCTAATGCAGTGCTTGCACAACTTGGAGGACACAAAGATTTAGGTATTCACACAGAAATGTTTGCCGATGGCGTTCTTCCACTTGTAGAAAAAGGAGTAATCAACGGAAGAAACAAAGCATTAGATCGTGGAAAAATGGTTTCAACTTTCTTAATGGGAAGCCAAAAAGTTTACGATTTCTTACACAATAACCCAATGGTTGCAATGATGGACGTAGCTTACACAAACGATCCTTTCGTTGTGGCTCAACAACCAAAGATGACAGCAATCAACTCAGCACTTCAAATCGACCTTACAGGACAAGTATGTGCAGACTCTTTGGGAACAAAATTCTTCTCAGGAGTTGGAGGACAAATAGACTTCATTTACGGAGCATCAAGAAGTAAAGGCGGAAAATCAATCATAGCAATGCCTTCTGTAACTAAGAACGGAATAAGCAAAATCGCTAACACCCTAACTCTTGGAGCAGGAGTTGTAACAACAAGAAACCACATTCATTGGTTTGTTACTGAATATGGTGCAGTAAATCTTTACGGAAAGAGCTTACAAGAAAGAGCAAGATTGTTAATTTCAGTGGCTCACCCTGACCATAGAGAAGAATTAGATAGAGCAGCCTTTGAACGCTATGGCTCACACTATCATTTCATAACAAAATAAGGGCTTATCTTATTGGTGATACAAACCTTTAATTTTCCAAAGGAGTTGAAAGCAGTTTCAACTCCTTTTTTTTGTGTTTGATTGTTTTTAAAACGCAAAAAAAACTCTTTGATTTTTTTATTATTTTCTTTCCTTTTTAAAATTATTTCTTTGAAAAAATTATTTTTTTTCTTTGTTTTTCCCAGTTTGTCAATTTTCGTCAAATTTCTTGCTTTGAATTGCTAAATTTTTATTAGAATTGAGGATTTTGTAAGCAAGATTTGAGGATTTTGTAAGTAAGAATTGAGGATTTTGTTTGGTAGAATTGAGGATTTTGTATATCTTTGCATCATCAAAATCAAAGAATTATGTATAAAAGGCGACAATTTAATGAATTGAAATCTCGTATTGAGGAAGCGAGAAATAAGATTCAAGTTATTTCGGGACCTCGTCAAGTGGGTAAATCTACGTTAGTAAAGCAAGTTTTGAAAGAAATATCAATTGATTTTACCTTTATTTCTGCCGATAATGTAGAAAAAGATAATCTTTATTGGATAAATGAGGTATGGGAAACTGCTCGCCAAAGAATGAAATTAAAGAAAGAGAGAGAGTATTTGTTAGTTATTGATGAGGTTCATAAAGTTAATAATTGGAGTGAAGCAGTAAAAAAAGAGTGGGACGATGATACGTTTAATGATGTTAATATAAAGGTTATTCTTCTTGGCTCTTCTCGTTTGTTGATTAAAGATGGGCTTACTGAATCTTTGGCTGGGCGTTATGAATTGATTCATATGTCTCATTGGAGTTTTAAGGAAATGAAAGAAGCCTTTGGAATGGATTTGGAACACTATATTTTCTTTGGCGGTTATCCTGGTGGAGTGGGTTTTATCAATAATGAAGTTCGTTGGCGTAAGTATATAAAAGATAGTATCGTTGCACCAGCAATTGCTCACGATATTTTAATGACAAAAACTATATATAAACCAGAGCTAATGAAACAACTATTTGAATTAGGTTGTACTTATTCTGGTGAGGAGATTGCTTTAACAAAGTTATTGGGTCAATTGCAAGATGCAGGCAATATTACAACTTTGGCAAATTATCTTTCTACTCTTAATGAGTCTCATTTGTTGTGTGGATTGCAAAAGTATGCTAACGATAATGCTCGTAAATATAATTCAGTGCCTAAAATGATGGTTTATAACACTGCATTGTTAAGTTCTCTTTATGGTTTGAATTATTCGCAAGTGTTTACAAATCCTAAAATGTGGGGACGATGGGTGGAAAGTGCAGTTGGAACTCATTTGCTCAATATGGCAAACGAATTGGATTATAGGATTTATTATTGGAGAGAAAGAAATGATGAGGTGGATTTTATTTTGGAATATAATCGTCAATGTATTGCAATAGAAGTTAAAAGCGGTAGAAGAACAACTAATGCAGGCATAAGTGTGTTTAAAGAAAAATTTCGACCTCTTCACACATTCATAGTAGGTAATGGCGGTATTCCTTTGGAAGAGTTTTTGTCTTCTGATTTAAAATACTTGTTTGAGTGAGTTATTTCTTTGTTTTAATAAATTATTTCTTTGCTTTATTTTTCTTTTTTAAATTTTTACTTCTTTTATATCTACAAGTTTGTTCATTATTGCATAGATTGTAAGTCCTGCGGAAGAGTGTATGTTTAGTTTTTTTGCGATATTTCTTCTGTGAGTGGTTACTGTGTTTATAGAAATAAAGAGTTTGTCGGCTATTGCTTTGTTGGTCATTCCTTTTACAACGCAAACAATCACGTCTTTTTCTCTTTCGCTTAGAATTTCTTTTTCCTCTAAGGCTGTTTTTTGTATTAAGGAAGGATTTTCTATGTATTTATTCTCTAATTTCTTGATTTCCTCCATAAAGACTTGCGTTTCTAATTTTCCATGACACTTTAAGTCTTGTTCTAAAAGGAATATGTCGTATAGAACAGAGTTTATTAAATAGTTATTGCTGTTGCTTTTGAAGTATTTGATGATTAGTTCTTTTAATTCTGAGAGTTTTTGCTCTAAAGGTCTGCGATGAAGCGAGGTCATTGTGTCGGCGTGATTTCTTTTAGGCTCTATTTCTCCTTTTATCAACTTTTCTACGTAGGGAAATATATCTTTGTCTTCTGTTTTTAAGTGTTTTTGTACCTCTATGCAGTATTCGTCATAGAATTTTAAGATTAAACTCGCTATTTCGTTTGCTGGCAATACTCCAATTGCTTCTATGAGTTTTCTTCTGATAGAAGGAAGTAGAAAGTCTAAATAATAACTATGAGATTGTTTTAAATAATCGCAAAGGGTTTGAAGAGAAATCTCGTTGAGGTGCCAAATATTCTCTCCATCGTTCTTTGTGAAGTTGATTATCGCTAAAAAAGTGTTGCAATCAATAGAATTTTCATCGCAAACTTCTGAAATTGTTTTTTCTTCAAAGCCTAAGTTTAAGCCAAAGCGTGAAATGATATTAAGTAATTGATAATCCGAACATATCATTTCAAATAATCTATCTTCTTTTGTGTAAAATCTCATTTTAATTGACTGTTATTTCGGCAAAATTACAAAAAAAAT